>NZ_LT629796.1:5754331-6076163 GCF_900106065.1 Pseudomonas mandelii
TGTTTCTGATTTGCCTGCTCAGCAGCCTGAATTCAGTGCACGCCGCGCCTGCGCCGCACCCTCACTGGAGCGTCGGCTTCCATGAGATGAGTTTTCTCGATCCTCTGGACTTGCAGCCGATGCGCGCCATCGCGTTCTATCCCTCGAGCGACCGGGAACACACCAGCAAAATCGAGGGTTACACGGTCGAGGCAGGGGAAGACACCCGCGTCGCCATGGGCCGTTTCCCGATGCTGATGCTGTCCCACGGCAACACCGGTACCCCGCTGGCGCTGCACGACCTCGCCACCTCGCTGGCACGCAAAGGGTTTGTGGTGGTGGCGGTGATCCATCCCGGTGACAACTCCCAAGACCACAGCCGCCTCGGTACGTTGAGTAACCTTTACGGCCGGCCCATCCAGATTTCCGAAGCCATTACCGCGACCTTGGGCGACCGTATGCTCGCGCCTTTCGTCAATGCCGATCAGGTCGGCGTGATCGGTTACTCGGCGGGCGGCGAAACGGCGCTGATCCTCTCCGGCGCCACGCCTGACTTGGATCGTCTGCGCCGCTACTGCCAGGAACGCCCGGACGACCACGATGCCTGCAACACCCAGGGCGAGCTGATTGTCGACCGGGATGATTTGCAGCCTGTGGCGGATCCACGTGTCCATGCCTTGCTGCTGATGGCGCCGCTGAGTCTGAAATTCGGCCGCCACACCCTGGCCGACGTGCATGTGCCGGTGCTGCTCTACAGCGGTGATGGCGACAAACTGGTGGCGTTCGACAAAAATGCCGCCGCCTTGGCGCGCAAGCTGCCGATTGCACCAGACTTCAAATTGCTGGCTGGGGCAGGGCACTTCGTGTTCATGGCGCCGTGCAATGAAGAGCAGATCGCCGCCATGCCGGCGCTGTGCACCGATGCAGATGGTGTTGACCGCGAAGACATCCATCGCAACATGGTGTCCGAAGCCGGGCGGTTCTTCTCGCACGCGCTGGGCAAGCCTACCCGGGCCGGGATGCAGACTGCGGATCAGTAATTTCCACGCCAGCCCTGCGGTGTCAGCTGATTGCGCGACGCTTCAGCAATAAGGTCAAGCCGAGCCCGGTGACAGACAACATCGCCGCACTGAAGAAAATCCACGAATACCCAAGATTCAACGCCACCGCGCCCATCAACGGCCCGGCAATCGCCAGTGCCAGGTCGAAAAACACCGCATAAGCACTCAAACCCGCGCCGCGACTGGAGTTGGGCACTTGCTTGATTGCTTCCACCCCCAGCGCCGGGTACACCAGCGAAAGACCGAACCCGGCCAGGCCCGCGCCGATCAGCGCATAAGCGGTCGAAGGCGCTAGCCACAGCAGCACCAGGCCCACCGTTTCAATGCTCATGCACACAATCGCCGAGGTGAAACCGCCGAAGCGGCTGATCGCGGAGATAAACAGCAAGCGCGACAAAATAAAGCAGATCCCGAAGACCGTCAGGCACCAGGCCGCGCCGGTCCAGCCACGGCTGACGTAATACAAGGTGATAAAGGTCGTCAGGGTGCCGTAACCGATGGAGGCCAGGCTCAGGCTGGCACCGAAGGGCGCAATACGCCCGAACACCGCCCAGAAGGGCAGGCGTTCGCCACGAATCACCGGCACCGAGGGTTTATTGCGGATCAGCAACAAGGCGGCCAGGGCCAGCAATGACAACGCGATCCCCAGGCTGGCGAAGCCGTACTCGGCGACCATCACCACGCCCAGCGGCGCCCCGATCGCAATGGCGCCGTAAGACGCAATGCCGTTCCATGAAATCGAGCGCGCGGTGTGCTCCGCGCCGACCTGGCCCATGCACCAGCTGATCGTGCCCACGCCAATCAAGCCCTGGGCGATGCCGAGCAACAAACGTCCGGCGATCAGGATCAACAGGCTCAGCAGTGGAAAGCTTTGCAGCAAGGTTGAAATCAACGTCAGCACACCGCTCAGCACAATCCCGGACAGGCCGTAGACAATTGCCCGTTTGGTGCCAATGGTGTCTGACATGCGCCCGGCCATCGGGCGGCTGAGCAGGGTGGCCAGGTATTGGGAGCCAATGGTCAGTCCCGCGACGATCGCGCTGAAACCCAGCTGCTCATGGACATAGCCGGGTAACACCGCAATCGGCAGGCCGATGCAGAGGAAGGCAATAAAGGTATAGAAAACGATGGAGACGATCTGCAGGGTGATCGCCATGGAGCTTTGCGGTGGCAGTTGCTGCACAGACATGACGGCTCGTTCGCGGGCGGCGGTGGGAGAACTGCATCATGGCTTGGGTGGGGTATAAAAGGAAGCAGGCTAACTATATTCGTTGTGGTTGAGGGCACCCAAATCCATTCAGCCTCGAATGCAAAAAGCCCCATCACCAGGACAGGGCTTTTACTTGCCGCTTGCAGCTTGAAACTAATAGGGGTTATGCCGAGATAAGGCAAAAATTAGGACATTCGTTCTGCAAGATATTGAACTAAAAGGAAATTTATTGAGTTCTTGATTGCTGGTCATCCCCCGCCTGACTAGCCGTCTATGCTGATGTTTTGCCTTACTTGGGGGATGAACTCAATGGCTTCGGTGGAAAGGACAGCCTACCCGCTCTTGCCCAGTCAGTTGCCAGCTAAGGAGCTGCATCGATGCTATTCCCTGTCTGATTCAGAGATCGAATGGGTCAATAACACCGCTAAGAGTCCAGCGCTATCGATTGGGCTGGCAATCCAACTAAAGGTGTTTCAGCAGCTACACTATTTTGTTCCGTTCGAGGAGCTTCCTCAGGAGCTCATCAGTCATGTCCGACAATGCCTTCGCTACGGCGCACGAATAGCTCCGCGCTACAGCAACCCCCGCACCCTTTACCGACACCAAGCGGCGGTTCGGCAGTACCTGCAGGTTACACCCTTCTATAGCAGCGACGGGCTAGCGATCACTGAGGAAATCGCACGTGACTGCGCTGTAGTGCTTGAGCAGCGAGTCGATCTCATTAATGCCATGCTTGATGAGCTGATTCAGCGTGGCTATGAGCTTCCGGCTTATTCGACGCTCAACAACATCGCAGAAACCGCTTTGGCGAGTGCTCAGGAAGTTACCTTCAACCTGATCGTGCTCCGAGCGCCAATCGAGGTGATCTACAAGCTAAAGGAGCTGCTCGACACGGATTTCGGGCGTCGGCAGAGTGACTTCAACGCACTCAAGCAGGCACCCAAGAAGCCTTCCCGCAAGCACCTGGAGGTGTTGATCGACCACCTGGCGTGGTTAGAGAGCTTCGGAGATCTGGATGCCATTCTTGAGGGGGTCGTCGATGCTAAGATCCGCCACTTCGCCACCCAAGCCGCCGCGTCGGACGTCGCCGAGCTGAAGGACTGCTCGCTGCCGAAACGCTACACACTGATGCTGGCCTTGATCTATCGGATGCGGGTGCGAACTCGGGATCACCTGGCCGAGATGTTCATCCGACGGATTTCGACGATCCACAAACGCGCCAAGGAGGAGTTGGAGCAAATCCAGGCGCGGCAACGCCAGAAGCTGGAGCAACTGGCGGCCACCCTGGATGGCGTGGTGCAGATTCTTGTTCAGGAACCGGATGACCAGGAGGCTGGCAGTCTGATCCGGGAATTCCTCTCTCCCGATGGCAACCTGGATCGGTTGCGCGAGACTTGCGCCGAAGTCCAGGCTACGGGCGGTAACAACTACCTGCCGCTGATCTGGAAGCACTTCAAGTCCCATCGCTCGCTGTTGTTCCGTCTGAGCCACCTTCTTCAACTGGAACCCACGACTCAGGATCGCTCACTTATCCAGGCGCTTCAGCTCATCCAGGACAGCGAAAATCTACACCGCGAGTGGATCGACGAGCATGTCGACTTGTCGTTTGCGTCGGAGCGCTGGGTTAAGGTCGTGCGTCGTCCTGCCAGTGAAGGGCCACCTACCAACCGGCGCTATCTGGAAGTCTGCGTGTTCTCTTACCTGGCCAGTGAGCTGCGCTCGGGTGATATGTGCGTGCTGGGGTCGGAATCTTTCGCCGACTACCGTAAGCAGTTGCTGCCCTGGGAAGAATGTTTCCATCGTCTACCGGCCTACTGCGAAAAGGTGGGGCTGCCTGGCACGGCGAAGGAGTTTGTCGCCTCCCTCAAGATTCAGCTGGAGGAAACCGCGCAGCATCTGGATGAAAAATTCCCTTCTTGCCGAGGTGACGTATCGATCAATGAAGCCGGCGAACCGGTGCTACGCCGAGTGATAGCGCGGGACATCCCGCCTTCGGCCATCTCGCTACAGACGGCGCTTATGCAGCGCATGCCGGCCAGGCACGTGCTCGACATCATGGCCAACATTGAGCATTGGATTCAGTTCACTCGGCATTTCGGGCCGATGTCCGGCAACGAGCCAAAGCTCAAAGAACCGGCCGAGCGCTACCTGATGACGATCTTCGCCATGGGCTGCAACCTTGGCCCCAACCAGGCCGCACGGCATCTGGCCGGTAATGTCACGCCGCACATGCTGTCCTATACGAATCGCCGCCATCTCTCGCTTGAGAAGTTAGACAAGGCTAACCGCGAGCTGGTGGAACTCTATCTGCAACTTGACCTGCCCAAGCTCTGGGGCGATGGCAAGGCGGTGGCCGCGGACGGTACGCAGTTCGACTTCTATGACGACAATCTGCTGGCCGGCTACCACTTCCGCTATCGCAAGATGGGGGCCGTGGCGTACCGACACGTGGCCAATAACTACATCGCGGTGTTCCAGCACTTCATCCCGCCTGGTATCTGGGAGGCAATCTATGTGATTGAGGGGTTGCTCAAGGTCGACCTCAGCGTCGAACCCGATACGGTGTACTCTGACACCCAGGGCCAGTCGGCCACGGTGTTCGCCTTCACTCATCTGCTGGGCATCAATCTGATGCCGCGTATCCGCAACTGGCGCGACCTGGTGATGTGCCGGCCAGATCGCGGCGTTTCGTATAAACACATCAACCGTCTGTTCACCGACACCGCCGACTGGCACCTGATCGAAACCCACTGGCAGGATCTGATGCAGGTCGCGTTGTCAATCCAGGCCGGCAAGATTTCCTCACCTATGCTGCTGCGCAAACTTGGCTCCTACAGTCGGCGCAACAAGCTCTATCATGCCGCGCAAGCGCTGGGCAGCGTGATCCGGACGATCTTCCTACTCAACTGGATCGGCAGCCGCGAGTTGCGCCAGGAAGTCACCGCCAACACCAATAAGATCGAGTCCTACAACGGCTTCTCTAAGTGGCTGTCCTTTGGCGGTGACGTGATCGCCGAAAACGATCCGGACGAGCAACAGAAACGCCTGCGCTACAACGACATGGTGGCCTCGTCGGTGATCCTGCAGAACACCGTGGACATGATGCGCATCCTGCAGAAGCTCGCCCGTGATGGCTGGCAGTTCACTGACGACGACGTATCGTTTCTCAGCCCCTACCTAACCAGCAATGTCAAACGTTTTGGGGAGTTCAACCTGAAACTCAAACGCCCACCGGAACCCTGGATCAAGGATTCCATTTTCCAGCAGGCTGCGGGATCAATGCGTGCGAAACAGATGTCTGACAGCAACGTTGAGGTGACGAACTGATGCATATCCCGCCAGCTTCGTTCCGCGTGACACCTTATGGGGACGTCGATACCAAGGTACTCGACTCTCTGCGTGCAAGCTACGACACCGCTCAGTTGCTCAACTTGGTCGACCGGCTGGATGCCTGCCTTGCTGAAATCGGAGGGGTCGGCAGCATTCGAGAAGACTTCCTACGCCTGCATGGCATGGCCATGACGGTACTGGAAGGTTTCCCCCTCACTGTGGCTACCAGTGATGTCGACAGTATTTGGGCGCAGGCGATGGCCCTTCAAGAGGATATTTCTGCTTTATGTTCATGCTTGCAGGCGGGTTCTAAACACGTTGCTCCTTTGGCAGCGCTTGCTCCTGACTATCAGGACTAGACTATTCGTGCAAATGGGCTGCCGGCAGACTGAATACAATGGAGGTGCAGAGTAAAACTGATGCTGCAGGACTGACGAGTAACTCTATAGCATCGCTGTACTGTGGGGTGAATTTGACTCTGGGTAGCCGGTTTTGACGCCCTGTAGGCACGCTGCCATCCTCCCGGGCATCGGCCTAGATAAAACTACTGACGAAGCCTTCGGGCTTACATTAGCCACGAGCGGACTTGCATTAAATCTCAATGGACTCACGCTTTCTAAAAAAAACCAGAGCCACTTTCCAGAGGCAAAGATTAGTCGTCGTGACGGGTACTGACCTCTGGTGTAGGGGTGATCAGGCTCGGATGCCGCTCTCTTATCCGCGCGCGATATGAAGCGCTGATAGCATTCAAGGCCACAGAAGTGCACGACGTACTCGGTACCTTCCGGCGTCAGTGCGGCGTCAAGGGAAATTTCCTTGCAACATTCGCAGCAACTGATAGTGGGGGTGTCGTTTGCGTTCATGATGGGGTTTCTCCATCGTCCAAGAAAACCTAGTAACTCTTCCACACCTGCGATCGAACCTGCGCGCAGATCGACCTGCGGCTGGCAGTGCAGCAACAATTCCCAACGCTCCCAAGCCTGCCGCAACTCGGCAGCGGAGACCGCGCCGTGCTCCGAGCGGGTCACGCCCGCTTCCGAAAGGCCCGTAGAGCCGCTCTCAGGAAGAGGACGAAGAGAACCGTCAGCACGAGCGTCGCGAGGCTCCAATGCTCGCTGACGAAGGCCCCGGCCGCAGTCCCCGAGAGCAGTAATGCCAGCACCGGCAGATGGCAGGGGCAAGTGAGCGCGGCGAGCACACCCCACGTGTAGGCGTGCCAGCGGGGCATCTTGATTGATTCGGATTGGTTGGTATTACGCATGGGTGTGACCTTCGATGGCACGATGAGTCAGCCCGGCCAACTCCGTTTTCACTGCGTCTAAAGCTGCCAGCCGGGTCGCGATTTGCCCAAGCAAGCGGTCGATACACCCGATCACATCGGTACTATCGTCTGCATCGAGCGCTCGACAGAGCCGCGCCAATTCGTCGAGCCCGATACCGGACTCAAAGGCGGCACGTACGAAGCACAGCCGCGCCAGGGACCGCTCATCGAAAATGCCGTAACCGCTTTCCGTGCGCCGCGCGGGGTGCAGCAAGCCGCGCAGCATATAATCTCGGACTATATGGACACTGACGCCCGCGTCCTCGGCCAATCTGGATATGGAGTAGGCATTCATCGCCGACACTCCCGACCTTCACCGCAAACTGGGGCGCTCAGATATTTCCTTCCGGCTAGGCGCTCAGGTAGCCAGATGAGCAACGGTGCAGCTCCCAGAGCCAGTAGCAGCCACAACCTGGAGAGATGCTCGCCGTTTTGGTCAAACACATAAGCCAATAGCGCACCAACTGCGAGCAACAGGAAGTGAGGCCCCGTTATGTAGCAGTGAAGGCGGCGACAACGCGTGGCGTTGACCAGGCAGGCGCCGCCCATCACGGCCAGCGCGGCGCCTGCTGCCAGGAACAACGCGGGGCGTCGATTAGACAGAACAATCGCTATCGTCGCCACGACGGCAGGCAGGCCCCAGAAGCTGACCAACTGCCATGTCTTGCGTAGGCTGTCGCACCTACCGAGATCGTCTGCCGTGTTGCTCATGTTTCAACCTCCCTCTCTCATTACCCTGCGCAGCAGGACAATTGTTTGACGTCTTTGTTAAAGGTCTGTGCGGCGAGTTTCAGTCCCTCGACCATCGTCAGGTAGGGGAACAACTGGTCAGCCAATTCCTGCACGGTCATACGGTTGCGGATGGCGAGTACCGCCGTCTGGATCAGTTCTCCTGCTTCCGGGGCCACAGCCTGCACTCCCAGCAGTCGGCCGGAGCCCGCTTCGGCAACCAACTTGATGAAACCCCGCGTGTCGAAGTTGGCCAACGCGCGCGGCACGTTGTCCAGGGTCAAGGTGCGGCTGTCGGTTTCGATCCCGGCGTGCTGCGCTTCGGCTTCGCTGTAGCCGACGGTGGCCACTTGCGGATCGGTGAACACCACGGCCGGCATGACGTCGAGATTGAGCTTGGCCTCGCCGCCGGTCATGTTGATTGCCGCGCGGGTGCCAGCCGCTGCCGCGACGTAGACGAACTGCGGTTGGTCGGTGCAGTCGCCGGCCGCATAGATATCCGCTGCGCTGGTGCGCATGCGCTCGTCGATCTGGATGCCGCCGCGCTCGTCCAGCTGCACGTCGGCCGCTTCCAGGTTCAGGCCCTGGGTATTGGGCGTGCGGCCGGTGGCGACGAGCAGTTGGTCGGCACGTAACTCACCATGGTTGGTGGCCAGTACGAACTCGCCGTTGGCGTGGGACACCTGGCTGGCTTGCGTTTGCTCCAGCACTTCGATGCCCTCCATACGGAAGGCCTCCGTCACCGCCGCGCCGATGGCCGGGTCTTCGTGGAAGAACATCGCACTGCGTGCCAGGATCGTGACCTCGCTACCCAGCCGGGCGAAGGCCTGCGCCAGTTCCACTGCCACTACGGAGGCGCCGATCACGGCGAGCCGCTTAGGGATTGTATCGCTCGCCAGTGCCTGGTCTGAGGTCCAGTACGGCGTGTCTTTCAGTCCTGGAATCGGTGGAACGGCCGCGCTTGCGCCGGTGGCGACCAGGCAGCGGTCGAAGGCTACGATGTGCTCGCCACCCTCGGCCAGTTTCACGCTGAGCGTGTGGCCGTCCTGGAAACGGGCGGTGCCGCGCAGCACGCTGATCGCCGGCGTGCTCTCCAGGATGCTTTCGTACTTGGCGTGGCGCAGTTCGGCGACACGGTCTTGTTGCTGCGCGAGCAGACGTTCGCGTAGGACGGTCGGCGTCATGGCGGAAAGCCCGGCGTCGAACGGGCTCTCGCGGCGCAGATGGGCCACATGCGCGGCACGAATCATGATCTTGGAGGGCACGCAGCCCACGTTGACGCAGGTGCCGCCGATGATGCCGCGCTCGATCAGGGTGACGCGGGCACCGCCTTCCACCGCCTTGAGCGCGGCCGCCATGGCGGCGCCACCACTGCCGATGACCGCGACGTGGAGCTTGTCGCCCTCTTTCCCGGCGTCAGTGCTGCTCAACCAACCCCGTGCCTTATCGAGCAGGCCAGGACGGGCTTGTACCATGGCGTCTTCGAACGCCGCTCGATACCCCAGGGCCTCGACAGCGGCCTGCATCTGCTCACGGCTTGCGCCCTCGTCGACCTTCAGTTCGGCCTTCCCGCTGGCGTAGGAAACATCCGCCCGATGCACGCCCGGAATCTTCTCCAAGGCCTCTTTCACATGCACGACACAGGAGGCGCAGGTCATACCAATGATTTTCAGTTCGGTCATTTCGTTACTCATTAGATCGTCTCTTGTCAGGTTCACTGGTTTGGCGGCGTCGGACAGGCATCCGGCCCACAACGGCGATGAGCGGGCGACACGAGATCCCATATCGACACCCCAAACATGAGGGCCAGGCCGATATAGAGCAGCCAACCGCTCCGCCAGCCATAAGCCCGCATAAAAAATACCGCTGCCAGTACCAGGGTAGGACCGATCAGGCCGAGCGCAGTCCGTCGCCACTGCCGATGATTGAGCCAGCCGAGGGCATTGACGAGCAGAGCCAGTCCAGCAAACAGAGGCAGCAGCGTGGTGATGAACAGGCCTTCCCACTGGCTCAAAAAGCCCAGACCGAACGCGGCCCCCAGACTAGCAAGGGCGGGAAAGCACATGGCGCAGCCTATGGCAGAAATCAGCACGCCGACGGAGCCGGCTTTGTCACCGATCCGCGTGAACAGATTGAGAGGATTTGCCATCGGAAGTCCCTCCTATTGCTTGACGCTGGACGGATAGCCAGCGTCCTCGGTCGCCTTAGTCAGCGCCAGGGCATTGGTCTTGGTATCGTCGAAGGTGACGATGGCCTCGCGGTTCTCGAAACTCACCTCAGCCTTGGTCACGCCATCGACCTTGGTCAACGCCGTCTTCACCGTAATCGGGCAGGCGGCGCAGGTCATGCCCGGCACCGCCAGGGTGACGGTCTGCGTGGCCGCCCAGACGGGTGTGGCGACCAGGCTGGCGAGGGCTAAGGATGCGAGCAGTTTTCTCATGGTGAACTCCTGATCAGTAGAACAAGGGAAGGATGTAGGGGAAGCCGAGCGCGACCAGCACCAAGGCCGCCACCAGCCAGTACAGCAGCTTGTAGGAGGTACGTACCTGAGGGATGGCGCAGACCTCGCCCGGTGCGCAGGCTTGAGCGGGGCGGAAAATGCGCCGGTAGGCGAAGAACAGCGCCACCAGTGCCGCGCCGATGAAGAGCGGGCGGTACGGTTCCAGCACGGTCAGGTTACCGATCCAGGCCCCGCTGAATCCCAGTGCGATCAGAATCAGCGGCCCGAGACAGCAAGCCGAGGCGAGAATCGCCGCAAGCCCCCCGGCGACAAGAGGGGCGCGCCCGTTTGATGGTTCAGACATGCATTTCTCCTTTCGAGCATTTGATCGATGGTTTAAGGTTAGTCCCGTAGTCATGTACGGAATCAAGCGGTATGAAAAACAATTTGGAAAGCCTGACCATTGGCGCTTTCGCCAAGGCGGCCGGGGTCAACGTGGAAACCATCCGGTTCTATCAACGCAAGGCGCTGTTACCCGAACCGGACAAGCCCTACGGCAGCATTCGCCGTTACGGTGAGGCGGATGTCGCCCGGGTGAAATTCGTTAAATCCGCGCAACGGCTGGGCTTTAGCCTCGATGAAGTGGCCGGGCTGTTGAGGCTGGATGACGGTGCTCACTGCGATGAAGCGCGTGTGCTCGCCGAGCAGAAGCTTGGGGATGTGCGTGGCAAGCTCGCGGATCTGCGACGGATCGAGTCAGTTTTGGAGCAACTGGTTCACGACTGTTGTGCGAGCCACGGGACTGTTTCCTGTCCGCTGATCGTTTCGCTGCATGGGGACAACTCGGGCGTTAACCGAGGATTTCCCGTTGCGTAAGGCGCCCCTGTTGGTCGGCTTGCGCTTAGAAAAAAGCGGCGCTCAATGAGCGCCGCTGAATGGCCAAAGGAGCACTTGCAAAGGGCACAGTTTGGTATTGCTATTTGCCCTCGCGCCTCAGCAGAGTGGGCTCACGTTGCATCTGGTCGAGTAGCACAGGCTCTACTTTGCAGGCGGACAGGCGGGCTGCGCTTCGCTACGGCCTGCCGCCGTGGGGCCCAGTTGCTTAATCTCCTTGACGGTTTCCGCCACCAGGGTCGCTTCAGCCCTCTCGCGTGCAGCAATTCGCTCAATCGCTCGGTCGCTCCCGCCCTCGGCCCATACGGTGGATGACAGCAGAGTCGCACCCACTACCAGCAGCAGTCTTAGGTGTTTCATAACGGCGATCTCCTCTCGGGTTTTCGATCCACGATTCAACTCTACCTCCGTAGTTAAGTACGGAATCAAGGAGAGAGGAGATGAAGGTCCTGGATTATGGCGCTGAGAGGAAATGGCAGGGCTCCGCCATGAAGACGGCGATTGCTTCAGGGCCGTCTAGGGCTGCTGCTGGGTCGTAGTCGTAAATTTTTTCGCTCATTCTGACCTCCACTCGCTGGCGAGTTTTTTAGCCGCTTCAATATCACGGCTTTGGCTGCTTTTGTCGCCGCCGCACAACAGCAAAACGAATTCATCACCTCGCTGCTGGAAATAGGGGTTGGGGGAGCAACGGAACAGAAAGTGCACTTAAGCTCAGTCGCTGCCCCGCAAACCCTTGCAACGTCTGGATAGTTTCGAAAAACGACCGTTTTATGAAACCGTTTCCGCTATCGCGAGGAAAGGTCACCAACACCCGAAAATCAGTGCAATAAACCTTTCTCACGAATCAAAGTTCGTTAATTCGCAGTCGCTGACGAGTAAAACGAACTCTAATTCGGCTTACGTTGGTTTTCAGTTCCATTGCTCCCCAACCCCCGATGTCGCCCGGGTGAAATTCGTAAAGTCCGCGCAACGGCTGGGCTTTAGCCTCGAAGAAGTGGCCGGGCTGTTGAGGCTCGATGACGGCGCTCACTGTGATGAAGCGCGCGTGCTCGCCGAGCAGAAGCTTGGGGATGTGCGTGGCAAGCTCGCGGATCTGCGACGGATCGAGTCTGTTTTGGTGCAACTGGTTCACGACTGTTGTGCGAGCCACGGGACCGTTTCCTGTCCGCTAATCGTTTCGCTGCATGGGTAAAACGCTCTGCGTTGGCCAGTGGTTGTGAAGGGAACCAGCGGACAAGGTCTACGGCTGCCGCGGCTGTGAAGCCGCACCGGTCACCGCCGACAAACCGGCTCAACTGATCGAAAAGAGCATGGCCAGTCCTAGCGTCCTGGCGATGCTGTTGATCACCAAATACGTCGATGGTCTGCCGCTGCACCGCTTCAAAAAAATCCTCGGTCGTCACGGCGTCGATATCCCCCGCCAAACCCTGGCGCGCTGGGTGATCCAGTGCGGCGAGCACCTGCAACCGCTGCTGAATCTGTCTACGAAAACAGCCCGGCGTGCCGCGTCGGCACGAAGGCCGTATTGCGGTGCAAACCAGCGATACGCGTTGGTGCTCGGACGGCTTTGAGTTCCGCTGCGAGGACGGAGCCAAATTGAGCGTAACCTTCGCCCTGGACTGCTGTGATCGCGAGGCCATCGGCTAGGTCGCGAGCCCGACCGGGTACAGCGGCGATGATATCCGCGACTTGATGCTGGAAAGCGTGGAGAGGCGCTTCGGTGATCAACTGCCCGCCACGCCGGTGCAATGGCTAAGCGATAACGGCTCGGCGTACACCGCCGACCAGACGTGCCTGTTTGCTCGACAGATCGGCTTGCAGCCGGTGACCCCCCAGTTCGCAGCCCGCAGAGCAACGGCATGGCCGAGAGCTTCGTGAAGACGATCAAGCGTGATTACGTGGCGCACATACCTAAGCCGGATCGAGAAACGGCACTACGTAACTTGGCCAATCCCTGTGATCCTGCGTGGTCGTCTTACTTTGCCCAACGTCGAGCTGCGATAGACGTGGATTGATTGCCCGGTACTAGACCATGGTGCTGACGAAAGACTTGAGCCGGATGAGGCGCGACTCTCATGCCCGGTTCTTTGGGGGCGGTGGCGCAGTAATGCGCTGCTGTTACCCGACGAAAGTGTACTTAAGCCCTACCATCTTATCTCGGCGCCATAAACCAGGACCTTCATTTCCTCCCTCCTTGATTCCGTACTTAACTACGGAGGTAGAGTTGAATCGTGGATCGAAAACCCGAGAGGAGATCGCCGTTATGAAACACCTAAGACTGCTGCTGATAGTGAGTGCGACTCTGCTGTCATCCACCGTATGGGCCGATGGCAGTTCCGATCGCCTGTACGGTAAGATGATCCAGGCCAACGAGCAATCCATGCGCGAATACGCTAGCGCCCAAGGCAAGAACCCGCCAGAAGTCACTCACTACCGCTATGGCATGAAGCTCGACATCGCCAAGGTCATTCACGTCACGTCGACCAATGGCAACTGCGATGTGATGCCTGCGCAAATGACCTACGAGGATTCGAGCGGAAACCTGCATATTCTGGAGTACCGCGTATCAGGAACGGACTGCAGGAGCCAGCACTGAGCATTGTTGACGTGTTGCTGACGGAAAAGTAATTTTCACGTCACCCTGACGTTATTTTGCATGTGGAAGTATGTAAGAAGCGCACCCGGCTATGCCCGGCGCGCTTCGGCATATACACAACCGCACAATGAAAAATCTGCCAAAACATCAAGAGCGTTTATGAACAACAAGGGGGCACCTCAGAAAACGGAAAATAAAGCACGCTAAGGCATAGCTGACCTTGCCAGGCCTGCTTCGCCCTGTAGTGACGCGATCAACGGGCAGGAAACATTCCCCTTTCGTGCATGGCAGGCGCACACGAGTTCAGACAGCACGGTTTCCATGCGCGCCAAGTCGGCCATCTTCTCGCGCACGTCCTTGAGCTTGTGTTCGGCCAGGCTGCTGGCCTCCTCGCAGTGGGTGCCATCGTCGAGCCGCAACAGCTCGGCAATCTCGTCCAGACTGAACCCCAGCCGCTGTGCCGATTTCACGAATTTCACCCGAACCACGTCCGCCTCCCCATAGCGGCGGATGCTGCCGTAAGGCTTGTCCGGTTCCGGCAACAGGCCCTTGCGCTGATAGAAGCGGATTGTCTCCACGTTGACCCCGGCCGCCTTGGCAAAAACGCCAATGGTCAGGTTTTCCAAATTATTTTCCATATCGCTTGACTCCGTACATGAGTACGGAAGTAAGGTTACGCTATCCAATCCAAATTCAAAAGGGCCAACGTATGTCTGAACCACAAAACGGGCGCGGTGCGCTCTTCGCCGGCGGGCTGGCCGCCATTCTTGCATCGACCTGCTGCCTGGGGCCGCTAGTACTGGTCGCCCTGGGCTTCTCCGGTGCTTGGATCGGCAACCTGACGGTGCTGGAACCCTATCGACCGTTGTTCATCGGCGCGGCGCTAGTGGCGCTGTTCTTCGCCTGGAAGCGGATTTACCGGCCCGTGCAGGCATGCAAGCCAGGTGAGGTCTGCGCGATTCCGCAGGTGCGCGCCACCTACAAGCTGATTTTCTGGATCGTGGCCGTGCTGGTCCTGGTCGCGCTTGGATTTCCCTATGTCGTTCCATTTTTCTATTAACCAGGAGTTCATCATGAAGAAACTGTTTGCCTCCCTTGCCCTCGCCGCCGCTGTTGCCCCGGTGTGGGCCGCCACGCAGACGGTCACCTTGGCCGTTCCTGGCATGACCTGCGCGACTTGTCCTATCACCATTAAAAAGGCCTTGAGCAAGGTCGACGGTGTTAGCAAGACCGAGGTCGACTTCTCAACCAAGCTTGCCGTCGTAACGTTTGACGATGCGAAGACCAACGTCCAGGCGCTTAGCAAGGCGACGACGGATGTAGGCTACCCATCTGAGCTGAAGAAGTAAGGCAACAAATAACGGCAGCATCGCTAGAACCACGGCAGAGATGCCGCTCAGGCGATTCTGCCGGTCGTCATCGCGTGAGCAGCCTGTAAACGACCCACGGAGCCTGTTCCCTGAAGCGCACAACCGATTCAGTGACCGAGGCGTCGTACTAGTTGGCTTGGGCACAACGGATAAAAGAGAGAGCGGAATGCAAGAGTTAAACGAAGTTGGTTTGAGCGTGGCGGGAATGACTTGCCCAAGTTGTACAAGGCACGTTGAGGACGCGCTGCTGGCGGTCCCCGGCGTAACGCGAGCGGCTGTCGATTATCCATCGAACAAGGCGCAAGTCACAGGCAATAGGCTTGACGTGTCCGCGCTCGTAGCAGCAGTGGGCGCCCTTGGTTACGGTGCTACGCCTACAGACGAATTTGAAAGCAAAGAGCGCAGTGTTGAACAGCCAGGACTCCTTGGCAAAGCCGCCCAGTGGCTGAGCGGCGAGCGCGCGGTGGAGAAACCGGCAGGTCAGCTGCATGTGGCGATCATCGGTACTGGCGGCGCCGCTGTGGCAGCAGCGCTGAAGGCAGCTGAAAACGGTGCCCGTGTCACCCTGATCGAGCGGGGAACTATCGGCGGCACCTGCGTCAACGTGGGCTGCGTCCCTTCTAAGATCATGATTCGGGCAGCGCATATCGCTCATCTGCGACGCGAAAGTCCTTTTGACGTGGGACTGTCGGCAACGCCCCCAGTTGTCCTGCGTGACCGTCTGCTGGCGCAACAGCAGGCCCGTGTGGACGAGCTGCGTCATGCTAAATATGAAAGCATCCTCGAAAGCAATCCGTCGATCAATCTGGTGCGAGGCAGCGCCCGATTCAAGGATGGCCAAACGCTTATCGTGGAAGCGGCAGAAGGTGACACTCGCGAAGTGGCCTTCGATCGCTGTCTCATTGCCACTGGTGCAAGCGCTGCCATCCCGCCGTTGCCTGGTCTTGCAGGAACGCCATATTGGACGTCCACCGAAGCCCTGGTTAGCGAAGCCATTCCTAAACGGCTGGCAGTAATTGGCGCCTCGGTCGTAGCACTGGAACTGGCACAAGCGTTTGCGCGCTTGGGCAGCGAGGTGACGGTCCTGGCCCGGCGCACCTTGTTTGCCAGTGACGACCCTGCCATTGGCGAGGCCGTGACTGCAGCTTTCCGTGCGGAAGGCATCACGGTGCTGACACAGACGCAGGCGAGTGCCGTGACCTATTGCGACCGCCAATTCATCCTGACGACCGCGCAGGGCGAGTTAAAGGTGGATCAATTGCTTGTTGCCACCGGCCGCACGCCAAATACCGCAAGCCTGAATCTCGAGCGCGCAGGTGTGACGTTTGACTCGCAACATCGCATCCTGATCGATCAAGGCATGCGCACGAGTGCTTCGAACATTTACGCAGCTGGCGACTGCACTGACCAGCCTCAGTACGTCTACGTTGCAGCCGCGGCTGGTACCCGGGCTGGCATTAATATGACCGGCGGCGACGTAAAGCTCGATCTCGACGCCATGCCGGCAGTCGTGTTCACCGATCCGCAAGTTGCCACGGTAGGCTACAGTGAAGCAGAGGCCCAGCGCATTGGTCTGCAAACCGAAAGCCGTACGCTCACGCTCGACAATGTGCCGCGTGCACTCGCCAACTTCGATACCCGCGGCTTTATCAAGCTTGTTGCTGAGGCAGGGTCCGGACGCATTCTCGGAGTCCAGGCTGTGACACCGGAAGCAGGCGAAATCATCCAGACTGCCGCGATTGCCATCCGGGCCCGCATGACCGTCCAGGATCTGGCTAACCAGCTTTTCCCTTACCTCACCATGGTTGAAGGTCTCAAACTGGTGGCACAGACTTTTTCGAAGGATGTGACACAGCTATCGTGCTGTGCCGGCTAAACCTTGGGCACCAAAACAGGGACAGAGGAGTTTTTATGTTTTGTGACATCAGACTTAAATTACGCCGTGTACGCGCGTGCTTGACGATCGTACTGGCAAGTACCGCAACGTTAGGCATGCCAAACCAAGCGTTGGCGGCTTATGATTTTTCTAAGCTCGGCGCCGCGATTGAAACATTGTCGCCAGAGACCGTCAGTGATTGGGAAAAGAAGGCCAGGGCTGGCGATGCCATGGCTCAGAACATCATGGGTCTTGCGTACAAATGCGGTATGGGCGTAAAGCAAAACCACGCGGCATCGATCCAGTGGTTCCGCAGGGCGGCCGAGCAGGGTGAAGCCGATGCACAGTTCAACCTCGGGCGCCTCTACGGAAGTGAAGTCGACGGTATGTATAAGAATGGGCGTGCGGCTCCTGCCAACGATGCAGAGGCTTTCAAGTGGTACCGCCTCGCTGCCGAGCAGGGACACACGCAGGCTCAAGTCAGGCTGGCCCAGCTGTTTGCAAAGGGTCTTACCGACATCGCGCCCGACCAGGTGCAGGCATACCAGTGGATGAGTCTGGCCGCAGCGTCGGGAGAACCGACAGCAGCAAAAGTCGTTGCAGACTATGCAGCTCAAATGAAGCCCGAACAGTTACAGCAAGCCCAGCTGCTGGCCGAGGAATGGCAACGCCGGCAAGGCACAAAGTAATTCGTCTTTGTTAAGCGCAGGACGTAACCGCCGAGTAAGGTTTATCCCGGTTGATCGCTGCCCGATATAACAGGTGGAAAATGGACAAGACTATTTATTCCAAAAAGATTGCCGAAAGCCTTTCATCTGGCAATCATCCTAAAGAGTTCGCAACGCTCTTTGTCGCGCTGCTCCGACAGCTAGCGATGGGGGGACCTGTATCACGCGAAAAGCTCGCCGGCGCACTCGGATGGTCTGGAGCGAGAGTTGCAACGGTACTTGAGCAGGCACCTGGTACGGAATATGACGACGAGGCCAATATCATTGGACTGGGGCTGACACTACGTGAAACCTCTCACGTTTTTGAGGTGGATGGCCGTCATTTGTACACATGGTGTGCGCTGGACACCTTGATGTTTCCCGCCTTGACCGGCAAGATTGCCCGTGTCACTTCCCGCTGCGCCGCCACCGGTAGGCCGATCACTCTCACCGTTGCACCAGAAGCAGTGCTTCATGTCGAACCGGCAGAAGCAATGGTTTCACTGCGAACTCCGGATACTTCGCCCGACATTCGTTGTTCGTTTTGCTGTCATGTGCATTTCTTTGCGTCTCCGTCTATTGCAAATTCGTGGGCTTCGACCCACCAAGGGATTGAGGTCGTGCCTGTCGAGAGTGCGTTCGACCTTGGTCATGATGTCGCGCTTAAGCTGCTAGAGGACTGCGAGGAAAGCCCAGTATGAATGCGTACTCGATATCGAAGCTGGCTGATGATGCTTGCGTCAGCGTGCATGTCGTGCGCGACTACATGATACGCGGCTTGTTGCACCCTGCTCGGCGAACCGAAAGTGGCTATAACATTTTCGATGACAAAACACTCGGAAGGCTGCGGTTTCTCCGCGCAGCCTTCGAGTCCGGAATTGGGCTCGACGAACTGGCGCGACTTTGCAAAGCATTGGACGCAGACGATAGCGAAAGCCTGGACCGATGCGTCGAGCGCGTGCGATGGAAGATCGACGTGCGTCGAACAGTTTTGACTGTCGTCGAGGCCTCTTTGAATGAAATGGCGGCCGGTGCAGCTACTTGAGGTCCGGCCGGTAAAAGCGTTGGAATTAGCCACTTCGTATATAATATATTGATTAATATAGCTTTTTCGATGAATGTTTGACTAAAGCCTTTATCGCGACAGTGACTCCTGAAGCTGCTTAAACTGCCCCTGAATCACCGCTTTTTCCTGAAGAATCAACTTGTTCTCATCGGACAGAACTTCCGCTCTATTCTGAGAGGCTTTCAGATCCGTTTTGGTGACCTCTAATGCTTGGGATAGTACGGCCACCTGCTTATCGGCATCTGCTTTCTGGCTTGCGAGTGCGGCAATATTATCCGCCAATTGTTTGCTTTCATGCTTCCGCTCCCGGTTTTTTGCCGAGGCGTCGTTAAGTTGATGCTCCAAGTTCTGGATATCGGCCACTTGCCTATCCAAGGTGCTTTTGTGCATCGCATTGGCCTGTTCGAGCTCATGCGTTTGTCGTTGTAATTGCGCATTAGTGTCTATCAGCTCGGACGCTCTTGACTCGGCTTGGATGAGCCGGTTTTGCAGGTCTTGAATCTGGTCTTTCAGGCCCCGGTTAACCATCTGGAATTGCTCGCGCTCCTGCTGCCGGTCTTCGGCGGTGCGTTGCTGGTAGGGGGCACCTCAGAAAACGGAAAATAAAGCACGCTAAGGCATAGCTGACCTTGCCAGGCCTGCTTCGCCCTGTAGTGACGCGATCAACGGGCAGGAAACATTCCCCTTTCGTGCATGGCAGGCGCACACGAGTTCAGACAGCACGGTTTCCATGCGCGCCAAGTCGGCCATCTTCTCGCGCACGTCCTTGAGCTTGTGTTCGGCCAGGCTGCTCGAATTCGTCAAGGAACACCTCAGTTTTACTGGCGAAGACTCTCCGATGGCGAACCTGATGCTCTCGGTGATGGGCGCGTTCGCCGAGTTCGAGCGCGCCCTGATCCGCGAGCGTCAGCGCGAGGGTATTGCGCTCGCCAAGCAACGCGGGGCTTACCGTGGCAGGAAGAAATCCCTGTCGTCTGAGCGTATTGCCGAACTGCGCCAACGTGTCGAGGCTGGCGAGCAAAAGACCAAGCTTGCTCGTGAATTCGGAATCAGTCGCGAAACCCTGTATCAATACTTGAGAACGGATCAGTAAATATGCCACGTCGTTCCATCCTGTCCGCCGCCGAGCGGGAAAGCCTGCTGGCGTTGCCGGACTCCAAGGACGACCTGATCCGACATTACACATTCAACGATACCGACCTCTCGATCATCCGACAGCGGCGCGGGCCAGCCAATCGGCTGGGCTTCGCGGTGCAGCTCTGTTACCTGCGCTTTCCCGGCGTCATCCTGGGCGTCGATGAACTACCGTTCCCGCCCTTGTTGAAGCTGGTCGCCGACCAGCTCAAGGTCGGCGTCGAAAGCTGGAACGAGTACGGCCAGCGGGAGCAGACCCGGCGCGAGCACCTGAGCGAGCTGCAAACCGTGTTCGGTTTCCGGCCCTTCACCATGAGCCATTACCGGCAGGCCGTCCAGATGCTGACCGAGCTGGCGATGCAAACCGACAAAGGCATCGTGCTGGCCAGCGCCTTGATCGGGCACCTGCGGCGGCAGTCGGTCATTCTGCCCGCCCTCAACGCCGTCGAGCGGGCGAGTGCCGAGGCGATCACCCGTGCTAACCGGCGCATCTACGACGCCTTGGCCGAACCACTGGCGGACGCGCATCGCCGCCGCCTCGACGATCTGCTCAAGCGCCGGGACAACGGCAAGACGACCTGGTTGGCTTGGTTGCGCCAGTCTCCGGCCAAGCCAAATTCGCGGCATATGCTGGAACACATCGAACGCCTCAAGGCATGGCAGGCACTCGATCTGCCTACCGGCATCGAGCGGCTGGTTCACCAGAACCGCCTGCTCAAGATTGCCCGCGAGGGCGGCCAGATGACACCCGCCGACCTGGCCAAATTCGAGCCGCAACGGCGCTACGCCACTCTCGTGGCGCTGGCCACCGAGGGCATGGCCACCGTCACCGACGAAATCATCGACCTGCACGACCGCATCCTGGGTAAGCTGTTTAACGCTGCCAAGAATAAGCATCAGCAGCAGTTCCAGGCGTCAGGCAAGGCCATCAACGCCAAGGTACGTCTGTACGGGCGCATCGGTCAGGCGCTGATCGACGCCAAGCAATCAGGCCGCGATGCGTTTGCCGCCATCGAGGCCGTCATGTCCTGGGATTCCTTTGCCGAGAGCGTCACCGAGGCGCAGAAGCTCGCGCAACCCGATGACTTCGATTTCCTGCATCGCATCGGCGAGAGCTACGCCACCCTGCGCCGCTATGCACCGGAATTCTTTGCCGTGCTCAAGCTGCGGGCCGCGCCCGCCGCCAAAAACGTGCTTGATGCCATTGAGGTGCTGCGCGGCATGAACACCGACAACGCCCGCAAGCTGCCAGCCGATGCACCGACCGGCTTCATCAAGCCGCGCTGGCAGAAACTGGTGATGACCGACGCCGGCATCGACCGGCGCTACTACGAACTGTGCGCGCTGTCCGAGTTGAAGAACTCCCTGCGCTCGGGCGACATCTGGGTGCAGGGTTCACGCCAGTTCAAGGACTTCGAGGACTACCTGGTACCGCCCGAGAAGTTCACCAGCCTCAAGCAGTCCAGCGAATTGCCGCTGGCCGTGGCCACCGACTGCGAACAATATCTGCATGAGCGGCTGACGCTGCTGGAAGCACAACTTGCCACCGTCAACCGCATGGCGGCAGCCAACGACCTGCCGGATGCCATCATCACCGAGTCGGGCTTGAAGATCACGCCGCTGGATGCGGCGGTGCCCGACACCGCGCAGGCGCTGATAGACCAGACAGCCATGGTCCTGCCGCACGTCAAGATCACCGAACTGCTGCTCGAAGTCGATGAGTGGACGGGCTTCACCCGGCACTTCACGCACTTGAAATCGGGCGATCTGGCCAAGGACAAGAACCTGTTGTTGACCACGATCCTGGCCGACGCGATCAACCTGGGCCTGACCAAGATGGCCGAGTCCTGCCCCGGCACGACCTACGCGAAGCTCGCTTGGCTGCAAGCCTGGCATACCCGCGACGAAACGTACTCGACAGCGTTGGCTGAACTGGTCAACGCTCAGTTTCGGCATCCCTTTGCCGGGCACTGGGGCGATGGCACCACATCATCATCGGACGGACAGAATTTCCGAACCGCTAGCAAGGCAAAGAGCACGGGGCACATCAACCCAAAATATGGCAGCAGCCCAGGACGGACTTTCTACACCCACATCTCCGACCAATACGCGCCATTCCACACCAAGGTGGTCAATGTCGGCCTGCGCGACTCAACCTACGTGCTCGACGGCCTGCTGTACCACGAATCCGACCTGCGGATCGAGGAGCACTACACCGACACGGCGGGCTTCACCGATCACGTCTTCGCCCTGATGCACCTCTTGGGCTTCCGCTTCGCGCCGCGCATCCGCGACCTGGGCGACACCAAGCTCTACATCCCGAAGGGCGATGCCGCCTACGACGCGCTCAAGCCGATGATCGGCGGCACGCTCAACATCAAGCACGTCCGCGCCCATTGGGACGAAATCCTGCGGCTGGCCACCTCGATCAAGCAGGGCACGGTGACGGCCTCGCTGATGCTCAGGAAACTCGGCAGCTACCCGCGCCAGAACGGCTTGGCCGTCGCGCTGCGCGAGTTGGGCCGCATCGAGCGCACGCTGTTCATCCTCGACTGGCTGCAAAGCGTCGAGCTACGCCGCCGCGTGCATGCCGGGCTGAACAAGGGCGAGGCGCGCAATGCGCTGGCCCGTGCCGTGTTCTTCAACCGCCTTGGTGAAATCCGTGACCGCAGTTTCGAGCAGCAGCGCTACCGGGCCAGCGGCCTCAACCTGGTGACGGCGGCCATCGTGCTGTGGAACACGGTCTACCTGGAGCGTGCGGCGCATGCGTTGCGCGGCAATGGTCATGCCGTCGATGACTCGCTATTGCAGTACCTGTCGCCACTCGGCTGGGAGCACATCAACCTGACCGGTGATTACCTATGGCGCAGCAGCGCCAAGATCGGCGCGGGGAAGTTCAGGCCGCTACGGCCTCTGCAACCGGCTTAGCGTGCTTTATTTTCCGTTTTCTGAGACGACCCCAACAAGGCCCTGTTGGGACTTTCTCAGATCGTCTTGAGCATCAGCGCTGCGCAGGCTGCAATGGCCGCCGAGGAAAAAGGCGAGGGATTCATCGAAGGCAGCAGCCTGAGCATCCTCAATCGAAATTTCTACTTCAACCGTGATTTTCGCAAAGGCCAGTCCAGCAGTACAGGAAATGGCTACTCGGAAGAATGGGCCCACGGAGTCATAGGCCGATTCGAGTCGGGCTCGGCCAGGCCGAGGACAATTACTCCAAGCTCGGCGGCGCCGTAAAGACCCGTTTCCTGGACACTGAAATCAAAGTAGGCGATGTCTTCCCTGTCACGCCTGTCGTGCAGTACGGCGATTCGCGACTGCTTCCGGAAAGCTTCCGCGGCGTCACCGCATACAACACCAGTGTCGAGGGCTTGGTGCTACAGGGCGGACGCCTGCACGCGATGAGCCAACCCAGCTCCAGCAGCATGCGGGATGATTTTGCAACCTTCTACGCAGGCGAAGTCGGCTCTCCGTGGATAGTCGGCGGTGATTACACACCCAACGACAACCTTGGCTTCAGCCTTTACACCAGTTGTCTCAAGGATGCCTGAAACCAATACTATACCGGCACTACCTGGAGCTACCCGCTTGCAGATGATGTCGCCTTGGTCGGTGGTTTGAATTACTACAAGGCCGTCGATGAGGGGAAGCAGCTCCTCGGCAGTTTTGAGAACGATATCTGGAGCGGCAAGGTCGGCCTCCGTGTCGGGGCGCACACCGGCGAGGGACGGAGACGGCCGACGTGAACCAGATCGCTATTGTGCCTTGCTATCGCCCTTCGGGGACTCCATTCCAATGTGTTGGTTCATGTTCTCCATCATTGTATTGCAGTTTTTCATCATCTTGGACATTTCCTGCATGTCCATCATCGGCATATGGTTGCCGTCCATCATGTGCATGTCCTCACCCTTATTTGTCTCGGCACTGCTTTGGGCGGGGGCTTTGGCCTGTTCGGCAAATCCCGTGGCAACAGTTCCAAGGGCTATGAAGGTAGCAAGGACGGTGTAGGTAATGGCGTTACGCATGGCGACTCTCCTCATCTACGACCTTGGTTTCCAGCCAGGCTGTGTATTGAAGAGTTGATTGCTCCACTGTCCTCCTGTTTGGCTCCTTTGGTTTGGAGGATGGTTTCAGGCGCCTGAGGTAGGCGCCTTTTTCGGTCAACAAGTCTTCGGCTTCATCGCTCTGGACTCTGCGAGCTGGCTTGACAGCACCGCGTTGTCTTGCACGAGAAGCTGCTTTTCTGTGGCCAACTGGCTCAATTGGCTTTCAGTTTGGCTTAAGCGTTCCGCCAGCAGGCTTCGCTCCCGTTCATTGACGGCCAGGTAAGTCCGCGTCTCAGCCAAACGCTGCTCACCTTGGCCATGGCGCTGCTCCAGTGCCTGATGCGACTGTTGCAAGTCGGTGAATTGAAGTAAGACGTGTTCATGCGCAATCTGACTCTGCGCGAGCGTCGCTTGCGTCGTGAGCAGGGTGCTCTCTAGACGATCATGGTCCTGCACCAGGCGTTGTTCCTGCGCCTGCAGTTCGCCCAGGCGGGTTTGCTGCGCGAGCAGACGCTGCCGGAGCGCTGCCAATTCGTGTTCCAGGCGCTGCTGGCGTTGCTCAGTGGCCTGGCGCTCGTCGCTGCGTTGTTGCGCGACCGATGCCTGGTAGTGCTCAAACTGCTCCCGCGCTTGTTGCAGTTGCCGGGTCAGTGCGGCCGCCTCGGCGGCGCGGTCAGCCAGACGTTGTTCGAGCCCGGTCTTTTCACTGCCCAGGCTGGCCAGGGCGATCTCCTGACGCTGCAGGGTGTCAGCCAGCCCCTGGCTGCGCGTAGTGGCTACGGCAAGTGCCTGGGCCTGCTGCTCCTGAACGCTGAGTTGCGCGTCGCGCTCGACGAATGCCTGCTGCAACTGTTCCTGCAACGCGTCGGCCTCTGCCTGGTGAGCCGCTACGGCCTGCTGGAGTTGGACGGCCGCCTCCGCCTGAACTTTTTCGTACAGTCCTTTCAGCGCCAGGACCAGCTCCGCGGGCAATCCCAGTTCGGCCTGGGCCAGCGTGCCGGGATGCGCGGCTTTCCAACGCTTTAACAACGGAGCAATCGTGCTTTTGCTGCCCGTCCCACCCAGGGCGACGCGGATGCTGTCAATGGTGGGGTTGTGGCCCGCAGCCACCAGTTGGGTGGCCGCCTGGGCAACATGCAGGTAGAGGACGCCGGAACGGGCCATGAACACCTCGGATTTTTTCGTACCGTATTATGGAAAACGTAATACCTCGATTTAAGTACAGAATAGTTCAGCCGACTGAGACCGTCAGTTGACCCACGATAAGCGCGGTTATCGTGAGTTAAGTCATCGCGATCGAGGGTTGTGTCTATAATCTGCGGTACACATGGCCTAAACAGGCGCTTCGTGATGACAGCCGGCAATAATGACGAAAACCTCCCCACCAGGCGGCACGAAGAGCCGACAGTACTTGCGCGTACCCCCGGTACGCTCACCACCCCCGAACAATTGGCTGAGCAACATCAGCGTTTTCTCGCCGCCGCGACAACCGACAACACCCGGCGCACCTACCGCTCGGCCATTCGCCACTTTCTCGCCTGGGGCGGCGTGCTGCCGTGCGATGAAGCCGCGCTGATTCGTTATCTATTGTCTTTTGCGGAAGTATTGAACCCGCGCACCCTGGCCCTGCGCCTCACGGCGCTGTCGCAATGGCACCGTTATCAGGGTTTTCCTGACCCTACCGCCAGCGCCACCGTGGGCAAAACCTTGCGCGGTATTGAGCGGGTGAACGGGCGGCCTCGACAAAAAGCCAAGGCCCTGGTCCTAGAGGATCTCGAACGCATCGTGGTGCACCTGAACACGCTCGACGGACTGGCGACACTGCGGGACAGTGCACTGCTCCAGGTCGGGTATTTTGGTGCGTTCCGGCGCAGCGAATTGGTCACGCTGGAGATGCAATACCTCGAGTGGGAGCAGGAAGGTCTACGGATCACGCTGCCCCGTTCCAAGACCGATCAGGAGGGCGAGGGACTCGACAAGGCGATCCCATACGGCGACAGCATCTGCTGCCCCGCGACAGCGCTACGCCGGTGGTTGGACGCGGCTCAGATCGTTCAGGGGCCACTGTTCCGGCGCATCAGCCGCTGGGGCGTACTCGGCGAGGTGGCACTGCACGAGGGCAGCGTGAATACCATCCTGACGGCACGTGCCGAAGCCGCAGGGCTGTTGTATGTGCCCGAACTGAGCAGCCACAGTCTGCGTCGGGGACTGGCTACCAGTGCGCATCGGGCTGGGGCGGATTTCCTTGAGATCAAACGACAGGGTGGCTGGCGGCACGATGGCACCGTACACGGCTATATCGAGGAAGCTGGAGCTTTCGAGGAGAATGCGGCTGGCTCGTTATTACGACGCAAACCGTAGCCAAGGTTTGTAAGCAGGGCTGGTTAGAATCCCAAGTGGCCACCCTCTATTCTCGACCGTCCTTCCGCAGCACATGAGCAGTTCCCTTAAAAACAGTTACTTACAGAACGAATGTCCTAATTTTTGGCTTATCTCGGCACGCCCCCTAATAGCTGCTCTTAAAACACAACGCCCTGGCTACGCAGGTAGTCATCATAAGTACCGCTGAAGTCGATCACGCCGCTTGGGCTTAGCTCGATGATGCGGGTGGCCAGCGACGATACGAACTCACGGTCGTGGCTGACGAAGATCAGCGTGCCCGGGTAGTTTTCCAGCGCCAGGTTCAGCGCTTCGATCGATTCCATGTCCAAGTGGTTGGTCGGTTCGTCCATGATCAGCACGTTCGGCTTTTGCAGGATCAGCTTGCCGAACAGCATGCGACCTTGCTCACCACCGGAGATAACCTTGACCGACTTGAGGATCTCGTCGTTGGAGAACAACATGCGGCCGAGGGTGCCGCGAACGATTTGCTCGCCGCCCTGGGTCCACTGGCCCATCCAGTCGAACAGGTTGCAGTCGTCTTCGAAGTCGTGCGCGTGGTCCTGGGCGTAGTAGCCCAGTTCTGCGGCGTCGGTCCACTTCACGGTGCCGGCATCCGGGGTCAGTTCGTTGACCAGGGTGCGCAGCAGGGTGGTTTTACCGATACCGTTCGGGCCGATGATCGCGACGCGTTCGCCCGCTTCAACCTGGAAGCTGAAGTCCTTGAACAGCGGCTTGCCGTCGAAGCCTTTGGCCATGCGCTCGACAATGACAGCCTGACGGTGCAGTTTCTTGGTTTGTTCGAAACGGATGAACGGGCTCACACGGCTCGAAGGCTTGACTTCGGCCAACTGGATCTTGTCGATCGCCTTGGCGCGGGAAGTGGCCTGCTTGGCTTTCGAGGCGTTGGCCGAGAAGCGGCTGACGAACGATTGCAGCTCGGAAATCTGTGCCTTCTTCTTGGCGTTGTCCGACAGCAGTTGCTCGCGGGACTGGGTCGCCACGGTCATGTACTCGTCGTAGTTGCCCGGGAACAGGCGCAGCTCGCCGTAATCCAGGTCAGCCATGTGGGTGCACACGCTGTTCAGGAAGTGACGGTCGTGAGAGATGATGATCATCAGGCTGGAGCGCTGGGTCAGAATGTTTTCCAGCCAGCGGATGGTATTGATGTCCAGGTGGTTGGTCGGTTCGTCGAGCAACAGTACTTCAGGATCGGAGAACAGCGCCTGAGCCAGCAATACGCGCAGTTTCCAGCCCGGGGACACTTCGCTCATCGGGCCGAAGTGCTGCTCGATGCCGATACCCAGGCCCAACAGCAATTCACCGGCACGGGATTCGGCGGTGTAGCCGTCCATTTCGGCGAACTCGGTTTCCAGCTCGGCCACGGCCATGCCGTCTTCTTCGGTCATTTCCGGCAGCGAGTAGATGCGGTCGCGCTCGGCTTTAACCTTCCACAGCTCTTCGTGACCCATGATCACGGTGTCGATAACGGTGAATTCTTCGTAGGCGAACTGGTCCTGGCGCAATTTACCCAGACGCACGTTCGGCTCAAGCATGACCTGGCCGCCGGACGGCTCGAGGTCGCCGCCGAGGATTTTCATGAAGGTCGACTTGCCGCAACCGTTGGCGCCGATCAGGCCGTAGCGGTTGCCCGCGCCGAACTTGACCGAAACGTTTTCGAATAGCGGCTTGGCGCCGAACTGCATCGTGATGTTAGCTGTAGAGATCAAAGGTTTTTCCTGCGAAGCATTCAGAGTAGCTAGGGTTGCGGCAGTACCGATTCAGTACCCGTTTCCGTTTTTCAAACCACGGGAAATGCATCCCGGTCAGAAGCGGAAGGTCCATCTGGCAATAAGTGGACAGCAGCAGTTGGAGCGCTTGGCCCGAGTCGAAGTGCGCTGAGACGGGGTTCATTCCCGTCATCAACCAAGGGGGGCGCGTAATGTTTGGCGGCGATTGTACTGGTCTGGCTCTTTAAACGATAGGGCGTTGAGGCCGCACGGGCGCTTTGGTGGCACCAGCGGACAGATTTTCACATTTGAAGGTTAACTATTGGTTACAAAATGAGCCTAAAATGCCACTTTTCAACAGGCGCCGACCGTCGGCAGAGGCTCAAGGACGCGCCACCGGGACCGCTGTTTCGTATTCAGACGCTGCACAAGACCCTTGGGCCGCTAGGTTGGCCGGGGACGCAGTTTGTTCACTTCTGACATGTGACGATTTCTGTGAAACTGATCATTGCCGCTATTTACGTTGTATCCATTGCCTACGTCCATCTGCGTGGGCGGGTGCGCCACAAGCTGGGCCGCCAACTGAGCGATCACTCGTCGTTTCTCGCGCCGATCAATTGCTTCCTTTATCTGTTCTCGAAAATCCCCAACAAGCCTTATCTCGACCCGGCCGATTTCCCGGACCTGAGTCCGTTGCAGGCGCACTGGGAAGAAATTCGCGCGGAAGGCCAGAACCTGCTCAGGGCCGGGGAGATCAAGCGCTCGAACCAATACGACGATGTCGGTTTCAACTCGTTCTTCAAGACCGGCTGGAAGCGTTTCTACTTGAAGTGGTACGGCGACAGCCATCCTTCGGCGACGAAACTCTGCCCGCGCACCACTGAGTTGGTGCAAAGCATCGGGTCGATCAAAGCCGCGATGTTCGCCGAGTTGCCACCGGGTTCCAAACTGGTCCGCCACCGCGATCCCTACGCCGGCTCGTACCGTTATCACCTGGGCCTGGAAACGCCGAACGATGCCGGTTGCTACATCAACGTCGATGGTGAGAACTACCACTGGCGCGATGGTGAAGCGGTGATGTTCGACGAGACCTTCATTCACTACGCCGAAAACACCACTCAGCAGAACCGCATCATTCTGTTCTGCGACGTCGAGCGGCCGATGAAGTATCGCTGGGCGGCGGCGTTCAATGGCTGGTTCAGCCGTAACGTGATGTCGGCGGCGGGCGCGCCGAATGATGCCGGGGACAAGACCGGGGGCATCAACCGGCTGTTTGCCAAAATCTACGCGATTCGGCTGCGGGGCAAGGCGCTGAAGAAGCGTAATCGCAAACTTTACTACCTTGAAAAGTGGGCGATCTTTGGTGGGTTGCTGGCGGTATTTGTGCTGATCTGAATGTTGTATGCCGGCTTGCAAACCCTTCGCGAGTTGGCTCGCTCCTACAGTTGACCGCGATCATTTGTAGGAGTGAGCCTGCTCGCGAAGGGGGCCTGACATCCAACGCGAAAACAACAATCAGCCACGAGACGTCTTCGTGGCTTTTTTGTTCGCTGCAGGTTTAGCCGCCGGTTTGGCCTTGCCGGCAGTCTTGCCACCCAGACTACGTTTAAGCAATTCAGTCAAATCAATCACATCAGCCGTCTTGCGTTCCTCTTCACCCGTCGCCGTTTCCACATCCTCGATCTTGCCTTCGTTCGCCTTCTTCTCGACCAGCGCCATGATCTTGTCTTCAAAACTGTCGCGATAATCCTCGGGCTTCCAGTCGGCGCTCATGTCCTGCACCAGACGCTTGGCCATGTCGAGTTCGCCCTTGGCCAGTTCGGGCTTGGTCACCTCAGGCCCCAGCTCTAGCGTATCGAGGCTGCGTACTTCAGCGGGCCAACGCAGCATGACCAGCACCATGGCCGATTCCAGGGGCATCAGCGCCGCCAGGTGCTGACGGGTATGCAGGACAACATGGGCGAGGGCGACTTTATTGGTTTTGCTGAGGGTTTCGCGCAACAGCGCATAGACCTTACCGCCGCGTTTATCCGGCGCGAGGTAGTAGGGCGTGTCGATGTTTTGCAGGGGGATCTGTTCGGCGTCGACAAAAGAGAAGATGTCGATGGTCTGCGTGGACAACGGGTGCGCCGACTTGATTTCTTCCTCACTGAGGACCACGTACCGGCCCTTTTCGTACTGCACACCTTTGACGATGTGTTCCTTGGTGACCTCCTTGCCAGTGACCTTGTTGACGCGTTTGTAACCGACCGGCTCCATGCTACGGCTGTCGAGCCAGTCGAAATCCACCCCCTGCGAGGACGTCGCCGACACCAGCGCCACAGGGATATGCACCAGCCCGAAACTGATTGCGCCTTTCCAGATTGCCCGTGCCATGGTCGTCTACTCGCGAGTGATGTGTTCAGGTGACCCGCGGCGCGGCGCAAAAGTTTCAGCGGGCTGCGGCCCGGTCCTGCTGGACCGTCAACTGGTGTTACATCTTAAGAAAGAGGTTTTAGTTAACAAATCCGAACCCCGGGCGTAGCGTGCTATCGAAGATTCTATCCACGCTGACGCCCAGAGGCTTCCCATGAACAGATTCGTGCTCGCCTGCACCGTACTGGCATTCAGTGGCCTGATGAGTCAGCTGGCCCAGGCCTCGCCACCATCGTCGATGCTGCTGGCCCAGAGCCCCACGGGCAATTCCAGCAACCCCTACAATAGCCCGATCCGCCGGGCCAATCCCAATAGCATGCAAGGCACACAACCCGCAGCCCCGGTCATTCGCGGGCCAAATACCGTCCCGGTGCCCCGTTCACCGACCCTTGATAACGGCGGCATCGGCAATCGCTATCCCCAGAACCATACCGCTCCCGCCAGCCCACCCAAATTCATTCCCAATCCGCCCCCTCGAGATGCAGGCACAAGCAACCGTTGAACGGCAGGACAGCGTTCTTGCCAGCTATTCGAACGACAAAAGGAATCGTGCATGTTGCGTAAAACCCTCTTGGCCACCTTCTGCGCCAGCGTACTGATCACCGCCACGGCACCCGTTCTTGCGGCACCGCCCCAGGAGATGAAAAGCGAACAAGGCACCCTTGAGGTCTGGCAAGTTGCGAAGGGCCTGGAACATCCGTGGGCTCTGGCGTTCCTGCCCGATCGCAGGGGCATGCTGGTCACCGAACGGCCCGGCAACCTGCGAGTGGTGGATTACGATGGCAAGCTCTCGGCACCGATCAATGGGGTGCCAAAGGTCTGGGCCAAGGGGCAGGGCGGCTTGCTGGACGTGGTGCTGTCGCCCGACTTCAAGCAGGACCGGACGGTTTATCTGTCTTACGCCGAGGGCGGTGGTGCGGGCGACAAGGCCGGTACGGCGGTCGGGCGAGGCCAGTTGTCCGAGGACCTGAAAACCCTCAAGGACTTCAAAGTGATTTTCCGCCAGGAGCCGAAGCTGTCGGTCGGCAACCACTTCGGCTCTCGATTGGTGTTTGATCGCGACGGCTACCTGTTCATCACCTTGGGCGAAAACAACGATCGGCCGACCGCTCAGGACCTCGACAAGCTGCAAGGCAAGGTCGTGCGAATCTACCCGGACGGCAAGGTGCCGGACGACAACCCCTTTGTCGGGCAGTCGGGCGTACGCCCGGAAATCTGGTCCTATGGCCAACGCAATCCGCAAGGCGCAGCGCTCAATCCATGGACTGGCGTGCTCTGGGAAAACGAGCATGGCCCCCGCGGCGGTGATGAAATCAACATCATCGAACGCGGCAAGAATTACGGCTGGCCGCTGGCGACCCACGGCATCAACTATTCCGGACAACCAATCCCGGAAGCCGAGGGCAAGACCGCAGAAGGCGCCGTGGCGCCGCACCATGTCTGGGAAAAATCCCCCGGCCTCAGTGGCATGGCGTTCTACGACGCTGATCGCTTCAAGGCCTGGCAGCACAACGTGTTCATCGGTGCGCTGGTGAGCCAGGAGCTGATCCGCTTGCAGGTCGATGGCGACAAAGTGGTTCACGAAGAGCGCTTGCTCGGCGAACTCAACAAGCGCATCCGCGATGTGCGACAGGGGCCGGACGGCTACTTGTATGTGCTGACCGATGAGGACGACGGCGGGCTGTACAAGGTAGGCCTGAAGTAACCCGATTCGACCTCTCTGGAGGTTTGGTGGCGAGGGAGCTTGCTCCCGTCCGACTGCGGAGCAGTCGCTTGAATGGGGCGCTTTGCACCCAGCGGGAGCAAGCTCCCTCGCCACAGGTCTATTTTCGGCAGTAGATAATCACCGCCGCCCGAAGCTTGCCCCGGCCAAAACTGCACATCTTGTCGAACTCACCGTGGCTGACCGGCAAATGCTGGCAGTCCATCGGTTGGCGATGTTGGCTGTGGTCCACATCCGGGTCGTGCAGGTAGACAAATTCGTCATCGCAATCGGTGACGATCACCCAATGCGGCGCCTTGGAGCGGGTCAGCCGATAGCTGCTGATCAGCACCAGCGGTTGTCCGCCATCGTTGAGTAAACGTGGAAGGTCCAGCGATCCACCAATCACACGCTCCACATCGGTTTCTTCCAACTGCGTGGTGAACTCCTCGTGGACCAAACGCATTACGTCTTTTTTATGCTCATCGCGCACGCCATCGAGGAACAACGGTCCCGCCATGCTCAGTTGCAGCCGCACCCGAAAACCCCGACGCCAGGCCGCCAGCGCCAAGCCTTGAGGGCTGCAGCCGCCGTGACCTGAGGTCATGAACACCGTCGTCGCCTCGCGCCAGATTTGCAGTTCCTCGCGGCGTTCCAGCCAACGCTCACCTTGCAGCGCGCCCATGGCCATCAGCAGGCAAGCCGGGCCGCAGGTGAAATCGGTGGTCTGCCGGTACCACGGGACCTTGATGTTGCGCGAATCGCAGTGCTCAAGAATGCGTTTTTCCAGGCGCAGCGCATCGGCATGGTCCTGGTAATAATCATGGATCAGCGCGAAACGCCGGTAACCATTGCGCTCATACAAGACAATCGCCGCCGGGTTGTCGATCCGCACTTCAAGGCGCAAGTAGGCGCAATCATGTTCAAGGGCGCAGGATTCGATGCGTTTGAGCAACTGCTTGCCCAGTCCGCTGCCGCGGGCCTCGGTCGCGATCGCAATCGAGTAAAGCCGCGCCAGCGAGGTGCCTCGGTGAAACAGCACCACCGCATAGCCGACCAATTGCTCGCCATGCTGGGCCACCAACAACTGCCCGTGCGCTCGAGTGATCATCCACAGAAAGCTGCGACTGTTGAGCCGGTCCGTGGTGAAACATTGCTGTTCGAGTTCCAGCAGCGCGGGTAAGTCTTCAACTACCGCCAAGCGAAAGACAGTGTTCATATGACCGCCGTAAAAGTTACGTAACGAAACGGGACTTTCGAAAAAGTTCGTGCTTAATAGGAAAGGTCTTGTTCTCCAACGGATCAATCACTATGTCAGCGGTACAAGGTCATTGGCGCGAAGTATCCGAGCAAACTTTGCCGACAGCAACTTATTTAAATGATGCAGGCAGAACTTCAAGTCAGTTGATTATCATCGTCGAACGCAAGGAAGACTGGGCCTCGTATTTCCCCAGCGAGGACATTGTCAGCGCTCAGGAATACCTCGAGCAGACGCGGGACAACGAACAGGGCAAGCGGGTCCAGGTGATCAACCTGTGCCGCAGCTACAAGTACCTGGGCCACGGTTATTACTGCTCGTTGCTGGCCGAAGCGCGGGGGCACAAGGTCATTCCGTCGGTGCGCACCATCAGTGAGCTGACCAAGAAGTCGTTGTACGGCCTGGCCCTTGATGACCTGGATAAACCCCTGGAAAAAGCCCTCAGCAACCATCTTTACAGCGACACCGAAGGCTTTACCCTGACGTTGTACTTCGGCAAAACCAATATAGAACCCTTGCAGGATCTGGCGCGTCAGTTGTTTGAAGTGTTTCCCTGTCCGATATTGTTAGTTGAGTTTCGCCGAACAAATGGCTGGCACATTGAAGGTATAAAGTCCGGGGCGTTGCATAAGTTACGTGAAGACCAGGAAGATCAATTTGCCAACTCTCTGGACAGTTTCAGTCGCAAGATCTGGCGCGTGCCGCGTTCACGGCGGCTGGCCCGTTATGACCTGGCCATCCTGCATGATCCGCAGGAAGCCTTGCCTCCTTCCAATGCGAAGGCGCTGGATAATTTCGTGCGCGTCGGTAAGACCTTGGGCATTGATGTCGAGCTGATCGAGCGCAAGGACTACGCACGCATTGCCGAATACGACGGCCTGCTGATTCGCGAGACCACCAGCGTTGACAACCACACCTATCGCTTTGCCAAAAAAGCCGAGAGCGAAGGGTTGGTGGTGATGGACGATCCGGCGTCGATCCTGCGCTGCACCAATAAGGTCTACCTGACCGACTTGCTCAAGAGCCATCAACTCGGCATGCCCGCCACCGAAATCCTCTATAAGGAACGACCGGAAGATTTCGAACGGGTCGGCGAGCGCCTGGGCTTTCCCTTGGTGCTGAAGATCCCCGACGGCTGTTTCTCCCGGGGCGTGATCAAGGTCGAAAGCCAGCAAGCCTTGCTCGAAGCGACCGCCGAACTGTTCGAACACTCGGTGCTGTTGCTGGCCCAGGAATTTTTCTACACCGAATACGATTGGCGTATCGGCGTGCTCAACCGCAAACCGATCTTCGCCTGCCAATACTTCATGTCCAAGGGCCATTGGCAAATCTACAACCACAAGGCCAAGGGCCAGGACATCAACGGCGAATGCCGCACCCTGGCGGTCCACGAAGCGCCGCGCGCCGTGGTGGAGCTGGCCGTGAAAACCGCCAATCTGATCGGCGACGGCCTCTACGGCGTGGACCTCAAGCAGTCCGGCGACAAAGTGGTGGTGATCGAAGTCAACGATAACCCGAACATGGACGCCGGCATCGAAGACGCGTACTTGCAGGACGATTTGTATTCGCTGGTACTGGAAGAGTTCGTCCGTCGCCTGGAACTGAAACGTCGCGGCCAGGCCTGGTGAACGGCCGATGATCAAAAGCTTTCAACTGGACGGCGGCGCCTTGCATGCCGTCGAACGACTGGATGCCGAGGTAATGCTGTTCAGCAACCCCGATGCCGCCGAACGGGATCTGTTGCACAGCCATTTCAAGCTTGATGAGCACGCGTTGGCCTCGGCCCTGGACCCTGACGAGGTGTCGCGCATTGAGTTCCATCCCGACAACCTGTTCCTGATCTGGAAGCGCCCGGAAAATTACTCCGGTGCCGGCAGCCTGGCGTTCGAAGTGTCGTCCTGTGGCCTGTTGTTTTCTGCACAGCGCCTGCTGGTGATCGCCACCGACGATGCGCCGCTGCACGGGCTCGGCACCCGGCAGCGGTTGAACACGCCGCTGGATGTGCTGCTCGATCTGCTGTTCAACAACATCCATCACTATCTGGGCCACCTGAAGGTAATCAAGCTGGTTGCCCGGGAGTTGCAGCAGAAATTCAACGCCTCGATGCAGAACCAGCACCTGATCCAGATGTTCAACCTCAGCGAAAGCCTGATCTATTACATCAACGCGATTCACAGCAACGGCGCAGTGCTGACGCGGTTGCGCAATCATGCCGCCAAGGAACACTTCAGCGCCGAGGCCATCGGGCTGATCGACGACCTGATCATCGAAAATAACCAGTGCTATAAGCAGGCGGAAATTTACTCCACGGTGTTTTCCGGGCTGATCGACGCCCGTGGCAACCTGATGAACAACAGCATGAACAATCTGCTGCGCAAGCTGACATTAATTAACGTGGTGTTTTTGCCGCTGAACCTGATTGCGAGCATTGGCGGCATGTCCGAGTTCAGCATGATGACCGGGGACACGCCGTGGTGGGTGTCGTATCCGTTGTTTCTGACGGCGATGATGATTGGGGCGGGGGCGATGGTGCTTGGGCTCAGGCGGCTGGCGAAATGACGATGTCGACTGTCAGGCCGTCTTCGCGGGCAAGCCTCGCTCCTACAGGGGGATACGCTCCAATGTAGGAGCGAGGCTTGCCCGCGAAGGCTCTATCCGCAACACAACACTACTGTGGATCAAACTCGCTGGCGTGCATCACCGCAATTCCTGCGATTCTTGAGCCCCCGAACCACGAGGTACAACAGCGGCCCGACGGACACGAAAACCGCCGTAATCAGCAGATACGGAATCACCGATAACCCCGACTGCCCACGCTTGCGCGCATCCTGGTACATCCAGACGCCTGCAAGTGTCGCCAACAGATAAAGATCAATCACCACCTGCGCAGTATCCGGGCGTGACATCAAACCGATGCCGAAGTCGATCAACGACTGCTCCGCCTGAAACATCACGGAAACGGTGTAGCCGGCAAAGGCGATCAAGGCAATGAGGGGCAGGGCGACAGACTTCATGGTTTCCGTCCTTGGGACAATGAGCGATGTCCGCCAGCCTACAGAGACCGAGGAAAATTGACCATTGACTTGCCCGCAACGCCCGGCTAATTTCCAGCCATGACTTCCACCGTATTGCGCTGCCAGCCAAGCATTATTACCGCCATTCCTTATTTGGCGGGCTAGCTCACGACTGCAGCACCCAACCCGCCCTAGAGGCGGGTTTTTACTTTCTGTCTCCTGGGCCCCGATCAATGTCAGGAGACGACCATGAGCAGCACCCCCGCCCAGCAGGCCTTGCTTGAGCACTATGTGAAAAAGATCCTCGCCGCGCCGGTGTATGAATTGGCCGTGCGCACACCGTTGCAACCCGCGCCAGCGCTGTCCGAGGCCTTGGGTAATCAGATCCTGCTCAAGCGTGAGGACTTGCAACCGACCTTTTCCTTCAAGATCCGTGGCGCTTACAACAAATTGGTGCAACTGAGCGATGAGCAAAAGGCTCGGGGCGTGATCACCGCTTCAGCGGGCAATCACGCCCAAGGCGTAGCGTTGGCGGCGCGTGAATTGGGGATCGCTGCGACGATTGTCATGCCTTGCACAACACCAGCATTGAAGGTGCACGGGGTGCGCAGTCGGGGGGCAGAGGCCGTGCTGCACGGCGAGAGCTTTCCGTTCGCCCTCGAATACGCCCTGAGCCTCGCCGAGCAAACCGGTTGCACCTTCGTCTCACCTTTCGATGACCCGGACGTAATCGCCGGGCAGGGCACCGTGGCCATGGAGATCCTGCGCCAGCAACAAGGCCCCCTGGATGCGATCTTCGTCCCGGTGGGTGGCGGAGGGCTGATCGCCGGCATCGCGGCGTATGTCAAATACCTGCGCCCGGAAGTTCGCATCATCGGCGTCGAATCAGAACATTCCGCGTGTCTGTACGCGGCGTTACAAGCTGGCGAGCGGATCGTCCTGCCCACCGTGGGCACGTTCGCCGATGGCGTGGCCGTCGCGCAGATTGGCGCCTATGGATTTGAAGTCTGCCGGTTTTGCGTCGATGAAGTGCTGACCGTCAGCAACGACGAACTGTGCGCCGCCATCAAGAATATCTACGACGATACCCGCTCGATCACCGAGCCCTCCGGTGCCTTGGCGGTGGCCGGCATCAAGAAGTACGTCGCTCAAACCGGTGCGCGCGGTCAAACCCTGATCGCGATCGACTCGGGCGCCAATATCAACTTTGACAGCCTGCGGCATGTCGCCGAGCGCGCCGCGTTGAGCGACGCCTCAGCGTGAGGAGGGGCGCTGCGGTTACTCTTGAACGGCTTTCTCGACCTTGTCCGACGCCGACCAAATCCGATAGCGGACTTCGACGTCCTTGGGCACGTAGAGCACGATCGGCAACTTGCTGTTGTAACGAAGCATGAAGCCGTCACCGACCACCGGCACAAACGCCTTTTTACTCTTGCCGTCGGGGCAGGCCATCATCGTGCTCATCGGGCCGATGACTTTTTCCAGACGGTAAAAGGGGTAGCCCCAGCCTTCAAGGTTTTTTTCCTCAAGGATACCGCCCAGACGTTGGCGATTGCAGTCCACCGTCAGCGTCTTGCCCGCCAGCACCTCAACCTGGAAGTTTTCTTCCTGTGGCTGCGGCGCTACATGAATGACCTGGCGGGTAAAACCGCTTTCCGGTTTAGGGAACGGCGCGACGGTTTCGAGCTTTGCCGCACAGGCCACGCTCGAAAGGCTGGCAACAATCAGCCCGACGGTATTGATACAGGTCAAAGAACCCATGATGCCTCCTTGCGTGTGAGTAGGGTCAGCGGATACTGGATTGGCAGGCGCATTCTTACTGCCGACCGCCACCAATGCAAACCCGGTCGGGAATGTATGCAAATTGCAGGGTTCAAACTGCCCTTTCTTGCAGATTGCATGAGGCCATTTTCAGGCATGTCCGTTAAATCATTGATTTACCGATGAGCTGCACGGCGAAATTTGCGGCATGTTTTATGCTCAAGCAGATCTTAAGTTGACCAGGACAGTATTGAGTCAGCTCTGGAACGAGAAACCGGCCCGTTGTTGAGGCGTAGAAACCCCGCAAAGGAAGTAAAGCGGGAGATCTCAGCACCGCCGACGTTGGATATTAATTGGCAATCTCACAATTAGGAGAGGGTCGCCATGTTTCTTTCTGCCTTGGAACTTCGCAATATCGTTGAAAGCAGTTTTCTGCCGAAACGCTGTCAGTGCACGCTGTCGCCGGACCTGTCGATGACCGTCAAGGTGTATTCCGATCGTGAAACCGATCACCTAGATCTGATGGTGACCGGAATCAATGCCAAAAAACTGAATGGTTGCCGTGAAATCAACGACCTGATTGCAGGCCTGCGCTCAGAGATGCAGCATCAGGAAGCGAGTCAGACACTGCATCCCGACAGGAAAGCGCTTTAACCTGCAGTTTCGAATTCTGCCGACACGCGCCGGGCCTGGACAAACCCCAGTCCCAGCGCCGATTCGACCATCACCGCCAGCAATATGCCCGGCCCGGCATGGCCATTGAGCCATTCGCCAAAACCCAGTATCGCCAAGCCGAAACAACCCACGGTAAACCCGGTGCTCAGCGCATTGCGGGTGACCGACGGCGCCTCGTTCCGAACCAGATAAAACATCACGCCCAACGCCGCGAACAGCACTGCACTGCGTCGCGCGACAAACCCTGCCGCAGACGAATACTCAATACTCCAGATCGCCAGCAACCCATCCGGCATCAAACCCCAGACCAGGGCCAGCAGAAAACAGAGGAGGGAAGTGAAGGTCGACACGATACGAAACGATAACTGCATGGCGGATCCTTGCGGCAGTGAGGGAGGCGCCAAAGCATAGCGCCTGATCCCTCACAGGAGTACCGCAAAGTGCAAAATCAGACCTTTCAGTCAGTTCTGATAACTGCAAGCGTCAGAAAGCTTCCGGTAGCTGATTTCTTCAGGCTTGCCTGACGTATCGATGTACTTCATGTCGGCCGTGATCACTTTGCATTCCAGCGTGTTCGGCTCAGTCAGCGCGACCACTTTGCCGATGTCCAGCGGCATGCCGTAGTGATAGGGGGTGGCTTGCGAGGACGACGTGTCATTGGCCTGCACAAGACCAGTAAACGCGGTGCAGGCGAGGGCAGAAGTCATCAGCAGCGTGCGGATGTTCATGGGGCGATCTCCAGTGCAGAGGTTGAGTCAGCTCGACGGATTGAGCGTCGAACCTGCCGCACTGGGCGTCAGAGGAACCTGAGGGCGTGCGGTCCAGTAAAGTCTTGGACCGCGGGGTTAACGGATGGTTAACCCGGCTGAACGCCGCCTGTCGCGAGGTTTTTGCTGTCGGATGATTCGCTAGGAAAGCGTCTACGAAGTCTTCGGCTTGGTCCTACAAGGCCAGGCGCTTTGTCGACTTTCGCCGGATGGGTTGAAGGGATTACTGTTGGGCTCGCTGCAAAATCAGCGGACAGGTTTGGTCACCTGATTCCATCACATTTGTGTGCCATCATTCGCGCTTCGGACTTCTCAGTCCTCGTAGTGCGTTGCAATGGCGGCTGTGCCTTAAAACGCATTGGCGAAGATGCCAGCGAAAAGCTCGACTACACGCCCGGCGTGTTCACGGTCGAGCGCCACATTCGTGGGAAATGGGCCTGCGAACAATGCGAAACGCTGATCCAGGCGCCGGTACCGGCGCATGTCATCGACAAAGGCATACCGACAGCGGGCCTACTCGCCCACGTCATGGTGGCCACGTTCGCCGACCATCTGCCGCTGTATCGCCAAGAGAAAATCTTCGGACGTGCCGGGTTGCCCATCGCCCGTTCGACCCTGGCGCAATGGGTTGGCGCTTGTGGCGTGCAGCTACAGCCGCTGGTGGATGCATTGCGCGAAGCGGTGCTGACGCACGGCGTCGTGCACGCCGACGAAACGCCGGTACAAATGCTGATGCCTGGCGCGAAGAAAACTCATCGCGCTTACGTCTGGGCCTACGCCACGAGTCAGTTCTCCAAGCTGGCGGCGGTTGTTTACGACTTCAGCCCGAGCCGTGCTGGTGAACACGCTCGAAACTTCCTCGGCCACTGGAACGGCAAGCTGGTCTGCGATGACTTCGCTGGCTACAAGGCAAGCTTTGAGCTGGGAGTTACGGAAATCGGCTGCATGGCGCATGCGCGCCGCAAGTTCTTCGATTTGCACGCGACCAACAAGAGCCAGATCGCCGACAAAGCGCTGCATTACATCGCAGCCTTGTACGAAGTTGAGCGAGAGGCTCGCGAGCTGGAACCGGATATCCGGCAGCGCATACGGCAGGACAAAGCAGCGCCGATCATCGACGCGCTTCATACGTGGATGATCGCTCAGAGGCAGCTTGTGCCTGAGGGATCGGCCATCGCCAAAGCGTTGGATTACAGCCTCAAACGCTGGATAGCGCTGACGCGCTATATCAATGACGGTGCCGTACCCATCGATAATAATTGGTGTGAGAACCAGATTCGGCCGTGGGCAATTGGACGCTCGAACTGGTTGTTTGCAGGCTCGTTACGCAGTGGCAAACGCGCGGCTGCAATCATGAGCTTGATCCAGTCTGCGCGGCTCAATGGGCATGATCCGTATGCTTACTTGAAGGATGTTCTCACACGTCTGCCGACGCAGCGGGCGAGTGAGGTTGCTGAGCTGCTGCCGCATCGGTGGATACCCGTTTAGCTCTGGAGAACTGATATGAACACGGACTTAATCCCCTAGGTGCATATTCATCAAGGCGTCAATGTAGGGCGCCTTATGCGCGAGATATTCAGCAATGCCTCCCCGGTTGTTAGCTTCGAGCCGCAGCTTCAAATCCTGGTATTGCTTGCGGATAGTGCTGTCTTCTCTCAACAGGTCGCGGAAACGTAACATTCGTGCAATCTGTCCATGACCAGCAACGCACACGTGTATTTTATGAGTTCTCACCCCATCAACATCGCGACGATAAAAGTGGTGTCCGACGGAAAGATCTGTTCCCCGCACATAGCCCAATGTACGCATGAACTCGCTACGAGCCACCTCATTTATATGCTCCGACACCACAACCAAGATGTCGATTTCCGGTTTGGCAGAAAGCCCCGGAACGGCGGTGCTACCAATATGATGAGTTCCGATAAGCTCAGCACCGAAGCCCTCCGCTATTCGGCGGTTTTCGGCGGTAAAAAGTAGCGGCCACTGAGGGTTGTATGGAGAGATTTCGCTGGTGAGGGCCATCAGCTGTCCTTGCGTCATAGTCGAAGGGGTAGAAGATTAACCTCGGTTCAAAAATTTTGAAATTTCTCTGCGACAGCTGTGTTGGTAGACGGGTTTCGAAAGCCCCGACTGATTGTGATTTCGAAGGGGGCGTCTTGGCCGGACGCTTACCCGCCCTTCACGATAGCTTACCCCTAAAAAGTACTGCGCAAACGCGTACCCATTTTCGGCGGATTTCTCCAGCCATTTATCATCGCCGGTAACTATAAACATTAGGTACATCGCTTCTGCGTTTCCTTTCGCAGCTTCTACGCTAGCGGTATCTAACGCCAACTTCCCCCAAACGCCAGGTTCCTTTCGGCTTTCTGGGCAGTTACCCATAGTTACGCAGAGATCATTTTTCTCTCCTGCGAGCCTTATCATCGAGTATATATCGCCTTGGAGGGCCGATGCTTCATAGGCACTCATAGCTTCAGGAGTCATATATTTTTTTTACGAATTGCTTCGCTGAGATAATATTGGGCTTCGTGATCACCTGTTTGGGCCGCTAATTCAAGGAGTGGCACTGATGAACTTGTTTTGAACTGATTATAAAGTGTGATGCCTTGTGTTTTAGCGGACTTCAGGTCCGAAGTAGATTGTGCGCTAACCTCTGAGGACAAATCGATCGCGAAGAGGGCTACGAAAAAATACGCTTTCATAGTGTTAATCGTTCATAGCTTGTCAGGGAAGAAGGATAGTGGTGGGCGGGTTGCTTTCCATTCCGTCAGGGTTTTTTTTGATTTTTCGATCTGTTCCCCAGTCATTTTTGCCGCGATTTCCGGGAGTTCATCTTGTGCAAATTCTCGCATGCCGCCCCCACCGTCTAGTTCAAGCACCCAGGAAATGGATGCATAGGCAGTTACTAGATCCTCCTTAAAGCCGTATTCCGGCGATTGTCCTGCTAAGTAAGAGCCATAACCGTATACAGCGCTGACATATCCAGTCATTGCAGCTTTTTCATTCCACGACCTGAATTGCTCCCAGTCCTTTTTTCGACCCTGAATCGCGGCATACGCCAACATACCTTGAGGGTTGCCACCCTCCGCAGATGCCTTCATCCAGCGTTCGACCATCTCCGCGCGTTTTGAAGGTGTCAGGAAGAAACCTTTACCTTCACGGTAATCCGCCGCTAGATAGTACTGCGCTAGCGCAAAACCTCCGTCTGCGGATTTTTCAAACCATTTGTCGTCTCCGGTTATCCGGTACATCAAATACATAGCCTCGGCGTCACCTTTTTCAGCTTCTTTCGTAGCAGCCTCTAAGGCACTTTTGGACCACTCGTTTGGCGATTTTTTTTCACCTGAGCAGTTGTTCATCTCAACGCAGAGATCGTTATTGCGCTGAGACAATCTTATCATTGCATATATATCACCTTGGCGAGCAGAGGCTTCATACGCGCTCTGAGCTTCTGGAGTTATATATTTGTTATTTTTGCGTAACGCTTCGCCCAAGTAGTACTGTGCTTCACGATCGCCACCTTCCGCTGCTGCCTTCAGATAGGGGACTGCAGATATGGCTTTGAATTGATTGTAAAGCTCAATACCCTTTTCCTTTGCTTTCACTTGCTGTGTCGATACTTCTGCCTGCGCCACAAAGCTAAAGAATAGGGTTGATAAGGCAATGCAAACGGCATTTTTCATTTTTAACATGTTTAGTTGACTCGATTATAAAGGGCCGGAATATTTCATGGTGGTCATCGGGATATAGCTATTTTCCCGAAAGTCCAGCTTGCAGAACGCGTCTATACGCTGACCCATTTTCTTCACATTTGATTTATAGCGGGCCCGAGCTTTAACGCCTTCCGCACGTTCCATGCTAAGTACAGGAACTGCCATAAAATTATCTAGTCTGTATCTATTCTCACAATACGCTTGCCCGGACTCTTTAGGTGCGACGCCTAGTTTGTTCATGCATTTACAAGCGTCCTCAAATAGCTGTTGAGCTTTGGTTAACGCTTCTGCGCCATCCGCCGTTGATCCTACCCAATAAATCACTCTGTCGAGAGCTCGTTGTTGGAGCAAACGTGCTTCCTGTTTTACGTACTTACGATCGGTACTTTTACTTTCACTTGTGTCTTGGTTCGTTGAAATTACTGAAAACTCTTCCGGCTCAGAACTGAGCGTCATAAGGAGGGGGCCCAAGGCCGCGGGAGTTGCTTCCATAAACCATTTTTGCAATTCGGCTTGATTTTCATATTCAATAATAGTGTCTGCAATGGGCCCTCCCTTTCCACTACTGGTCATCGCGTCATATAGATTCATAATAACGTCGATGCCCATCATATAGATCATTGCAACATCCAACCCGACCGCACCGAGCATGTTCAGTGCAGAAGCCTGTTCAGCAGCCTCTGGAGTAATCCAGCTAATAGAAGCGCCTTTAGCTTTATACAGCTCACGTCGATAAATATTGATAAGCTCTACAACAGCCTCGTAACCTACCTCAAATTTGAAACTACCACTTGCACCCGGCCCAAGAACAACCGTTGCTTTAAGATTGAGAATGAATTTACCCTTATCCAGAGAAACTCCAGCATTGCCCTGCAAGCCCGCGCCATAGGCAGCACCTAAAGATCCGCTGAGGTTGGCAAGCGTTAGCCATTGGCTAGCGCTCGTAGCCTCCTTGCTGTTATTGATTCCGGTGGAGGGTCCTGCCCGCAATACAGCCAATGCTTTAGGCGGAGCCCAATTCAAAGCCCCTGTCAGTTGGATACCTGCTTGCACGCCGGCGAACAGATTGAAATTGGCCTTTATGCCATTTTCAATTTGTACGTTGGCGGCCTTGCCGGACATGACTTGGCCACTTGATTTGGTATCGACAGCCGTGAGCGCCTTGGACTTGTATTCAAGGTCTGGGGTAGGGCTGGTATCACCATTGTCGGCTTTGGTTTTGATCGTTTCTTCGTGGGTCTTCCGTTCGGCCTTTGCTTCGGTATCTTCGCGCTGTGCCGGTTTGACAGGGCTGAGTGTCGCGCCATATTTGGTATTGCCGCCTATAGGGACCAGCTCAATACTACCGGCGAGCATGAGCGACGCACCGGCGTATCCCCACGCACGGGCACCGAAATGAAAGGACATACGGCCGAGGTTCAAGGTCTGAAGTTGAGGATTACCTTCGAGATAGTAATCGACCGTCACATCCTTGGCTTTTTCGCGAGTCGGCATGTCGATTTTAAGCAGTTCCACTTCACCTCGAGCCAAGTCAAAGCTCAGTGACGCACTGGCCGACGTCTTGAAGCCTTCAGCGGCAGAGAAGGAGGGACCTTCCAGTTTCACTTCGCCATGCAGTTTTTTTTGCGGCGGCGCAAGGCAGCGGACAAACTGCGCCTGCTGGCTCTTGTCGAAAAGCCTCACTTCACCACGAACACTCTTTTTGAATACGACCTGCTTTAGATGCTCGCCCCATTCTTTTCGCGCACCGGCATCCTCAAGCTGAGTCACTTTATAGCCGTTGGTTTGCAAGAAGCTGTAAAACTTGTCGATATTGAACCAACCATTGGTATCAAACCAATCGCCGGCTTGATCTCCAATTTTTAGCGCGCCCTGGCTTGCCAGCCACTGGCCAAATACCTTCTGCGCGCTGTTTTTATTTGCACCACCGTCACCATTTTTTGGGATGCCTTCAAGAATTTTTTTTGCGCTCTTGCCGGCTTTTTTCAAGTCTTCCTCAAGAAGGTTTGGCGCACCCTTGAGGTTGAGCAAACTGAACCACTTCAACGGCGTGCCGCTTGTAGCCAGTGTGCTGACCTCTCTTAGCGGAAAGCCATCTTTGACAAGCCGATCAACCGGCTGAGGCTCAAACTGTTCAGGCTCCCATAATAAGTGACGTCGAATAGGGTCAGCAGCGACTTTTTGTTGAGCCTTTTCGTGTAAGCCCTGTTTTACAACTTGCAAACGGTCCCATTCGGCACGTTCGGCTTCGACCAGACCGGCAGGTGCCTGGGCATTTTGACCCGTCGCTTCGATCCAGTTTTTGTATTTTTCACGCAAGCGGTTATTGATTTCCGATTGCTGTTTTTCCGTATCGAGATACAACTTGAACTGCTCGATACCTGTAGTGATGTCATCGCCACTGATCAATGCGTACTCAGGTAAGGCGATCCCGTATTCCGCTACTTTGATAATCGCGTCGGTGTATTCGTGATAGGCAAACGACTTGGCTTCGCCATGCTTCCACGCCAGGTAGGCGTATGTATCGCCTTCGCAGGTGTATAAACACTTCTGCAGTTCATCACGCTTTTTCTTGTCAGTTTCAAGGAGCTTGGCGATATCCTCCTGAGCCTGTGGCTTGATGCCACCTTCACTGATCAGCGCCTTGCGTTTCTCCAGGTAATTTTGGACGCGAGCGCGAGCCTCGATTGCCCCGGCAGCGAACAACGTACCGTTCTCGTACGTATGACCCTTCTTTTCGGCGGCGGCAATAGCTGTTTTTTTTAGCGCCAACCACTCGCTGCGTAACTTGCGTAGCTCGCTGTAATCATCCCGGATACGGTTCTGAGTATCGATATCCGACTGAAGCTGATCTATACGTGAGCGCTGAGTATCGGTTTTCGGCGTTTCGGCCTTTGGTGCGTCCTTTTCTTTTGCGAGTTTTACTTCTTGGCGGCTGCGAAGGACCATTCCTGGGTCCATTTCGATATTCGGTTCCTGAGCTTCAATCTCCTCCATTCGCTGGCGCTGTTCGCCCTCGAGAAAATTACTCAGTTTTGGCTCAAGGAAGTAATTCAGTAATCCGCTGTCATCTAATCCCTTGAGGCGCTCATCGCGGGATTTACTCGGGGCAATTTGATTCTCCAGAGCGTGCATCGCCTCCTTCATCGAGGAGGCGGCGCGCTCGGGCAGTAACCAAAACTCTTCTTCGTCAGTTGCATAAATTGCGGTGCCGTACGTGTTGGAACAAGGCTTGGGCTGATCCTTGAAGCTGGGGGCGCACGTTTCTGTAAAGTCTTTTTTCGGCCCCAAGTCAATGGGCTTAGGGCCAGGCGCACTTGCACTTTCGGCCGTTGGAGCAGGTTGGGAAGCTGCCGTTGAAGGGGCCGCTGGTTTTGCAACCGCTTCAGCCTGAGCACTCTTGGGAACACTAAGATTCCAACCCGGTTTAATCGCACTCGGGTTGGTAATGAATGGATTCATCTGGCGCAGTTGCGCAACATTGGTGTTGTAGCGAGTAGCAATCTGGCTGAGCGTTTCACCAGGATTGACTGAATGATTGGTAATTTCCATGGTGCTTCCGTTCTGTTGTTGCGTCGGGTTCATTGGGGATTGGCGGATGCTGTTTGCATCAGCTGTTCAACCTTGATGAATGACTCTTCCCTGGATTGCAGGATGGCCATTGCTTCTGGCCGTGTTTCAAGCCGCGGTCCGTCGACGACGGAGGCGAGCTTGAGCAAGTGATCACCTTCGTAGATGTTGTTTTTGAGCAAAAGGTCCAGGTTCTCGGTAATTTCATTGATCCGGTCATCACCGGGCTTACCGAACGCTGCATATTGCTCATCGACCCAGTACAACCACCCCAGCCGCGCTTGAATCTTTGCTGCGTTGTCGGGAAGGTTGAACGCCGGGCCATCGCCACGCCACTTCAGTTCCGACTTCGCCGTCCAGGACAGCCACGCGCCGCGCTCTTTGCCGAAGTGTCTCGGGGCAGGGCTATACACTGCTTGCCAAGGACCGAACAATTGAATGGACGTGTCGCCTGCGGTGTAGGCCAGCGCAGCCCACAGGCTAGGTTTGTGATAACTCAACAGGCTTTGGCCGCCGGAACCGTCGTTGGCTCGTAGCAACCAGCGCGCGTGTGCGAGTGCCTGAGTGGCGTCTTCTGCGACCAGGGCAATGCCCGAGTGATTTTCTTCGCACAAGCGCGTGGCTTCGACTGCCAATCGGCTGCCCCAAGGTGCTGTGAGCCAGAGCGGACCGTCATTGGCGATTTCCGCAAAGTCAGTGCTGCTGTACAAGGCTTGAGCATTCATCGGTTCGCCGATGCGATACAGACGCGACATCGCCTCGGGTTGGCGTGCGCGATCGATGATGAAACACAGGACCTGACTGGACTGTTCCCTGGGCAGCGACTCGAATCCGTAACGAGGTGCGGCCAGCAGGGTGTTCATGGCGGTTACATGCATGTGCAATCCTTACGGCTGCAGGCGCCGTTGCTTTGTTTGCCGCACAACGGCGTAATACCCGATTCGTTGAGGCGGCTGGGGAGAGGCGCTTTGCCCGCGACATCCGCATCCGCCGCTTTCATCGGCCCCGGCAACAACGGCGCAGCAGGCGTACCCACCCCAGGCGAGCCCCCGGTATTCACCTTCACCTCAGCCCCACTAATCGTCACGCCCCCCGCATCAACCTTGACGAAACTCCCGCCAGCTTTCGCCGTCAGTTCCATTCCGCCTTCAACCACCACCTTCTCGCCAGCGTGGTAATGAATCTCCTGCCCCGCCTCGACAAACTGCGCTGTGCCGATCTTCACATGCTGAGTCACCGCCACGGTCAGGTGATCATCCGCCCGCGCTTCAGTCTTGCGGTCCAGATGGGTAATCCGGTGTTCTTCAACCTTGAACTCGCTGAAAACATTGGCCTCGACCGTGTCATGGCGTTCATTGCCGATGCGGATTTTCTGGTCGTGTTCGATGTTTTCATCCCAGTCGCGCTGGGCGTGCAGGTAGATCTGTTCCGCGCCTTTCTTGTCTTCGATGCGGAACTCGTTGTAGCCCTTGCCGCCCGGCGAGCTGAGGGTTTTGAAGGTGCTGCGGGTCTTGTTCGCCGGCAGGTCGTAGGGGACGACGTTTTCCTTGTGGAACAGGCAGCCGGTGATCAGCGGTTGGTCGGGGTCGCCTTCGAGGAAGGTGACGAGGACTTCCATGCCGACCCGCGGGATGGCGATGCCGCCGTATGCACTGCCGGCCCAGCCGGTGGCGACGCGTAGCCAGCAGCTGGTGGTGTCGTTGGCCTGGCCGTCGCGGTCCCAGTGGAATTGCACTTTGACGCGGCCGTATTCGTCGCAGTGGATTTCTTCGCCGGGCGGGCCGGTGACGATGGCGGTCTGGCTGCCGAGGACTTTCGGTTTCGGGTGTTCGAGGGCAGGGCGGAAGTGCGCGTCCCACGGGGTGGCGAGGAAGGTGTTGCGGTAGCCCTGATGGAAATCGTCTTTGTTATGGGTGACGTCGCTGGTGACGTTTTTGCCGAGCACTTGCGGCTGCTTGCCTTCGTGCACGACTTCGAGCAGCAGCCAGAGATCGTTCCACTCGGCGCGCGGGTGTTCGCTCAGGGCCATGAAGTGGCCGCTGACGAGGGTCGGCTCGTCGCCTTTGCCTTCGGCCAGTTTGTAATCGCTGCGATGGCGCTCCAGCGCGCGGGTGGCCAGTTGTTTGCCGCGCTCGCGGGTCAGGAAGCGGCCGGGGTAGTCGTAGTCTTCGAGATCCGGCGCGAAAGTGCTCTTGGCGGCGCCTTCGGGCAGGATGCGTGGTTTTTCGAAGTCGTAGTCGCGGCGGCTGACGCGGGAGGTGCGGGTTTCCAGGCGCAGGTTGAAACGCTTGATCACCGGTTTCGTGGCGGCCATGCCGGAGTCTTGCTGGTAGGCCACGGGTGCGAGTTTGCGGAACACCGTCTGGTCATCGCCGAAGACGAGTTTGTGGCCGCTGGCGCTGTGTTGGAAGTGGAAGTGAATGCCTTCCTCTTCACACAGACGCTGGATGAAATGCAGGTCGGATTCGTCGTACTGGACGCAGTAATCGCGCTCGGGGTAGATCGCGCCGAGCTGGAAACTGTAAGCGTCAGACAGGATGCCGCGCGCCTCCAGTACCTGGGCGATGATCTTCGGCACACTTAAATGCTGGAAAATCTGCTGGTCATGGTTGTGGCGCAGGTAAGCGAGTTGCGGGACCAGGCTGATGCTGTAGCGCGTCAGGCTTTTGCCGGAATCGCCTTGCTCGATGCGATAGACCAGACCGTGAATGATGCCCTTGCCGGTGGCGCCGAAGGTCAGGCAGCCAGGCTTGTGCAGCAACTCTTCAAGTTTCAGGTCGGGACGGGCGCTGACCAGTTCGATGTCGAAACAGAACGGTTGATTGAGGGTTTCGCGACCGACGAAGCTGAGCACTTGCAGGTCAACGGAAACGCCTTCCAGCGTCAGGGAAATATGGGTTGCGTTCGCGTCCAGCATGCCTTTAATTCCGTCCTTTGAATAAGCTGGTGCGGATGGTGCAGGATTAAACCGCCACGTTCAAGGCGCAAATGGCGTAGGAGTGGATGCGTTGGGCTATCGGGAAAACCCTTAGATACAAGGTTTCGGCCAATGAATGCAGGGGATTTTTAGTTATCTTTTCCTGGGTATCACTGCGCCACAACTTCCAGGCGGCCAAGAATCAACAGTCATTTCCAGACTAAAGTCCTCTTCGACCGATAAAAGCCTGCTGCCGCCATTGCCGATGATCCTGTTGATCGCTCCTACGCTCTGCGTGGGAATGCCTCACTGACGCTCCGCGTCCGCTTTGGACGCGGAGCGTCCCGGGCTGTATTCCCACGCGGAACGTAGGAACGATCTGTCAGTTGAGTTGCTGCCGATACGGCAAATCCGGGCCGGTCTTGCTGCACGTCAGCGCCGCTGCCTGTACCGCAAACTTCAACATTCCGTCGATTTGCCCGCGCTCAAGCGATTGCACACCCGCAACCGAATCCAGCTGCTGCTCGGTCAACCAGGTAATCAACGCCGCCTGGAACGTATCGCCCGCGCCCACGGTATCAGCGATTTTCACTGAGCTCGCCGGTACTGACCACGAACCCTGAGTGCGGCTGAACACCGTGGCACCCTCACCACCTCGGGTCAGGAACACCAACTGACAGCGATGCTGCAACCAACCTTCAATCACCCGCTGCGGATCCTGCTCGGGGTACAACAGACTCAAATCCTCATCGCTGACTTTGATCAGATCCGCCAACTCAACCAGCGTCGCAATCCTCGAACGCCACAGGTCGATATTCGGTTCAGGATTGAGTCGGACATTCGGATCAAGGCTGATCAGACGTTTTCCGCTTTCCCGCTGCACCAACGCCAGCAGCGTGTCGGCAATCGGCTGCACCACCAGGGAGAACGAGCCAATGTGCAAACCACGCACTTGCGGGCCCAGCTCAGGCAAATGCTCAGGTTTGAGCTGGCGGTCCGCGCAACCTTCACCGCGAAAGCTGTAGTGCGGCGAGCCATTGGCCCCGACCGCGACCATTGCCAGTGTGGTCGGTGCGGCGAAGTCCACCAGGTAATCCGGGCGCACACCTTCGTCCTGCAGCACTTGCTGCAAGCGTCGGCCAAGGTAGTCGGTGGAGAGTCCTGCAAAGAGCGCCGCTTCCACGCCCAATCGCCGCAAGCCAACCGCCACATTGAACGGCGAACCGCCGGCAATTGCCTTGAAATTCACTTTTGAAGCCAGGCCGCTGGCGTCTTCTTCACTGAAGAAATCGAACAGCGCTTCGCCACACACCAGATACATAGTTGTTCGCTCTTTAAAGGGTTGCGACATGTTGTTGATAACGTTCATAGGCCTGCTGACAGGCCGCCACATTGTCGGCAATCGGCAAGGTTTCACTGGCCAGATCGAGCTTTACACAACGCTCGCAAAGGTCCGCCAGACTGTCCTCGTGGCCGTTTGCTCTGGACTTGCACCACGCCGCCTGAATCGCTGCGCCCAGGGCTGCCGCTTCGCTCTGCTCGGTACAGATCACCGGGGTGTTCATGATGTCGGCGACGATCTGGCGCCACACCGGGCTTTTCGAGCCGCCGCCGATCAGGCAAATGCTGCGGCTTTGTAAGCCATTCTGGCGCAGCAGGTCCAGTCCATAACGCAAACCGAAGGTCGTGCCTTCGACGACTGCGCGGCACAGGTTGGCCTGGGTCAGGTTGGTCATGGTCAAGCCCAGCAGGCTGCCGGTGGCATGGGGCAGGGCGGGGACGCGCTCGCCATTGAGGAACGGCAGCATGCACACGCCTTCGGCACCGATGGGCGCCTGCTCGACCAAATCGTTGAAGTGTTCGATATCAAGGGCGAACAGCTCGCGAATGACCCCCGTGGCGTTGGTCAGGTTCATGGTGCAGATCAGCGGCAGCCAGCCACCGCTGGACGAGCAGAACGTGGCGACCGACGCATCCGGGCTGACTTTCGGCTGGTCAGCATAGGCGTACACCGTCCCCGAAGAGCCGAGGCTCATGGTGATCGCGCCGGGCTTGATATTGCCGGTGCCGATCGCGCCCATCATGTTGTCGCCGCCCCCGCTGGAGACCAGCGCCTGCGGGTTGATGCCAAGCTGTTCGGCGATGCTCGGCAGGATCGTGCCGACTGCTTGATGCGCGTCGATCAACTCCGGCAACGCGGCTTGCAGGCGTCCGGTCGGGTCGATGTCGCGCAGCAACTGCAAATCCCATTGGCGGGTCCGCACGTTGAAATACCCGGTGCCTGACGCGTCGCCGTACTCGCTGCAACTGCGGCCGGTGAGCCAATGGTTCAGGTAGTCGTGGGGCAGGAGGATGTGGGCGATCCGGGCGAAAATGTCCGGGTGCTGTTCTTTGGTCCACAGCAGTTTGGAAACGGTGTAGCCGGGCGCGATGACCACACCCAGGCGCTCAAGTGAACCCTTTTCGCCACCGAGTTGAGCCAGGAGACGGTCATTTTCCGGGGTGGATTCGGTGTCGCACCAAAGCTTCGCCGGACGCAGCACCTGACCTTGGTCATCGAGCAATACCAGGCCGTGTTGCTGTCCGGAGACGCCGAGGCCAAGGATGTCCTGACCGTCGACTTTCGCCGCGAGTAACGCACGGCGAGTGGCCAGGGTGAACGCTTCGAGCCACTGGCCGGTGTCTTGCTCGCGGCGACCGTTGGCGCCGCTGATCAAGCTGTGCACAGCGGCGCCCTGGCCCAGGACCTGGCCAGTGTGGGCGTCCAGGATCACGGCTTTGGTGCCTTGGGTGCCGCAGTCAATGCCGAGGAATAATTGTTGGTTTGCCATCGAAGGTCCTTGGATCGTCAGGTTCGACATTTAGGTTGTCGGTCAGTCCGTCATCGCGGGTAAGCCCGCTGCCACAGGGGATGTTTAGTCATGTTCGACAACGATCCGATGTGGGAGCGAGCCTGCTCGCGAAGACGGCAGCATTGTCACCGCCGCATTTACGCCAGCACCCGCTCCAGCGTCCGCGTCACACCCACCTCCCGCAAGCTGTTACAACACCATTCAAACGCCGCCACAAACGCCGGAGAACGGGGAATCGCCGTACCAAAGATCTCCTCAACTTCCAGCAACCGCTGGGTCATCAACGCATCATCGGCCACCAAGGCCTGGCAGAACGCCGCCCGCGGATCGGGAATCGAGTAGGTATCTCCATTCTCATCCACCCCCTTCAAATACAACGCCCAGGCTGCCACCACCAGCGCGGCACGCTTGGTCTCCTGGCCATCGGCAATCAGGCGATTAATGGTTGGAATGGTGAACTTGGGAAACTTCGACGAGCCGTCCGAACACACACGCTCCAGCTGATCGGCGATGGCCTGATTGGAGAAACGCGCCACCAGCGTGTTCTTGTAATCCGTCAGGTCAATGCCCGGCACGGGCGACAGTTGCGGGGTGACGTCCAGGTCCATGTAGGCACGCATGTAGCGCACAAACAGCGGATCATTCATGGTCTCGTGCACGAAGCGATAACCCTTCAGAAACCCCAGATACGTCAGGGCCAGATGGCTGCCGTTGAGCAGTTTGATCTTCATCTCTTCATACGGTGTGACGTCGTCGGTGAATTGCACGCCGACCTTTTCCCAGGCCGGACGGCCATTGACGAACTTGTCTTCCAGCACCCACTGCACAAAGGGTTCGCAGACCACCGGCCAGGCATCGTCGACGCCATGTTTGTCGTGCAGTTGCAGCTTGTGTTCGGTGCTGGTCATTGGCGTGATGCGGTCGACCATCGCGTTGGGGAAGCTCACGCTGTTGGCGATCCAGTCACGCAGATCGGCATCGCGCAACGCGGCGAAGGCCAACAAGGCTTTGCGGGTGACGGCGCCGTTGTGCGGCAGGTTATCGCAGGACATCAAGGTGAAGGCCGGCGTGCCGGCGGCGCGACGTTTGGCCAGCGCGGCGCAGAGGAAGCCGAACACGGTTTTCGGTGCGTTCGGGTTGGCCAGGTCGTGCTGGATTTGCGGCAGGTGTGCCATGAACTCGCCGTTGCTGTCGTCGATGCAATAACCGCCTTCGGTGATGGTCAGCGAGACGATGCGGATCTCTGGGCTGGCGAGCTTGTCGATCAACACCTGCGCGCCGTCTTCGGCCAACAGCATGTCGCGAATCGCGCCGATGACCCGGACTTCAGTGTCGTCGGTGTCGCCCAGTTCGAACAGGGTGAAGAGGTAATCCTGCTCTTTCAGATCGTCCCGGGCGCGACGGTCTTCGGCGCGCAGGCCGACCCCGCAAATCGCCCAGTCCAGGCCTTCTCCGGTATTCATCAAGGCGTCGGTGTAATACGCCTGATGGGCACGGTGAAAACCTCCGACGCCGATGTGGGCGATGCCTTGGCGCGTATCGCTCAGGGCGTAGGCGGGCAGGGCCACTTCGGGCGCGAGGCGGTTGAGGTTCTGTTGGTTGAGTTTCATCACAGGCTCTCTAAATCAGGCCGCTGCACGCAGCGGGCGGGTGAGCGCCACGCCGTCGGCATCGAATAAATGGCAGTGTTCGGCGTCCAGGTGCAGGCTCAAGGCTTCGCCGTAACGGCTGGCGAGGTCGCCACGAACGCGCATGGTCAACGCTTCGCCGGAAGCGGTCACGACGTGGCAGAAGGTGTCGCTGCCCAGGCGTTCGCTGACGTCGGCGGTGACCTGCAAGGTGCAGTCGCCGGTTTGCGCGAGGTTGAGGTGCTCCGGACGAATGCCCAGGGTCACCGCGCCGCCGACGTTCAGTTGGGCACCGCTCAGCGGCAGGGTGATGCGGGTGCCGGCGTCCAGCAGGACTTCACAGCTTTGACTCTCGACTCGGGTGACTTTGCCTTTGAGGAAACCCATTTTCGGCGTGCCGAGGAACCCGGCGACAAACAGGTTGGCTGGCTGGTGGTACAAGTCCAGCGGCGAGCCGACCTGCTCGATTTTGCCGCCGTTGAGGACGACCACTTTGTCGGCCATGGTCATCGCTTCGACCTGATCGTGGGTCACGTAGATCATCGTCGCTTGCAGGTCTTTGTGCAGGCGCAACAGTTCCAGGCGCATCTGCACGCGAAGCGCGGCGTCGAGGTTGGACAGCGGTTCGTCGAACAGGAAGATTTTCGGGTTGCGCACGATGGCGCGGCCGATTGCGACACGTTGACGCTGGCCGCCGGAGAGTTGCTTGGGCTTGCGCTCAAGCATTGGCCCCAGTTCGAGGATGCGCGCCGCTTCACCGACTTTCTTCTCGACTTCAGCCTTTGGTACGCCGGCCAGATCAAGGGCAAACGACATGTTCTTTTTTACGGTCATGTGCGGGTACAGGGCGTAGGTCTGGAACACCATCGCCAGGTCGCGTTTGGCCGGACTGACTTCGGTGATGTCGCGGCCATCGAGTTCAATGGTGCCGCCGCTGACTTCTTCCAAGCCGGCGATCAGGCGCAGCAGGGTGGATTTGCCGCAGCCCGACGGGCCGACGAAGACCACGAATTCCTTATCGTTCACTTCCAGGTCGATGCCTTTGATGATGGAAAAGCCTTCGAAGCCTTTTTGCAGATTCTTGATTTTCAGGTTGGCCATGATGATGGGCCTCCACGTGTTGTTATTCAGTTGAGCCGGGCGGGCTTTTCTGTGGGAGCGAGCCTGCTCGCGATTGCGGTGTGTCAGATGCATTAATGCTGCATGACACTCCCTCATCGCGAGCAGCCTCGCTCCCACAGGGATTTGCATGTCGGCAGGTCATTTCACAGCGCCAAACGACAGGCCGCGGACCAATTGTTTCTGGCTGATCCAGCCGAAAATCAGGATCGGCGCGCAGGCCAGGGTCGACACCGCCGACAACTTGGCCCAGAACAGGCCTTCGGGGCTGGAGTACGACGCGATCAGCGCGGTCAGTGGCGCGGCTTTCGACGAGGTCAGGTTTAGCGACCAGAACGCTTCGTTCCAGCACAGGATCAGCGACAGCAGCACGGTGGAGGCCAGGCCTCCCTTGGCGATCGGCAGCAGCACCCGGACCATTTCCTGCCAAAGCGTGGCACCGTCGAGGCGCGCGGCTTCGAGGATGTCTTTGGGGATGTCCTTGAAGTAGGTGTAAATCATCCAGACCACGATCGGCAGGTTGATCAGCGTGTAGATCACAATCAGCGCGATGCGCGTATCGAGCAGGCCGAAGCTCTTGGCCAACAGGTAGATCGGCATCAGCACGCCCACCGGCGGCAGCATCTTGGTGGAGAGCATCCACAGCAGCGTGCCCTTGGTGCGCTGGGTTTCGTAGAACGCCATGGAGTAGGCCGCCGGCACCGCGATCAGCAGGCACAGAGCCGTAGCGCTGAACGAAATCACCACCGAGTTCCAGGCGAAGCTGAAGTAATCGCTGCGCTCGTTGATGTGCAGGTAGTTCTCCAGCGTCGGCGTGAAGATGAACTGCGGCGGCGTGGCGAAGGCGTCGATTTCGGTTTTGAAACTGGTCAACACCATCCAGAAAATCGGGAAGAAGATCAGGATCGCGATGGCCCAGGCCAGAGTGCCGAGCAGCAGGCTTTGCAGGCGGCGGGATTGTTGAAGAGTCATGGCGCAGGCCTCAGGCTTTGTCTGTCAGGTTTTTGCCGATCATCCGCACCAGCACGATGGCCGCGATGTTGGCGATCACCACCGCGATCAAGCCGCCGGCGGACGCCATGCCGACGTCGAACTGCACCAGTGCCTGGTTGTAGATCAGGTACGCCAGGTTGGTCGAGGCATAGCCGGGACCGCCGTTGGTGGTGGTGAAGATTTCGGCGAACACCGAGAGCAGGAAGATGGTTTCGATCATCACCACCACCGCAATCGGGCGGGCCAGGTGCGGCAGGGTCAGGTGCCAGAAAATCGCGATCGGCCCGGCCCCGTCGAGACGTGCGGCTTCTTTCTGTTCCTGGTCGAGGGATTGCATGGCGGTCATCAGGATCAGAATCGCGAAGGGCAGCCATTGCCAGGACACGATAATGATGATGGACAGCAGCGGGTAGTGCGCCAGCCAGTCCACCGGCTGTGCGCCGAACAGCTTCCAGACGTAGGCGAGAATCCCCGACACCGGATGGAAAATCAGGTTCTTCCAGATCAGTGCGCCGACGGTGGGCATGATGAAAAACGGCGAGATCAGCATCACCCGCACGATGCCGCGACCGAGGAATTCGCTGGCCTCCAGCAAGGCACTGATCAGCACACCCAGTACCACGCTGATTAGCAGCACGCTGCCGACCAGCAACAGGGTGTTGGTGGCGCCGGGCATGAACCCGGAGTCAGTCAGGAAGTAGGTGAAGTTCTCCAGCCCGACGAATTCGTTTTCGCCGGGATAGAGAAGGTTGTAGCGGATCATTGAAAAGTAAACGGTCATGCCCAGCGGCACGATCATCCACAGCAGCAACAACGCCACCGAGGGGCTGACCAGAAACCAGCCGGGATTGGCCAATCGGCTTTTACGCACCGGTTGGGGGATGTCCATGTGAGCTTTGGCAGTTGAAATATTCATGGCGATCACTTGCTCGAAATGCGGCGAGACCCTGTGGCGAGGGAGCTTGCTCCCGCTCGGCTGCGAAGCAGTCGTAAATCCGGAAAATGCGGTCTGTCTGATGAATCGCGTTTCCCGGATTTGGGGCCGCTAGGCAGCCCAGCGGGAGCAAGCGCCCTCGCCACAATTTGGATGGCTAGGGGTTATTTGGGATAACCGGCGCGTTTCATCTCACGTTCGGTGGTTTGCTGGGCCGCCGTCAGTGCCTGGTCGACAGTGGTCTGGCCAATCAGCGCCGCCGAGAACAACTTGCCGACCTGGGTGCCCACCGCCTGGAATTCAGGGATAGTCACCAACTGGATGCCGATGTAAGGCACCGTTTTGAGGGTCGGTTTGCTCGGGTCCGCCGCTTTCAGCGATTCCAGCGTGACCTTGGCAAACGGTGCGGCGCTCATGTAAGCCTCGCTGTAGGTCGAGGCCCGAGTGCCGGGCGGCACGTTGGCGATACCGTCTTTTTCGGCAACCAATGCGCCGTATTCCTTGGAGGTAGCCCAGGCACTGAAGGTTTTCGCCGCGTCCTTGGCCTTGGAACTGGTCGGGATCGCCAGCGCCCAGGAATACAACCAGGCTGAACCTTTGTCGGTGGTCTCATGCGGCGCATAAGTAAAGCCAACGTGCTCGCTGACCTTGCTTTGGGTTTTGTCGGTGACGAAGGAACCGGCAACGCTGGCGTCTACCCAGATCGCGCACTTGCCGCTGTTGAACAACGCAAGGTTTTCGTTGAAGCCGTTACTGGAGGCACCCGGCGGGCCGGATTTCTTCATGGTGTCGACGTAGAAATTCAAGGCGTTTTTCCACTCAGGACCAGTGAATTCCGGCTTCCACTGCTCATCAAACCAGCGTGCCCCATAGGCATTGGCGACGGTGGTGATCAGCGCCATGTTCTCGCCCCAACCGGCCTTGCCACGCAGGCAGATGCCGTACTGTTCTTTGTCTTTATTGGTGAGCTTGCTGGCGAATTCGCCGATCTGGGTCCAGGTCGGGCGCTCGGGCATGGTCAGCCCGGCGTCCTTGAACAGGTCGGTGCGGTAATAGGTGATGGAGCTTTCCGCGTAAAACGGCAGGGCGTAGAGCGAGCCCTTGACCGAAAGGCCTTCACGCACCGAAGGGAACACATCGTCGAGGGCGTAGGTGGCCGGCAGATCCTTCATCGGCTCAAGCCAGCCCTTGGCGCCCCAGAGTGCGGCTTCGTACATGCCAATGGTCAGCACGTCGAACTGCCCGCCCTGGGTGGCGATGTCAGTGGTCAGGCGTTGGCGCAGGACGTTTTCTTCCAACACCACCCAATTGAGCTTGATGTCCGGATGCTCGGCCTCGAAGGTTTTCGAGAGCTTTTGCATGCGGATCATGTCGCTGTTGTTGACGGTGGCGATGGTCAGCGTCTGAGCGCCAAGACTGACGCTGCTGAGGGTCATGCAGGTGAGGGCAAGCAGAGCTTTTACAGAAGGTTGCATCGTGCACTCCTTTTCTGCACCCGATGGGGGACAGAAGGACAGTTATTGTTTTTGTGTCTTCCGAGGGCAGGAAGAATGTGCACTGATTACAGCCTTCAATTGAGGATGTGACAAATCATCCGTCGCACTTGAATCGATACTTTTTTGCACTGGGATTAATGGGGGGAGATACAAGGACAGGCTTCACAGAGGTGAACAGTCATCGATTTTGTACAGGTTTTCCGGCCCTTTCGCGGGCAAGCCTCGCGCCTACAGGTATGGCGTATGGCCCAGAACGCCCTATGACCAAGACGTTCACGCCAGATTCTGTTCGGTCAGCCGCTGTACCGCCAGCCGCCGGTAATGCGAGGGCGTCATGCCCTTGAGCTGTTGGAACCGCCGATTGAAGTTGGAAATATTGTTGAAACCCGATTCGAAACACACATCGGTCACCGGTTTGTCGCCATCGGCCAGCAACTCGCAGGATTTGCTGATGCGCAGGCGATTGACGAACTCGATGAAGCAGCGCCCGGTGGCTTGCTTGAACACCCGGCTGAAATACGTTGGCTTCATGCCTAAATGCTCGGCGACTTCCTCGAGCGGCAGGTCCCGGGCGTAATGCGCAAAAATGTAATCCACCGCCCGGTTGGTGCGATCGATATTGTGTTCATCCGCCAGTTGCGGCGTGGTGGCACCCGACAGCAACTGAAAATCGTCAGAAGCCGCGAGCAGCTCCAGCAGTATGAAAAAGTGCCCGAGCCGGGTGACGCCTTTAGTGTCAGCGATGCGTTGCATCAACGTCATGGCCTGGCGGATGGTGCGCTTGCAACGAAATTCGATGCCGTACTGCGCGCGCTCCAGCAGTGGCGCAAGGGTCTTCAGTTCTGCGAATACCTGATGACCGCTCTCGAACAATTCATCCGTGAAGTTGACCAGCATGTCGCGCTTGGGCACTACCTCGTCTTCGGCCACCTGGCTGATCCAGTTGTGAGGCAGATTCGGGCCGGTCAAGAACAGGGTTTCCGGGTAGAAGTTGCCAATGTAATCGCCGATGAACACCTTGCCGGAACTGGCGACGATCAGGTGCAGCTCGTATTCCTTGTGGAAATGCCACCGCACCAACGGGCAGGGAAATCCATGCTGGCGATAGATGATCGACAACCCGTTGTGGTCGTCCATCAGTTCGTAGGAAGGATCGGTGACTCTTGCGGTTCGGGTCATGTCAGGGCGCTTTTTATTATCATTGCGCCCTGATCATGCCTCTTTCCAGGCCCCTAATGCCAGTGTGCAACGTTCCGTGTGTCAGCCCGGAGTCCGCTCATGCAAAGCATGGCCGTAAACCGCTTTCATGCTGTTGGCCGTCCAGCAATAACGAACGATCTCTGATTCGTCGAAAAAGTCGGTATTGATGATGCTGCAGCGTGTGACCCAGTCGCGGGTGGGATTGAACCAGTCATTGATCTGGATTTTGATGTCTTGAGGCCCTCCCAGAAACGCGTAGCTGGTGGCTGATAACGACCATAGAAACGTTTCGTACGGCGCGTCTTCGAGTGCGCTGGAAACATGGTTTTGCAGATCCTCGGTATCGGTAAACCGTTTGTTTATCCACTTGTGTGGGATGCGCGGCCAGAAGTAATCCTCATCCAGTTCCCGCCGTCCATGCGCCGCCAACACCACCCGGCGGCGAGAACTGATCCGCTTCAGTTCGCCGATGGTTTTTTCAGCGTCGCCGGGGGGGATCACTCGCTGCCCGAGTCGACTCACCAGAAGATCGTTGAGTTTCTGATAATCAAAGGGTTTGGACCCATCCGCGAGTTGGTGGAAATCCAGCACGATGAACTCATCGGGATTGCGGTCAAGGAACGCTGACACGTCTGTCATCAGTTCATCGAGGACCCGATGGGACTGGTATCCGTTGTGGTGAAAATAGAAAATCGACTGGTCCGCGCCCTCGGTGTAACCCAGGCGGATATCAAAGGCCCGGGCACCGTTGGACAGTTGCCAGGCAAATGAACCGTTTTGACACGTCGTCCAGTTGCCGATAACCACATCATAATTGGGTGCCTGTTTATCCATGCCGGCGTTATGGGCGCCCGGCCAGACGATATCGGTCAGTTTTAATCGATGGATATCCAGGACGTTACTCATCCACTTTTGTTTGTCTAACGTGCCCGCTGTGTTTTGGGTCATGACAGTTCCTTGTCGTTGACGCGCCCCCTCCATGGGGCGACGAAGTTCATGTATCAGAGTTGGCTGCACGCCACACCTGTGTTGATCGCCCTGCGCAGAAAGGCTTTCATGACCCAGCATAGAAGTGAGTAAGAGGATTTCCAGCCATGGAAACAGTTACACATAGAAAGCCGTTTAATGGCACGCCGATTAGTTGGCTCGTTTGGCGGCTTTATACACGTTTGCGGTTCGGCAGTAGGAAACAATTTGCGACTCCTCAATGAAGTCAACATTGATGATGTTGCACTTTGCCGCCCAATCACTTTTTTCCGGGTCGAACCAGGCATTGAGTTCATCATGAATATCCACGGGGCCACCGAGGGCGCTGTAACTCGCTGCCGAGAGCGACCATGGTGCCCATGTGCCTGGCGGGTAGGTCAGGACGCTCGTAATGTGCTTCTGCAGATCGGCGGCGCTTGTGATGCCGCTGCCAGACCATTGGTGTTCAATCTGTTCAAGGAACACGTTTCGATCAAGCTGCCAATGCCCAGGGGCCGCGACCAAGAGCCTTTGCTCAGAACTGATTTGCTTGAGTTGATGCAGGCTCAGAGAACGGTTTCGAGTGGGAATTATCTGGTGCCCCATGAGATGGATCATCATGTTGTTGAAAAAAGTGAAGTCAAACGCATCCCCTTTTAGTTCGTGGAAGTCCAGGACAATGAATTCATCGGGGTTCTCGTCAAGAAACTGCCTCAGGTCGGTAAACAAGTTCCCCAAGGTACGATTGTTGCGGTAGCCGTTGTGATGCATTCGGAATTTTCCAAGCCCAGGTTCCTTGGCGTCAAATACGAGTCTGATATCCAACGCTCGAGAGCCTTTGCACAGTTGCGAGTAAAACGATTGGTGCTGACAAGCCAGCCAGTGGGCGCCTGGAATAAGCGGCCAAGAGGCTTTCCAGTCGCTGCCAGCGTTATGGGTGCCCGGCAGGGTCAATTCGCAGAGTGACAACGTGTCAATGGCCGGCGTGCTGGCCATCCAGTTGTTAAGTGTCAGGTTGTTTTGAACAATGGTAGTCATTTAATGCATCCTTGCATCAAGTGGTAAGTTAGATAAATGCCGCCGGATAAGTTTGTCTGAGTCTAATCCGGCGAGTTATTTATAAGATGGGGTGTGGAAGGGGTCAATAAGCGTGACGATGCAAAGTGTGTAACGATAGTGTCGATAGTTAGTAAGTGCGATTTTTTGCTTCAATCCATTGCGCCATATACTGCGTACTTTTATGGTGGTGATGACGCAACATGCTGCCGGTAAAGTTATCCGTTCTAAGTTGGGCGAGACGTTGTTGGCAGTCTATTAACTTTTCGATAAGTGCCGGGCCATGTTCGGTTTGTTTATAACGATTGGCCAGCAACACCTGCCCTCTGGATTGGGCGTCCGTCCAGAGTGCTTCATCCTTGTACAACCGCACCGCATCATCGGCGAACTCCCGTGCCGTCCGGGCCACGGCGCCAGGCCAGGGATGCTGGCCGTGCATTGCTTCTGCGCCGATAGGCGTTGTGACTGTAGGCGTGCCACACAGCATGGCGTCGATGATCTTGCCCTTGATGCCCGCGCCGAAACGCAGCGGTGCCAGGCACACGCGCGCCGCCGACATCACTTGCAAGGCGTCTTCCGCCCAGTTCATGACATGGAACCCTTGGGCCGCGTTATGCAGCGCAGTGGCCTTGGGCGGCGTGTAAGCGCCATAGATGTGCAGTTGGGCGCCGGGTAGTTGTTCGCGGATCAACGGCCAGATCGCCGTTTTCATCCAGAGCACCGCATCCCAGTTCGGCGCATGTCGAAAGTTACCGATGCTGAGAAAGTGCGCCCGATCTTCAAAGGCAGCCGCCGGCACGCTCGGCGGTTCGACCATCAACGGGCACCAGTGCAGCAAATTGCGCGGCATCTTGAACTGCTCGACCAGCAACTCGATTTCCACTTCAGAGATCATCAGGTTCAAATCGCAACGATACAGCGCGGCCATTTCCCGTTTGGCCAGATCGGTATCGGCCATCAAGTCAAACTCTTCGCGCAATGCCGGTGCGAACAGGTCAGTGAAATCATTGTTATCGTCGCTGGTCTTCAAGCGATCCTTGAGACGCTGATGTCGGGCGTGCCGCAGGCTTTGCAGATCCGAAGTTTCAAGCACTCGCAAGGCGGCGGGGCAGTGTTTCTCGACACGCCAGCCGAATTGCTCTTCCATCATAAACTGATCAAACAGCACGATATCCGGGGCCAGTTGGCTGACGAAGTCGTCGAAACTGCTGTTGTTCAATTCGATCGGGACTTCGCGAATGCCTAGCGCCGTCAGATCCGCGCGATGTTCACCGGTACCGGCCGGACTGCTGAAGGTAATATCCCAGCCTTGTTTCAGAAACGTATCCAGAATCTGCATCACATGCCCACTGGCGGCCGAAGAGCGGGGCTCGGGCCAGACGTAACCAATGACGAGGACTTTGGTTGCGCGGGGCTGATTCATGAACGGTATTTCCTTGACTCGGGATGAGGGCTGAGTGACGCGAGAGGCGCGGGATTTAACCATATCTGGCCGCAAGGGATCACGACGTCGATGGAATGTTCTGCCATCCAGGGCGGCCTGTGCACCCGGTGTTGGGTAGGCTAAGGCTATGGAAAACGTGCTCAGGTTTATCCGCACAGGTCCGGTAGCAAGGTTGTTAGTGTGATGGATTGTTTCAATAAACAGGGAAGGCGCATTGTTTGCTCAAGTGCAGCAGGATCATTTATAGGCAGCTAAGGTTTGCCGTTGATACGGCAAACCATTTTTTGGAAAAAGTGCGCCTAAGAAAATGTAATGAATGATTAAGCAAGCATGCCTTTGACCTTGTCGCGCAACTGATCAATCGAAAACGGCTTTCCAATCACCTGCATGCCCTCAGGGAGCTCGATGCTCTCGGCATAACCGCTGGCGAACAGGATCGGCAATTCATGACGCAGCATCCGCGCCTGTTTCGCCAGTTCTCTGCCATCCATATCCGGCAAACCCACATCGGTCATCATCAAATCGATGTGCTGGTCCTCATCGTTTAGAAACTCCAGCGCCTTTTTGCTGCCATCGGCCTCAAGGACCTTGTAGTCCAGTTCCTCCAGTACATCGACGATCAGCATGCGCACGATGTCATCGTCTTCTACTACCAGGATGGTGGACGGGGTGGAGGACATAAGAGGGCTCTCAAGGTAAATTCAGGGTCGCAGGTCGATCGAAATCGCCGGGCTCTATCATGAGTAAGTGGCAGATCCCGACAAGTTCCCGGCGTTGTGCAAAAAAGAATAGCTGTACAAGAGACGGCAGGATAACCGCTCCTTAGATCGATCGCAGCTAAATGCGGGTATTTGCCCGGATCGGCCGCAGAAAGTTGGATCAATGTGCCCGTTTTGGGGCAAACTCCCTGGTTTTGAACAGTTCGACAAGGCCTCCCCATGACCCCTGCGTCTTCGGTTGATGAGCAACGATTCCGTAAACTCCTGAGCCGCAACATCAGTCTGCCGTTGGGCGTTGGTGTGCTCAGCGCGGTGTTCTTTGTCTCGCTGATCACTTACCTGCTGTCGGTAATCCAGTGGGTCGAGCACACCGACCGGGTGATCAATAACGCCAATGAGGCGGTGAAACTGACCGTTGATCTGGAAACGGGGATGCGCGGCTTTCTGCTCAGCGGCGATGAGCATTTTCTCGACCCTTACGAAACGGCCAAGCCGAGAATCGCGGTCGCGCTCAATACTTTGCTCGAGCTCACGGCCGACAATCCGGTTCAGACCGATCGTCTGCGCCGACTCCAGGCCTTGCAGGTTGAGTGGGCCAACTATGCGCAATCCATGATCGAGTTACAGCGCACCAACGGTGATTATCGCGGTGCTGTCAAAGCTGGGCAGGGCAAACGGCTGACCGACGAAATCCGCAAGCAATTCGAAGACGTGATCGACATGGAGCAGCAGTTGCGCACCACGCGCAACGAGGAAGTGCGCCGCACCACGATCTGGAGCATCTCCCTTTACCTGCTGTTCATCCTCGGCATCAGCGGTTTGCTGGCCTATATCGGTCGTCGCGATTTGCTCAACCTGTCCCAAAGCTATAGCGCCAACCTCGCCGCACAACAGGCCAGCGCCCGGCGCCTGGAACAGCAAGCGTGGCTGCGCAATGGCCAGACCGAACTGGCCGAGCAGGTGTTGGGGCAACTGTCCCTGAATCTGTTGGGGCGCAACATCCTGCAGTTCTGCGCGCAATATCTGGGCACTGCGGTCGCTGCTATTTATGTGCGCGAAGAACATGGCGGCCTCAGACGAATAGCGTCCTACGGTTTTTCTCGCGAGCAGGAAGAGCGCGACCAGCAGATCTACAGCGATGAAGGGATTGCCGGCCAGGTGGCGCAACAGGCTCGCCTGATCCGTCTCGATGACGTGCCAAGCGACTATTTCAAAGTCAGCTCCGGTCTGGGCGAAGGCCTGCCGCGTAGCGTGCTCGTGGTGCCCACCAGCGACGATGATCGGGTCAATGGCGTGATCGAGTTGGGTTTCCTGCGCCCCTTGGACGACCGCGACGTCGAATTGCTCGAGCTGATCGCCGGCAACATCGGCACGTCAATCGAGGCCGCTCGCTACCGTCAGCGTTTGCAGGAAGTGCTGGCAGAAACCCAGCAGCTCAACGAAGAGCTGCAAGTTCAGCAAGAAGAACTCAAGACCGCCAACGAAGAGCTCGAAGAGCAATCGCGGATTCTCAAGGAGTCCCAGGCTCACCTGGAAACCCAGCAAGTCGAGTTGGAGCAGACCAACGAACAACTCGCCGATCAGGCACAGATTCTGGCCGATCAGCGTGATGCGATGGACTTGAAGAACACCGAGCTCAACCAGGCCCAGGCCCAGCTTGAAGAGCGCGCCGAAGAATTGCAGCGATCGAGCAAGTACAAGTCCGAGTTCCTCGCCAACATGTCCCACGAACTGCGCACGCCGTTGAACAGTTCGCTGATCCTGGCCAAGTTGCTGGCGGAAAACCCTCAGGAAAATCTCAGCGCCGAGCAGGTGAAGTTCGCCGAGTCGATCTACTCCGCCGGCAATGACTTGCTCAATCTGATCAATGACATTCTCGATATTTCCAAGGTCGAGGCCGGCAAGCTGGAAATGCGCCCCGAGAACACCAGCGTTGCGCGTCTGGTGGACGGACTGCGCGGAATGTTCGAGCCGATGGCCGCTGACAAGAAGCTGGAGTTCGAGGTCGACGTGCAGCCCGGTTCGCCGATGATGCTGTTCACCGACCGCCAGCGTCTGGAGCAAGTCGTTAAGAATCTGCTGTCGAACGCGGTGAAATTTACCGAAAAAGGCATCGTCAGCCTCACGGTGGCGTCCCAGCCGAACGACGGCATCGCCTTTATCGTCCGCGATTCCGGGATCGGCATCGCCGCCGACCAGCAGGACAGCATTTTCGAAGCCTTCCGCCAGGCCGACGGCACCACCAATCGCCGTTATGGCGGCACGGGGCTAGGCCTGTCGATTTCCCGCGATCTGGCGGCGTTGCTGGGCGGTTCGATCAGCGTCACCAGCGAGCCGGGGCAGGGCAGTGTGTTCACCCTCGTGCTGCCGCAGCAATACGTAGAACCGGGTGATGCGCCCCTCGCGCCGATGCAGGCTACCCCGGTCGCCGCAAAACCTAGGGTGACAACGCCCGCGCTGGTGCCGCTGATTGCCGAAGTCGACATTCCACGTTTCGATGATGACCGCAGCAAGGCGCCATTCACCACCCGTTGCATCCTGGTGGTGGAAGATGAGCCGAATTTTGCAAACATTCTCTACGATCTGGCCCACGAACTGGGTTACCAGTGCCTGGTCGCTCACGGGGCCGATGAAGGCTACGACCTGGCCAAGGAGTTCATTCCCGACGCCATTTTGCTGGACATGCGCCTGCCGGACCATTCCGGGCTGACCGTATTGCAGCGTCTGAAAGAACATGCCGAAACCCGCCACATTCCGGTGCATGTGATTTCGGTGGAAGATCGGGTCGAGGCGGCCATGCACATGGGCGCGATCGGTTATGCGGTCAAGCCGACCACTCGCGAAGAACTCAAGGACGTGTTTGCCCGCCTCGAGGCCAAGCTGACCCAGAAGGTCAAACGGGTGCTGCTGGTCGAAGACGATGATTTGCAACGCGACAGCATTGCTCGCCTGATCGGCGACGAGGACATTGAAATCACCGCCGTCGGCTTCGCCCAGGAAGCGCTCGACCTGCTGCGCACGACCATTTTCGATTGCATGATCATCGACCTGAAGCTGCCGGACATGCTCGGCAACGATCTGCTCAAGCGCATGTCCACCGAAGATATCTGCTCGTTCCCGCCGGTCATCGTTTACACCGGACGCAACCTGACCCGGGACGAAGAGGCTGACCTGCGCAAGTACTCGCGCTCGATCATCATCAAAGGCGCTCGCTCACCCGAGCGTTTGCTGGATGAGGTCACACTCTTTTTGCACAAAGTCGAATCCAGGTTGTCCCATGAACGCCAACGGATGCTCAAGACCGCGCGCAGCCGCGACAAAGTCTTCGAGGGCCGCAAAGTGCTGCTGGTGGACGACGATGTACGCAACATCTTCGCCCTGACCAGCGCTTTGGAGCAAAAGGGTGCAGTCGTGGTCATCGGCCGGAACGGTCGTGAGGCGATTGAAAAACTGAATGAAGTCGAGGACATCGATCTGGTGTTGATGGACGTGATGATGCCGGAGATGGATGGTTTCGAAGCCACCATCGAGATCCGCAAGGACCCGCGCTGGCGCAAGCTGCCCATCATTGCGGTGACGGCCAAGGCCATGAAGGACGATCAGGAGCGCTGCCTGCAAGCCGGCTCCAACGATTACCTGGCCAAGCCCATTGACCTGGATCGCCTGTTTTCGCTGATTCGCGTGTGGTTACCGAAGATGGAACGCATTTAGTGGAACGCATTGAAACAGTGGCGCGAAACAGCGAGATCGAATTGCGGTTGTTGATCGAGGCGATCTACCTCAAGTACAGCTACGACTTTCGCGATTATTCCGGCGCTTCGATCAAGCGCCGGGTCAATCATGCGTTGGCGCAATTCGAGTGCAATACCATTTCGGCCCTGCAAGAAAAGGTGCTGCACGATCCGACCGCGTTCATGCAGTTGCTGCAATTGCTGACGATCCCGGTCAGTGAAATGTTTCGCGATCCTTCGCATTTCCTCGCGATTCGCAAGGAAGTCGTGCCACTGCTCAAGACCTATCCGTCGATCAAGATCTGGATCGCCGGTTGCAGCACGGGTGAAGAAGTCTATTCGATGGCGATTCTGCTGCGCGAAGAAGGCTTGCTCGATCGCACGATCATCTACGCCACCGATATCAATCCGCGCTCGCTGGAGAAGGCCAAACAGGGGATTTTCTCCATGGAGAATGTCCGCGCCTACACTCACAACTACCAGCAGGCCGGTGGCCAGCGTTCGTTCGCCGACTACTACACGGCGGCGTATGGTTACGCGATTTTCGACAAGACGTTGTGTGAGAACGTGACGTTCGCCGATCACAGCCTGGCGACGGACAGTGTCTTTTCAGAAACGCAATTGATTTCGTGCCGTAATGTTTTGATTTATTTCAACAAAAAGCTTCAGGATCGCGCGTTCGGTTTGTTCCATGAATCCCTTTGTCACCGGGGATTCCTGGTGCTGGGCAGTAAGGAAACCCCGGATTTTTCCGCCTTCGGCAACCAGTTTTCGCCCTTGGTCAAACAAGAACGGATTTACCGTAAATCATGAACAATGCAGCGGATTTGCCTTCGATAGAAGCTATCGTGATCGGCGCTTCGGCCGGTGGGGTGGAGGCATTGCTCAACATTCTCAGTCCGTTGCGTAAAGGTTTCATGCTGCCGATCATCGTAGTCCTGCACCTGCCCGACGAGCGCCGCAGCCAACTGGCCGAAGTCTTTGCCCGCCGGGTCTCCATGCCTGTCCAGGAAGCTGGCGACAAAATTGATGTGGCAGCCGGAACGTTGTATTTCGCCACTCCGGGCTATCACTTGTCAGTGGAGCAGGACCGCAGTTTTTCCCTGAGCCTTGAGGATCGCGTGCATTACTCGCGGCCTTCCATTGATTTTCTGTTCGAGTCGGCGGCCGATGTCTATGGCCCAGGCCTGGCGGCCGTGCTGCTGACTGGCGCGAACCGTGATGGCGCACACGGATTGGCGCGGGTCAAACGTCGTGGCGGCCTGACCATCGTGCAGGACCCGGACGAAGCCCAGGTCGCGACCATGCCTAGGGCGGCGCTGGATTTGCACTGCCCTGACCACATTCTCCCAATACGCGGCATCGGCCGTCTGCTTGTCGAGCTGGAACGAATAGCATGCTAAGTAACATCCAAGCCAAATTGCTGATTGTCGACGATCTGCCGGAGAACCTGCTGGCACTTGAGGCGCTGATCAAGCGTGAAGACCGCATGGTCTACAAAGCCTTGTCCGCCGACGAAGCCTTGTCGTTGCTGCTGCAACACGAATTCGCCATGGCCATTCTCGACGTACAGATGCCGGGCATGAACGGCTTTGAACTGGCCGAGTTGATGCGCGGTACAGAGAAGACCAAGAACATCCCGATTGTGTTTGTCAGTGCCGCGGGCCGCGAGCTGAACTACGCGTTCAAGGGTTACGAAAGCGGGGCCGTGGACTTCCTGCACAAGCCACTGGATATTCACGCCGTCAAAAGCAAGGTCAACGTCTTCGTCGACCTCTACCGCCAAAGCAAGGCGATGAAGCAACAGGTTGAAGAGCTGGAGCAGGCTCGCCGCGAGCAGGAAGCGCTGCTCAAGCAGTTGCAGACCACCCAGAATGAACTGGAGCAAGCGGTGCGCATGCGCGATGACTTCATGTCGATCGTCGCCCACGAAGTCCGCACGCCGCTCAATGGCCTGATCCTCGAAACCCAGCTGCGCAAGATGCACCTGGCCCGGGACAACGCGTCGGCGTTCACCCTCGACAAGATGCACGCCATGGTCGACCGTGACGAGCGGCAGATCAAAAGCCTGATCCGTCTCATTGAAGACATGTTGGATGTGTCACGCATCCGCACCGGCAAGTTGTCGATCCGCTCGACCAGATTTGACCTCGTGCAGTTGGTCAGCAACCTGCTGCAAAACTTCGCGCCGCAAGTTGACGCCGCCGAGTGTTCCGTTGCGTTTACCGCCGAGCAGCCAGTGGTCGGCAACTGGGACGAATTTCGTATCGAACAAGTGATTTCAAATCTGCTGACCAACGCCTTGCGTTATGGTGGCAAGAGCCTGATTGATGTCAGGGTCTACAGTCACGAGGGTCAGGCACGGGTCGAAGTGCAGGACCGCGGGATCGGTATCAGTGAAGAAAACCAGAAGCGCATTTTTCAACAGTTCGAACGGGTGTCAGCCAAAACCGTGGTCGCGGGGCTGGGACTGGGGCTGTTTATTTCCGAGCAGATCGTCGCCGCCCATGGCGGCTCCATCGCCGTCGAGAGCAAGATCAACGAGGGCGCCTTATTTCGCGTTTGTCTGCCGTTGTAGGAAAACAGCCGGATAAACGCAACCTCTGATCGACCCCATGGTCGTATCAGCAGCTATTGACCGAACAAAGGCTTCCCATGAGTGAAGATGCACAAGATGTAGTACTCATTGTCGAGGATGACCCCTCGATTCTGATGGTATTGTCCGCTTACTTGTCGGGTGAGGGTTACCGGGTGCTGCAGGCCGAAAACGGCGAGCAGGCCTTCGAAATATTGGCGAGCAAGCCGCACCTGGACATGATGATCACTGATTTTCGCCTGCCTGGCGGCATCTCCGGCGTGCAGATCGCCGAGCCTGCCGTAAAGCTGCGACCAGAGCTCAAAGTGATATTTATCAGCGGTTATCCGCAGGAGATCCGCGAGACCGACAGCCCGATCACGCGCAAGGCGCCGATCCTCGGCAAGCCGTTCGATCTGGACGTGTTGCAAGAGCTGATGCAGGAAATGCTGTCGTAAATAGCCCCGAAGCCCCCGTCATGGGGGCTTTCAGATTCGGATCATCTCCCGCACCTTGGCCGTCAACAGGTCGAAGGTGAACGGCTTAGTGATCATCTGCATGCCCGGGTCAAGGAATCCACCGCGCACTGCCGCGTGTTCGGCATAACCGGTAATGAACAATACTTTCAGATCAGGCCGGTACTGCCGACCGATTTCCGCCAGTTGCCGGCCATTCATCCCTGGCAATCCCACATCGCTGATCAACAAATCGATACGCTGGCCGGAATCGAGAATCGGCACCGCGCTGTCGGCATCGCCTGCTTCGACGAAGGCGTAGCCCAACTCACTCAGTACCGCGCTGACCAACACCCGTACCGCCGGATCATCCTCAACGATCAGCACGGTTTCTCCGTCCTGAGCATGAGGCGCGTGTGCGATGTCGATCAGCGTGTCCTCGACTAGCGCACCGTTGTAGCGCGGAAGATACAGGCTCACCGTCGTACCGTTGCCCACTTCACTCTCGATGGTGACGTGGCCGTGGGATTGCTTGCTGAAACCGTAAATCATCGACAAGCCCAAACCGGTGCCCTGGCCGATCGGTTTGGTCGTGAAGAACGGATCAAAGGCTCTGGTGATGGTGCCTTCCGGCATGCCGCAGCCAGTGTCGGTCACGCGCAGCACGACGTAATCACCCGGTTGCAGGTTGCTGTGAACCTGCGTGAAACCTTTGTCCAGATGCTGATTCGAGGTGTTGACCACCAGTTTCCCGCCTTCGGGCATGGCGTCGCGGGCGTTCAGCACCAGGTTGAGGAGGGCGCTTTCGAGCTGGTTGGGATCGGCCTCGGCCACCCACAAGTCCTCGCTCAACTGCATGTCCAGCTGAATGCTTTCGTTGATGCTGCGCTGCAGGAGTTCGCCCATGGACACCACCAGGGTATTCATATTCACGGGTTTTGAATCCAGCGACTGGCGTCGGGAAAACGCCAGCAGACGATGGGTCAGACCGGCCGCGCGATTGGCCGAGGTCACCCCCAGATCGATCAGGCCGTCCAGGTCATCGGTGCGACCTCGGGCCAGGCGTCGACGTAGCAACTCGAGGCTGCCGATGATGCCGGTCAACATGTTGTTGAAGTCGTGGGCGATACCACCGGTGAGTTGGCCGACAGCCTCCATTTTCTGCGACTGTCTGAGGGCTTCTTCGTTATGACGCAGTTGGGCGGTACGTTCCTCGACCTGTTGTTCGAGGGTTTCCAGCGTATTTTGCAGACGCAGTTCGCTTTGGCTCAGGTCAATCAACCGGTCCCTGGCTTCATACTGCCGTCGTCGCCCACGCAATGCGGTAGTGACCAGGCTGATCAATGTGACCGGATGAAACGGGCGCTCGAGGAAGGTCACGTTGCCCAATTGCGGTCCGAGACGTGACGCGGGGTTTTGTTCCGGCCCGCCGTGGTGGGTCAACAGTACGATCGGCAGGTCTGACCAGGCCGGTTGTTCCTCGATCAAGCCCAGCAGCGGTTCGAGGTCGCAACCCAGCAAGGCTTCCGAAGAAATCAACAACAGGCCGGCACCTTGTGCCAGCTCGCTGCACAGCGTGACCAGATCCCGTGTCACAAGACCTTCGAATCCCGCCTCGTTAAGCATCATCAGTGCAATCTGGCTGTCACGTCCCAGCGGCGCGAGAATAAGCGCGCGCTCGGACATCGCCTCGACAACGCTCACCGTTCATCATCCTTGAGCAGTGGCTGGCTGGCACCCAGATAGGTTGGAACGCCGCGCAATACACCCTGGAATGCATCCAAAGGCTCGCCGATGGTCATGCCTGCGCTGCCGATGCGGTATTCGCGAATGGTCGATTCGTGGCTGCCGGTGCGTTTCTTGATAATTGAAATGGCCCGGCGAACCTTGCCTACCGCTTCGAAGTAGCGCAACAGAATCACCGTGTCAGCCAGATAAGTAATGTCGACCGGGGCCTGCATGTCCCCGACCAGCCCATGTTGGGCCACGGTCATGAACGTCGCGGCGCCTCGGCGATTGAGGTACAGCAGCAACTCGTGCATGTGCAGCACCAGCGCGTTTTCCTCGGGCATTGCGGCCTGATAGCCGTTGATGCTGTCGATCACCACCGTTTTGATGTTGCGCTCATCGACGCAACGACGAACCCGGTGCGAGAACTCGCCGGGGGACAGTTCGGCGGCGTCGACTTGCTCGATCAGCAGGTTGCCGGTGTCTTGCAGCGCCTGCAGGTCGATGCCCATGTTTTTCATGCGCTCGAACAGCAGTCCCAGCTCTTCATCGAAGATAAACAGCGCGGCTTTCTCACCCCGGGCGACGGCCGCGGCGGCGAAGATCATCGAGATCAGCGACTTGCCGGTACCGGCCGGGCCGAGAATCAGCGTGCTGGAACCGGTCTCGATGCCACCGCCGAGCAGGGCGTCCATTTCCTTGATGCCGCTGGTCAACTGCTGGCGGATATAACCGCCGCGGTGTTCAGCTGCGACCAGGCGAGGGAAGACGTGCACACCGTCGCCCATGATCGTGAAGTCATGGAAGCCGCCACGGTACTTTTGACCGCGATACTTCACGACACGTATGCGCCGGCGTTCGGCGCCGTAGTTGGGCGTCAGTTCTTCCAGACGAACCACGCCGTGCGCCACGCTGTGCACGGTTTTATCGAGGGATTCGGTGGTCAGGTCATCGAGCAGCAGCACGGTCGCGTCGTAGCGCACGAAGTAGTGCTTGATCGCCAGGATCTGCCGGCGATATCGCAGGGAACTCTGGGCGAGCAAACGGATTTCGGAAAGGCTGTCGAGGACCACACGGGTCGGCTTGACCCGTTCGACCACTTCGAAAATCTGTTTGGTTGCTTCGCCCAGTTCAAGGTCCGAGGAGTACAGCAGACTCTGCTGATGTTCGGCATTGAGCAGGCTTTCTGGCGGTGTCAGTTCGAAGATGTGGATGTTTTCATCCAGCTCCCAACCGTGGGACAACGCCCCTTGGCGCAGTTCGCGCTCGGTTTCTGAAAGCGTGATGTACAACGAGCGCTCGCCGGCACGGGCGCCGGCCAACAGGAAATGCAAAGCGACGGTGGTTTTGCCGGTTCCGGGTTCACCCTCCAGCAAAAACACATGGCCGCGGGACAATCCACCGGCCAGGATGTCATCCAGACCGTCGATGCCGGTGGCGGCTTTTGCACTGAACAACTCGTTAGATGTAGACAAAAAAAACCCTCTCATGACTAGGGGAAGCGAGGCAGCAGGCTTGAAGTGCCTGAATGGACTGCCTGATCACTTGACCTTTTGCCGTGGCGACGGTTCAACCTTTTTGCCGGTGTGATATCAGTGGCGTTATAAACCCTGCTGCAACGCCGGATCGTCTGGATTGAGTTGTTCCAGCTGCGCCAGAAGGATCTGCACGTTCTGCAATTGCCCGCTTTCTTTCCAGTAATTGATCAGCAGCACCCGCGCCTTGCGATCCGCCGGATGGCGCTGGACGATTTCCTGCAACTGTTTTTGCGCCGCTTCCAGCTCTTGCTCGCCGTGCAACGTAGTCGCCAGGTCGTAGCGGTAATCCTTGTTGTTCGGCTCGATCTCGACCGCTTTGGACAGCCCAAGCAGGGCAAATTCACTTTGCCCGTGATGCAGCAACCAAAGCCCCAAGGCATGTTGCAGGTAGGCAGAGTCGGGTTGAGCCTTCAACTGTTTCGCCAGCAATTGCCGGGCTGCGTCGCTTTGGCCTTGTTTATCCAGCACTTCAATCTGCATCACCAACGCAGGCAGATTGCCCGGCTCCAGTTGCAGCGTGCGTTCCAGCGCCTGCTGCGCTTCTTTCAGTTCGGCATTGTGCAAGTGCAGACGGGCCAGCTGGTATTGGGTTTCGGCGCTTTCCGGGAGACTTTTCAGGTCCCGTTCCCAGGCATCGATGGCTTGCTGCAACGGCCCGAAATACAAGCCCAGGTCATCCGGCGATAAACCCAGCAGCGCGTTGATCGCGGCAGACCGGACGCTTTGTTCGCTGTCGTCGAGTAATGGTCCGATCAGCAAACTGCGCTGCCCACTGGGCACCAGTCCGCCAATGCTTTTGATGGCTGCGATGCGCACGTCGGCCGACGGGTTTTGCAGGTCTGCATCCGCCAGTTTCAAGGCTTGCGGGCTCGGGTAGTTCGGCAGTTCGGCATGCAGCCAGACACGGCGCTTGGGCGACAGGTCAGGGCGACCCAGCTGCTGGTAGAGCACCCGTGCGGCCCCCGGTTGCCCGGCACGTGCCTGGGTCAACGCTTCGCTATAGCCGCGCTTGATGGCTTCCGGCACCACGGGCGTCGTGCTGCGCAGGAAAAACCAGGCAAGAGCGATGGCGAACAGGACACAGAGGCTGATGAGCAAGTAGCGGCGGGACTGGAGCATGCAGGAATCCGGGGGCTGGCAGCTTTTGCAAAGCTGTCAGCTTCGGTCAGGTGGGCGTGTGAGTCAAACCCTGACTCAGTCCGATGCTGGCGATTTTGCCTACAAGTCACGTCGACATTGAAACCCGTCGAAGCCCTGAAGCAGTGACTACGCTTGCTGGAGATGGCTCGAAGAGTGTTCCCATGCAACCGCTGCTCCAGTACTTCAAGGCGATGATCAACCCCGGGCAAGGGGTGCTGTTGTTCGCCTTGAGAACCATCGCGGCCGGGCTGCTGACGCTGTACCTGGCCTTTCTGTTCGACCTCGACCAGCCCAAGTGGTCAATCATGGCGGTGGTAATCGTCAGCCAACCATTGGGAGGCATGGCTCTGGCCCGCAGTTTCGGCCAAGTCATCGGCACCACTGTGGGCGCGGCAGTCGCGGTGTTGATCATGGCCATTTTTCCCCAGGCGCCGATTCCTTTCATTATTACGCTGGGCTTGTGGCTGGCACTGTGTACTGCGGGTGGCACCCTGTTGCGCTACACCAGTTCCCAGGCTTTTGTCCTGAGCGGTTACACTGCGGTTGTGGTTGCGTTGCTGGCGGTGCCGGATCAGGACGGCACGTTCTTGCTGGCCGTCACCCGTGTCACCGAGACGCTGTTGGCGGTAGCGTGCGTATGCGTCGTCAGCCTTCTGACCGCACGCCCGGAGGCCGTAGCCCGGAGCTATTTCGCCAAGATCGATCAAGTCATCAAGCTGCTCGCGACGCACGCTGCGGCAGTCATCCGAACCGAGGAAAGCGAGGCTGCTTTTCACCGCAGGCAGATGCAATTGCTGGGGGAAATAAGCGCCCTTGAGGGTTTGCGGCGGCATTTGTACTTCGATGCTCCCCGTTTACGCAGTGCCAACGGCCTGGTGCAATTGCTGGGTAATCAATTGGTGCTGCTGACCTCACGACTGACGGCGCTGCGACACCAGCGCGAACTGCTGGCCGCGCGCTGGAAAGGCGACTTGCCTGAAGAGATCCAGCTTTTGCGCGCCGAAGAATTGGCCTTTCTCGATGAGTTGGCCGCGAAGGGGCGCACGTTGTCGGCTGAGGCACGACATCATTTCACGGCGTTGCAACAGCGTTTCGATGACCAGGCCTATAAGGCCGAGCAACTCACCGAGACGATGCCTGCCACGTTGCGTTCTCTGGCCTGGGCGCTGCGCTGGGAGCAGGCGCGGATGCTGGAGCAACTGGGGCAGATCCTGGAGCTGAGCGACGCGATCCAGGATGGACGTGAAGCCAGTTGCGTGTTCCGCGGTCAGGAAAACCCGCTGCATCTGGACTTCACCTTGGCGGCGATGAACGCAATCCGCGCCTTTACGGCGCTGATGGTGGCCGGTCTGATCTGGATCGAGACCGCTTGGGACGGGGCTCGTGGAGGAATGATCGTGGTGGGGATTCTCTGTTCGCTGATGGCGACGTTTCCCCGGCCGTTGCTGGCCGCCCAGAGTTTTGCCCGGGGACTGGGGCTGGCACTGGTGGTGTCGGCGCTCTATCTGTTCTTGCTGGTTCCGATGATCAGTGACTTCGAGCTGCTCGCCTTGTTGTTAGCGCCCTTGCTGTACGCCGTCGCGGTGGGGCTGTCCAGTCCGCCAACCACCGGCACAGGCATTGGTCTTGGGCTGACGACCATGCTGTTGCTGGGGCCGCAAAATGCGGGCGTCGGCCAAAACACGGCCATCCAGTGGTTCGAGTTTGCCGGCGCGTATATCTGCGCCGCCTCGCTGGCACTGAGTGTCTATGCGTTGATCTTTCCATTCAGGCCCGCCTTGCGGATTCGGCGACTGTTCAACGAAAACTGCGAGCAGGTCTACACCTTGCTGAAGACGCCGGCCACCGATGAGCAGCAATTCGCGTTTGAAAGCCGCATGGTTGATCGCCTGACGATGATGTTGGGCCTGTTGCCGGCCACCCAGGACAAGCAGTCCAGCGAGCTGTTCGAAGTCAGCCTCGGTTGCATGGCGGTGGGCGTCGCGTTAAACCAGCTCAGGCAACAGGGGCCAGGCAATACGTTGCTGACGACCGAGCAGCAAAACCGTTTGCAGGATTCGGTCAGAGAGACCGGCAGGTTTATCGCCGGGCGCCCGCGAATTGATGTTGACCGGCTGCTCGGACGCTTGCACGCCTTGGGTGATGAAATGGACGACTTGCAGTTGGTCGTTCATGAACACCTGTGGTCGGTGTTTCGGATGCGCGTGGCCCTGCTGATCGTGGTGTCGTTTCTGGAGCGACATCGCCAATACTTTGATGCCAAAGAACCGGAAGGAGTGCCGGCCCTTGCCCATTGATCTGGAAATAGGTGGCGTCTACCTGCCGCCGATCGCCCAGGCCCTGCTGCTGGCCTTGCCGATTTTTCTGCTGCTGGACTGGTTGTTGAGACGCTTGGGCGTGCTGCGTTTCGTCTGGCACGAAGCCTTGTTCGAGGGCGCGTTGTACGCCTGCGTGTGCGCAATGCTGATCCTGGTGATGGGAGCCTGATGCCTTGAAAAAAATCCTTTCCCGACTCTCAACTGTTGCAGTGGTATTGCTCGCCTTTGTGCTGGGCTGGTTCGCCTGGGAACACTACACCCGCGCGCCCTGGACCCGGGATGCACGGGTGCGTGCCGACGTGGTGACTTTATCTGCGGATGTATCGGGACGCATCGTCAGCCTTGGCGTCCAGGACAACCAGCATGTTGAAAAAGGCCAGTTACTGCTCGAGATCGACCCGGCTCGCTACACACTGGCGGTAGAACATGCCAAGCGTTCCGTTGAGGTTTCCAAGGCCACCCTTGGTCAATCCGAAGCAACCATCGTCGCCAGCGAAGCGCAGCTCAAACAGCGTGAGAGCGAAGAACGCCGACGACGCACCCTCAAGCAGCGTTTGGCGATTTCCGGGGAAGAATGGGAAAAATCCAGCACCGAAGTGGCGGTGGCCCAGGCCGAACTGCTGCGCAACCAGGCCAATCTGGGGCTGGCGCGGGCTAACGTTCAATTGGCTGTCGCGGCGTTGACTCAGTCTGAACTGGACCTTCAACGCACCCGCGTCATCGCCCCGGTCAGTGGTTATGTGACCAACCTGCTGACCCGACAGGGTGACTACGCCACAGCGGGGGGCGCACTGCTGGCATTGGTCGACAGCGACTCTTTTTACGTCAGCGGCTATTTCGAAGAAACCAAGCTGCCGCGAATCGGGGAGGGAGATCGGGTCAGGATTGAATTGATGAGCGGAGAATCGTTCGGCGGCACCGTGCAAAGCATTGCCTTTGCAATTGCCGACAGGGAAAACCTGCCCGGCAATCGTCTGCTGGCCAATATCAACCCCAGTTACACCTGGGTCAAACTTGCGCAACGGGTGCCGGTGCGGATTCAGATTGACGCCGACTATGCCGCCAAAAACCGCTTGCGTGCCGGGACCACAGCCACCGTAACCATTCTGGAAACGCTCAGGACTGAAAATCACCGCTAATTTCTGTGGGAGTGGGCAAGCCCGCTCCCACAGTAATATCCGTTGCCCTCTCGAACGAACAAAAAAAAGCCCCGCGACCGAATGAGGCGCAGGGCTAAAAATTTGGTTGGTTGCGGCCAACCAAAGGAGCTCTTTAAAAATTACTTGCTGGCGACCGTCTCTGGTTGCCAGCCACCGCCAAGGGCTTTGTAGATCGCGACAATGCCGCGATAAAGATCGGTTTCCGCCGAGGCCTGGGTATCTTCAGCCGCCAGACGCTCACGTTGGGCATCCAGCAGGACGAGGAAGTCCACGGTGCCTTCGCGGTAGCGGATTTGCGCCAGGTCTGCGGCGGCGCGGCTCGCTTCGCTTTGACGAATCAGCGAGATCAGCCGTTGCTGACGTTTACCGTAGTCGCTGAATGCGTTTTCCGATTCTTCCAGCGCCAGCAGCACTTGCTGTTCGTAAGTCGCCAGCGCGCCTTCGGCATCGGCATCGGCGCCGCGCAGACGGGCTCGCACGCTACCCAGGTCAAACGCAGCCCACGTAATGCTCGGGCCGAGCGCCCAGGCATTGGCCGCCGCAGAACCGATCTGCGAACCACGGCCGGCGGTAAAACCAAGGAAGCCGCTGAGGCTGACCCGAGGGAACAGATCAGCCTTGGCCACGCCTATACGGGCGGTGGAGGAGGCCAGTTTGCGCTCGGCGCTGAGGATGTCCGGACGACGTTGCAGCAACTGCCCCGGGTCACCGATCGGCAATGCTTTGGCAATCGCCGGCAAGTCTTTTGGACTCAAGTCGACAGTCAGCTTGTCCGGACGCTCGCCCAGCAGGGTGGCAATACGGTTTTTCTGCCGAACCTGTTCGGCCTGTAACTGCGGCACGCTGGCTTCGACCGAGGCCAGGCGTGCATCGGCACGCTCGACGTCCAGTTGATCGCCGACGCCGGCATCACGCAGGCTTTCGGTGATCTTGCGCGACTCCTGCTGGTTGTTCAGGTTGGCCAGGGCAATCTTTTCGCGCAACTGTGCGCCGCGCAATTGGCCATAAGAATCCACCAGTTCGGCAATCATGGTGACTTGCAGTTGGTATAGATCGGCTTCGAGCGCCTGCTGTTCGGCATCGGCGGACTCGAGGTTGCGCTGGATACGCCCAAACAGGTCGATCTCCCACGCCATGTCCAGGCCGAGGTCGTAACGTTCGCTGTTGACCCGTTTGGTGGTCTGGCCCGGGATCTGACCCTTGCCCAAGTCACTGCTGGCGCGGCTGGTGATGGTGGGCATGGCGTCATTGCTGACGTCATCGCGAATCGCCCGGGCCGCTTTCCAGCGGGCGAAGGCCACGCGCAGATCACGGTTGCCTTGCAGCGATTGAGTCACCAACTGGTTGAGGGTCGGGTCTTCGAACTGCTGCCACCAGATGCCTTCGAAACGCGAGCGGTCGAAGTTTTTCTGGCCGGCAGCGCCGTCGGTGGCAGTGGTGATGTTGGCCGGCTCAGTGGCGGGTGTCTTGTAGTCCGGGCCGACGGCACAGGCACTCAAGGCCAGTACCAGAAGGCTCGGCAGGAAGGCTTTAAGGCTCATTGTTGCGCCTCCAGTTTCAGGGCCTTGGCCGCTTTGCGCTTTTCACCGCGCTCCACAAAGTTACGAATCAATACGTAGAACACCGGTGTCAGCAACAGACCGAAGAAGGTCACCCCGAGCATCCCGGAGAACACCGCCACACCCATGGCGTGACGCATTTCGGCACCGGCACCGCTGGAGAAGACCAGAGGCACAACACCCATGATGAACGCGAAGGAAGTCATCAAGATCGGACGCAGACGCAGACGGCATGCTTCCAGGACCGCAGCCAGCGGGCTGAGACCTTCGTCCTGCTGTTTATCCTTGGCAAACTCGACGATCAGAATCGCGTTCTTACACGCAAGTCCCACCAGTACGATCAAGCCGATCTGGGTGAAGATGTTGTTGTCGCCTCCCGAAGCAATCACACCGATGATGGCCGACAGCAGGGTCATCGGTACGATCAGGATCACCGCCAGTGGCAGGCTCCAGCTTTCGTATTGGGCCGCGAGCACCAGGAACGCCAGCAATACGCAGAGCGGGAACACGAACAGCGCGGTGTTGCCGGACAGAATCTGCTGGTAGGTCAGGTCGGTCCACTCGTAGGTCATGCCGTTTGGAAGTTCTTCCTTGAGCAGTTTCTCGATCGCTGCCTGAGCCTGGCCGGAGCTGTAGCCTGGGGCTGCCGCACCGTTGATTTCAGCGGTGATGAAACCGTTGTAGTGCATCACGCGGTCCGGGCCCGAGGTGTCGCTGACCTTGATGAAGGTCGCCAGCGGGATCATCTCGCCTTTGTTGTTACGCACTTTCAGCTGACCGATCTGGTCCGGTTCGAGACGGAACTGTTGTTCAGCCTGGACGTTGACCTGATAGGTGCGACCGAAGCGGTTGAAGTCGTTGGCATACAGCGAACCCAGGTAGATCTGCAGGGTGTCGAAGATGTCGCTGACAGCCACGCCGTGGGTCTTGGCCTTTTCACGGTCGATGGCGGCATCGACCTGCGGCACGTTCACGGTGTAGCTGGTGAACAGCGCGGCCAGTTCCGGCACGTTGTGGCTCTTGGTGATGATGTTCATGGTTTCTTTGTACAGCTCGTCGTAGCCCAGGTTGCCCCGGTCTTCGATCTGCAGGCGGAAACCGCCGATGGTGCCCAGGCCTTGTACCGGCGGCGGCGGGAAGATCGCCATGTAGGCTTCCTGGATCCCGGCGAACTGGCCGTTCAATGCACCGGCAATCGCACCGGCCGACATGCTCGGGTCTTTGCGCTCGTCGAACGGTTTCAGGGTCACGAACACGATGCCGGCATTCGGGCTGTTGGTGAAACCGTTGATCGACAGGCCCGGGAACGCTACCGCACTTTCCACGCCAGGCTGTTTCAGGGCCAGGTCGGACATGCGTTTGATCACGTCTTCGGTGCGGTCAAGGCTCGAAGCGTCCGGCAGTTGCGCGAAGGCCACCAGGTATTGCTTGTCCTGGCCGGGTACGAAGCCGGTCGGGGTGTGGGCGAAACCGAAGAAGGTCAGCACCATCAGGCCTGCGTACAACAGCAGGGCAATACCGCTGCTGCGGATAACCCGGGCTACGGTGCCGACATAACCATGGCTGGCGCGCTCGAAGAACCGGTTGAACGGACGGAAAAGCCAGCCGCCCAACAGTTTATCAAGCACTTTGGTAAAGCGATCTTTCGGCGCATGGTGGCTCTTGAGCAGCACGGCAGCCAGGGCAGGGGACAGTGTCAGCGAGTTGAACGCCGAGATCACGGTCGAGATGGCAATGGTCAGGGCAAACTGTTTATAGAACTGGCCGGTGAGTCCCGAAATGAACGCCGCCGGGATAAATACCGCACACAGCACCAGCGCCGTCGCGATGATCGGCCCGGTCACCTCACGCATGGCTTTCTTGGTGGCTTCTACGGGCGTTTCTCCCAGCTCGATGTGCCTTTCCACGTTCTCCACCACCACGATGGCGTCGTCCACCACGATACCGATGGCCAATACCAGGCCAAACAGTGACAGGGCGTTCAGCGAGAAGCCGAACAGGTGCATCACCGCAAACGTACCGATTAGCGAAACCGGCACCGCCACCAACGGAATGATCGAGGCACGCCAGGTTTGCAGGAACAGGATCACCACCAGAACCACGAGGATCAGCGCTTCGAAGAGGGTGTGGACCACCGCCTCGATGGAGCCGCGCACGAAGATCGTCGGGTCATAGACGATGCTGAAGTCCATGCCTTCCGGGAAGTTGTTCTTCAGTTCGGCCATCTTGTCGCGAACTTCGTTGGAGATCTCGATCGCGTTGGAGCCAGGGCGCTGGAAGATCGGGATCGCCACCGCAGGCTGGTTGTTCAGCAGCGAGCGCAATGCGTATTGGCTGGAGCCCAGCTCAACGCGAGCGATGTCTTTCAGGCGCGTGATTTCACCGTTGTCGCCGGAGCGAATGATGATGTTCTCGAACTCTTCTTCAGAAACCAGACGGCCCTGAGTGTTGACCGACAGCTGGAACGCAGTGGCATTCGGCGCAGGGGGCGCACCCAGTGCACCGGCAGCGACTTGACGGTTCTGTTCACGAATCGCGGTTACCACATCGGTGGCAGTCAGGTTGCGCGAAGCGGTCTTGTTCGGATCGAGCCAGACCCGCAGCGAGTAGTCGCCCATACCGAACAGTTGCACGTCACCGACACCGCCCAGGCGCGCCAGCTCATCCTTGATGTTGAGCAAGGCGTAGTTGGACAGGTAGAGCATGTCGTAGCGTTTGTCCGGCGAGGTCAAGTGCACAACCATGGTCAGGTCGGGCGACGCCTTGTCGACGGTGATACCGATGCGCGTCACTTCTTCTGGAAGTTTCGGCTCGGTCCGGGTCACGCGGTTTTGAACCTGCACCTGTGCATTGTCCAGGTCAGTGCCCAGTGCGAAGGTGATGGTCAGGGTGATCTTGCCGTCAGCGGTGGACTGCGAGGACATGTACAGCATGTTCTCGACGCCGGTAATGGCTTGCTCCAAGGGAGCGGCCACGGTTTCACCGATGACTTTTGGGTTGGCGCCGGGGAAGTTCGCACGGACCACAACGGTCGGTGGCACGACTTCCGGGTATTCGCTGATCGGCAACTGGAACAGCGAGATGGCACCGGCGATCAGGATCAGCAGCGAAAGCACCGCTGCGAAGATCGGCCGTGAAATGAAGAATTGGGAAAAATTCATCGGAGTTGTCGTCCCTTAACCGCGTGGAGTCGCAGCAGCCAGTTTCACAACCGTACCCGGCGCGACCTTGGCAGGTGCGACTTGGGGCAGGTTGCTGGCTTCCAGCGCTTGTCGTTGTTGTGCGAGTGCCGCGAGGGTTTGTTCGCTGGCCATCGGGATCACTTCAGGGGTGACCGGCGAGCCAGGGCGAACCCGTTGCAGACCCTTGACGATGACGGTGTCATCCTTGTTCAGGCCGCTGCGCACGATGCGCAAGCCTTCGATCTTCGGCCCCAGTTCGACGGAGCGATAGGCCGTCTTGTTGTCGGCATCCATCACCAGCACGAATTTCTTGCCCAGATCGGTTCCGACCGCTTCGTCGTTGATCAGCACGGCGGAGTAAGTGCCGCTGCCGACCAGTTTCAAACGGGCATACAAGCCTGGGGTGTACTGTCCGTCAGCATTGTCAAAGACCGCGCGACCGCGGATGGTGCCGGTTTTCGGGTTGACCTGGTTGTCGACGAAGTTCATCACGCCCTGATGCGGGTTGCCGTCTTCGTTGGACAGGCCGAGGTAAACCGGAGTGGTTGCACCGCGTTTGCCCTGGCGAGCGAGCTGGGTGTATTTGAGGAACACACGTTCGTCGGCGTCGAAGTAGGCGTAGACCTTATCGGTGGAAACAACGCTGGTCAGCGCGGTGGTGTCGGCGGTCACCAGGTTGCCGGCGGTGATTTCCGCACGGCTGACGCGACCGCTGATGGGCGCGGTGACGCGGGTGAAGCTCAGGTTCAGTTTGGCCAGGTCCAGTTGAGCCTGGAGAGCGCCGACGGCGGCGCGGGCTTCTTGGGCTGCACTGGTGCGCGAATCGGCCAGTTCGGCGGAGATCGCGTTGCTGGTGCGCAAGCGTTCGCCACGCTGGGCTTCGTTTTCGCTGCGGGTGGCGTTGGCGCGGCCTTGGGCAACCAGTGCTTCGAGGCGGCGGACCTCGGCCTGGAACGGGCGTGGGTCAATCTGGAACAGCAGGTCACCTTTCTTGACCAGTGCGCCTTCGGTGAAGGCCACTTCATCAATCTGGCCGGAGACCCGTGGACGAATTTCTACGGTTTCTGGCGCTTCAAGGCGCCCGGTGAATTCGTCCCACTCGTTGACCGGTTGTTCCAGGACCTTGGCGACGCTGACTTTCGCCGCAGGCATGGTAGCGGCAGACTCCGGAGCCTTGCCGCAGGCGCTCATCACCAGTACGGCCAACATGGCCAATGGGAAGCGCAAATGTTTGAGTGACTGTTCCATGGATGCATCCGCCAATGTATTGAGATGGGCGGATGATGAGCGGCGGGGTGGTATCGCACGAATCGAATGAAGCAAAGGTAACTATCATTCGGAATGATATAAGTCTGAAGCCAGCCCTCTAGCATGCGCCTTACATTGGACGGCGATCAATTGGATTGATGACAATTCTATGTTGCGCAGAATGCAAGGGATTGGCTTGAGACCGAGTCGCGGGCAAGCCCGCTCCCACAGGGAATTGTGGCGCTGATTAAATCCCTGTAGGAGCGAGGCTTGCCCGCGAAGAGGCCATCAGCCCCAACAAAAGATCAGGATCACGCCAGGCTATCCGGATCCCCGAAGAACATCTGGATCCTGGAGCGCAACCAACGTTCACCCGGGTCATTATCCTGCGACCCACGCCACGCCATGTGCAATTCAAAGCTGCGCACCGGCAAGGGCGGATCTTCAGCTCGCACCCCGCCAGCCGCCGTCAACGCCTCAGCGGTGTAGTCCGGCACCGTCGCGACAATATCAGTCCCGCTGATGAGTGTGCTGAGCCCGTTGAACTGCGGCACCGCGAGCACCACATGACGTTTGCGCCCGAGCTTTTCCAGTTCTTCATCTATAAAGCCGCTCAGGTCACCGGCAAACGACACCAGCGCATGGGGGCGGGCGCAGAAGTCATCGAGGCTCAATGGCCCCGGCACCGTATCGGCGCGCAACAGCTTCGGCATGCTGCGGCGCAGTACTTTGCGCTTGGCGTTGGCCGGCAGGTCGGCGGTGTAGCTGACGCCGATGGAAATCTCCCCCGAGGCCAACAGGCTCGGCATCAGGATGTAGTTGGCCCGACGCACCACCAATACGATCCCCGGCGATTCCGCACGCAAACGCTTGAGCAGCATCGGCAGCAGCGCGAACTCGACATCGTCCGACAGGCCAATGCGGAACACCGCCGTACTGGTCGCCGGGTCGAATTCTGCCGCACGGCTGACCGCGGTGGAAATCGAATCCAAGGCAGGAGAGAGCAGGGCGAAGATTTCCACCGCGCGAGCGGAAGGCTCCATGCTGCGCCCGGTGCGCACGAATAACGGATCATCGAACAGCCCGCGCAGGCGTGAGAGCGCCGCACTGATGGCCGGCTGGCCGAGGAACAATTTCTCCGCAGCACGGGTCACACTGCGTTCGTGCATCAATGTTTCAAAAACGATCAACAGGTTCAGGTCGACACGACGCAGGTCATTACGATTCATCTGGAGTCCTGGCAGAGTCATCAAGCTTGACGAGAGCGGCCATATGAGAACAATGGCCGGCATGAATATTACGGGGAAAGGCTGCTACTCTGCACCGAATAATTCAGTTTCCCTGGAACGGATGCTCCGGATTTTTACGATAACCGTTGATCCAATGGATGCTGCGGAATCAATGACAGGCATGTCGACTATTAATAGCCACTGATAGTCTTGGGTAGAAAGCCCAGATAGAGTTCAGGGCATTAGAGGTTTCTTTGACGAGGTTTGCGATGTCCCGCACGATCCGTTTTCACAAGTTTGGTCCAGCCGAGGTGCTCAAATGCGAAGAGCATGCGGCCGCTCTCCCTGCGCCGGGCGAAGTGCAGGTGCGCGTCGAGGCGATTGGCATCAGCTGGTACGACATTCTCTGGCGCCAGAACCTGGCCTCATCCCATGCTCGTCTGCCTTCTGGCCTTGGCCATGAGATGTCCGGCGTCGTGACAGCAGTCGGCGAGGGCGTCGATGACCTGGCAGTCGGTGACAAGGTCGCCAGCTTCCCGGCTGAAAGCCCCAACGACTATCCGGTCTACGGCGAGCAGATCGTTCTGCCTCGCTCGGCACTGACCCGTTATCCGGACGTGCTCAGCCCGATTGAAGCGGCCGTGCATTACACGCCGCTGCTGATTGCCTACTTCGCTTATGTCGATCTGGCGCGTGTCAAACCTGGGCAATTTGCCTTGGTGACTGACGCGAGCCACTGTGCCGGTCCTTCGTTTGTGCAACTGGGAAAGGCATTGGGCGTGCGGGTAATTGCCGCCACCAAGACCGCTGAAGAACGTGAATACCTGCTGTCACTGGGTGCCGAGAAAGTAATCGTCACCGAGGAAGAGGATCTGCTCATGCGGATCAACAAAATCACCGACAACCGCGGAGTGGATGTGGTGTTCGATGGCCTCGGCGGTCCGCAGATGTCACTGCTGGGCGATGTGCTCGCGCCTCGTGGCAGCCTGGTGCTGTACGGCCTGCAAGGTGGTAACCAGACGCCGTTCCCGGCCTGCGCAGCGTTCCAGAAGAACATTCAGTTCTTCGTTCACTGCATCGGCAACTTCACTGGCAAGCCGGAGCTGGGCATCATCCAGGATCAGGTCGCACTGCAACGTGCCTTGCGCGACATCAACCAGCTGACCGCCGACCGCGTGTTGCTGCCACTCAAGACTCGGGTCTTTCCGTTTTCCGAGTTTGTCGAGGCGCACCGCTACATGGATGAATGCCCGTGTCGCGAACGGGTTGCGCTCCAGGTCGATCCGGCGTAACACCACTGAAAAAAGTCCGTGCTTGCACGGACTTTTGCATTTCCCCCTCCGAAATTCCGAGACGTCCCCTCAACCTGCGACGAGTCAGTTCAGCAACTGAACTGGTTTTTGCTCTCAATCTGTATCTTCTAATCACCCTATAAGCCCCGATAATTGAATGATTACTTTCATCTCAAGGAATGAGCTATGGCTGGGTATTGGACAGATACTTTTCTTCGCACTCCGGTAATACAAGCTCAACAAATAGCGTGTTATCGATCAATTGCCGAAAAATTAATTGCGACTTCTTTCTTTATTTCTCGTGCTACATGTCTGTGGGACGCTGTCGGACATTTCCTAGGATCCCTCGTGTGGTCGCAGGGCCCTTGTCCTGCGGGGCTTTCCTGCCAGCGTGTGCGGACAGGGTCACAAGTAAGCTCGATTCATTTCAAATAATTACTCAAAACTAAGTGTTAGGATTTCATATCAATCGAAACACTTTAATCATGTCAGTCAGCCGTTTGCGCAATGCACACAGTTGTTTGCGTGACATCGAACCTATGCGTAACAGGTAAACAATGATGACCCATACCCATGAACAGGCAATGAACTATGTTTATCAGCAAGTATTGCAGCGATTGCTGAGTTTTTTTTCACGCGCCGAGCGCACGGCACTGCAGCTGATGATTCAGCGCCTGGTGGTCTCCGCGGGTGGCATGGAGCGGATCGGCGAATACAAGGTGTTGTCGATCCAGTCCGGAACCCGCGACTGTTGCTACACGCTGGCATTGCTGCGCGCCGCACAATTGAGCATCGCTGGCCGGGCGCCTGCGACGTTCCAGCTGCGAGTCGCGACCTTGCGCACGAATGGCGCAAGCCCGATGGCCCTTGAAAACATCCATCACAGTTGCAGTGCGCTGTTTCTCTACGACGATCCTCGGGTCGAAGTGGTGATGGTCGATAACCGGGAAGTCCTGCCATTCAGCCATCTGGCGCCGGTCTCCGATGCAGGTCGCGAGTCAAATCGTCTCAATCTGTTGATGGTGGGTCATCGGCGAACCTGGAACGGGCCGCTTGACCTGTGGGATGACGGGTACCTGGCGGCGGGCGAGTTTTATGGGCAAATCTGCCGTTGGGACCGAGGCGTCGATGCGTTGGTCAGCAGCGATACACCTCGTCAGCAAAAGCAGTTCATGCATGGGTTGACCCGTGCGGCGCAAAAGGCTGGCCTCAATGCATCGAATGACCCTGAATCCGGTTATGAGGAGCTGTTCGCGCGACTGGATGAACTGGGCAGCGATTGCTACCGCGAGTTTTATTCTGAGCATGGGCAAGCTGAGTGGCGGCCGGCCGAATCATTTGAAGCGTGTCGGCGCACAACCTTCATCGATATTCACGACATGCTGGTCAGCAATCTGGAAGATCGCTGGCCGCTGCTCACCGATTTCCTCGGGTTTCAGCCTGACGAACTGGCGGCCCAGCTTAGTGATAACGAGTTTGTCAGCCTGACGATTTCTGCGCACGTTCGGGGGCTGGAGGCGTGTTTTGTTCATGGCCGCACCTATGAAGCAGGCGTCGCCGATTACGTACAGCGGGCCTTGGTCATGATGCGTCGCAAACAGCTTCCCGAGCGCTATTGCGAGCAGGTAATGGAAACGTTCGTTAACCCGACGACAATGTCCGACCAGCGTGCATTGGCAGCGGCGCAGGCCCAGAAAAGCCTGGGCTTGAGTGAGGCTCAACTGGTGTGCTTGCTGTTCGCGCCCTTCGTCGATAACGGCGCCTCGCTTGAGCGTTTTCTACGCCAATGCCATCCCGGTATGCTCGTGGCGTTGCCTGATCTGCACCGGGCGATGCAGGGCAAGTCGGCTCCCGAGCAGGTGCTGCAATGGATGGTCGACGTCAGCGGGTTGACCGTCAAGTTGATCGGCACGCTTTACCGGATGGGACCGGTTGCGAGGGGCGAAAGGCCGGGCCCGGCAGTCGGTAATGCGGATGAGCCTGCGCTGGACCTCGACGCGGGCAACGCCGCAAATGGCGAACGGTCAACGGGTCGTTGAAAATGCTCGGGGTTACCGCGCTCATCCACCCACCCCACGCGGCGCGTGGCGTGCTTGGTCATCACCCATGAAAGGACCCCGCGAAACCGACTTTGCCTATCAGGCGGTGTACCGTTACCTGACTAACCTCATCAACGAGCCCGTCAGCGACACGCGGGTCCGCCTCCCTTCATTAAGGCAATTGGCGGACCGTTTGAGCGTATCGATTTCGACGATTCAGTACGCCTATTCGCTGCTGGAAAAGGAAGGGCGGGTGTATTCGGTCGCCAAATCCGGCTATTACGCGCTGCCGGTGTCGTCCATTCACCCGCTCAGCAGCGGCAATGACCTGCTCGAGACGGTCTATGTGAACGCCAGGCGACCGGGGATGCTGGTGTTGAGCGCGGATGAACCGGCGTTGTTGCAGCCCTTGGACAGCCCGTTGTTGCTGCTTGAAAGAGAACTGCTGCGTCAATATCCGCGTCAGCCGCAACCGACTTCACAACCTTGTGGTGAACTGGAACTGCGCGCCGCACTGGCCGCACGCTATACCTCGTCTCCGGCACGTTGCTGGCACGCCGATAACGTCTACATTGGCGCCGATTTGCGTGGTGTCCTGGAAATACTGATCGCTGTACTGTGTCTCAAAGATGCCATGGTAGTCGTCGAATCGCCCTGCGACTGGATGATCCTGCGCTTGCTCCAGGACGCTGACGTCCAGGTCATAGAGTTGCCCCTGCAACCCCATGGCGGCCTGGACCTTGAGCAGCTCAAGCAACTGCTGGAGACCAAGCCGGTGCGGCTGGTCATGCTTTCTTCCGGCCTCAACATGCCGCGCGGCAGCGTGGCTTCCCACAGCAACAGGCAGTCAACCGCTGAACTGCTGGAGCGTCATGGCAGTTGGGTGTTGGAGAACGACTGCTATGGCGAGCTCGCATTCGAGCCCGACGGCCTGCGGTTTCGCGATCTGCTGAACCCGGACCGGCTGATCGTTTTCTCCACCTTCGAAAAATCCATCGGGCCGGAAGCGCCTTATGGTTATCTGCTCTCGCGGCAATTGAGCGTCGAACTGCAGCGGCATTTCCTGTTACGTTCATTCCGGTTGTCACCGATTCGCCAGAAAGCCATCGCACGGCTTTACAGCAATGGACGAATCGATCAGCACTTGTTGGTATTGCGCCGGCTGCTCAAGGACCGCAAGGTGCACATGACCCAACTGTTGCAGGAGCGTCTGGGGGATGCCTTGCACTTTGTCGAACCCTTGGGCGGTGCGACGATTTGGGTGCAATCGCTGCGTCAGGTCGATGTGCGTCGGGTGTTCCAGCGCCTGCTCAGGCACCAGGTGGTGATTGCGCCAGGGGAGCTGTTCAGCCTCCAAGGGTTGCACGCGCAACACTTGCGCCTGAGCCATACCTTCGGCGGCGACCACGACCTCGGGGCGGCCATGGGTTTGCTGGGCGATGCCTTGCGCCTGGAATCGATCGATTGAGCAGGGGCGGGGCTTTGGCGATTGATAACATTTCCCTCGGGATCGATAACGTCGCGCTGCGGTCAAACTGCCAGTAAACTGCGCTCCTACTCCTGAACCACTCTATTCCAGAGGTTTTGCATGACACTCAGTCCTTTTGCGGGCAAACCGGCACCGGCAGAATTGTTGGTCGACATCCCGCGACTGGTAACGGCCTATTACACCGGCCAGCCTGATGCCGCCATCTCTACCCAACGCGTAGCCTTCGGCACGTCCGGACACCGAGGCAGCTCGTTCGATCTGAGTTTCAACGAATGGCACGTTCTGGCGATCAGTCAGGCGATCTGCCTGTACCGCGAAGCCCAGGGTATCGATGGTCCGCTGTTTGTCGGCATCGACACCCACGCGCTGTCCACCCCGGCCGGCGCCAGCGCCCTAGAAGTGCTGGCCGCGAACGGCGTGACCGTGATGATCGCCGAGGGTGACGAATACACGCCGACCCCGGCGATTTCCCACGCGATTCTGTGCTACAACCGCGGCCGTACCTCGGGCCTGGCGGACGGTATCGTCATCACGCCATCGCACAATCCGCCGCAAAGCGGTGGCTACAAATACAACCCCACCAACGGTGGACCGGCCGATACCCACATCACCAAGTGGATCGAAGCGAAGGCCAACGAGCTGCTGGGCAACAAGCTGGCCGGCGTCAAACGCATCAGCTACGAGCAGGCATTGAAGGCCGGCACGACCCATCGTCACGATTACCTCAATACCTACGTCGCCGACCTGATCAACGTGATCGACTTCGATGCCATCCGTGATGCCAAGCTGCGTCTGGGTGTTGATCCGCTGGGCGGAGCAGGGGTGCGCTACTGGTCGGCGATTGCCGAGCACTACCGTCTGGACCTGGAAGTGGTGAACAAACAGGTCGACCCGACGTTCCGCTTCATGACAGTCGACTGGGACGGGCAAATCCGGATGGACCCCTCGTCGAGCCATGCCATGCAAGGCCTGATCGGTCTGAAAGAGCGCTTTGACGTAGCGTTTGCTTGCGACCCGGATCACGATCGCCATGGCATCGTGACCCCGTCCGGTGGTCTGCTGGCACCGAACAGCTACCTCGCCGTTTCCATCGATTACCTGTTCCAGAACCGTCCACAGTGGCGCGCCGATGCTGCCGTGGGCAAAACCGTGGTCAGCAGCGGCTTGATCGATCGTGTGGCCAAGCGCCTGGGCCGTCGCCTGTACGAAGTGCCGGTCGGATTCAAATGGTTTGCTGACGGTCTGTTCGACGGTTCGCTGGGCTTTGGCGGCGAAGAAAGCGCGGGGGCCTCGTTCCTGCGCAAGGACGGCGGCGTCTGGAGCACCGACAAGGACGGCTTGATTCCGGCATTGCTGGCGGCAGAAATGACCGCTCGTACCGGTCGCGACCCGAGCCAGGCCTACCGTGCGTTGACTGACGAGCTCGGCGAACCGTTCTCGGTGCGCGTCGACGCCAAGGCCAACCCTGAACAGAAGGCCTTGTTGAGCAAGCTGTCACCGGATCAGGTCACCTCGACCCAACTGGCGGGCGAAGCGATCCAGAGCATCCTCAGCCACGCGCCGGGTAACGACCAGGCCATTGGCGGTTTGAAAGTCATGACCGAGAACGGCTGGTTCGCAGCACGGCCTTCGGGGACTGAAGATATTTACAAGATCTACGCTGAGAGCTTCGTCAGTGACGAGCACCTCAAGCAGTTGGTTGCAGAAGCTCAGACCCTGGTGGATGGCGCTATTTCTGCGAAGTGATTGAGCGACCCTTCGCGGTCAAGCCTCGCTCCTGCATGGGCGGAGTCGATCACATGATTGTGAGCGATATCTATCCTGTAGGAGCGAGGCTTGCCCGCGAAGACACCAGCACGGCCACTCAGGATTCAGATGTAAAAAAGGGGCGACCATCAACGGTCGCCCCTTTTTTTGCCCTGCTGTCCCGTCCTGAATAAGGTTTACACCTTCTGATCTGTTTTTCAGGAGGACGTAATGGAATCAGCAAAAAGGCGTAGTCAGCGAGACTACACGCTGACCTTTAAATTGTCGGTAGTCGATCAGGTCGAAAAAGGCGAGCTGAGCTATAAAGAGGCTCAGGAGCGCTACGGGATTCAAGGCAAAACGACCGTTCTGACGTGGTTACGCAAGCACGGTCGGCAGGATTGGAGCCCAGGCACATACATTGGCTCGCCGAGGATGGGGTCTATGCCCGACAAAAACCGACCATTAACGCCAGAACAACGCATCAAAGAGCTTGAAGAACAGTTGGCGCTGTCCAATCAGAAAGCGCAGTTTTTCGAGGCGGTCTTGGATGTCTTGAAAAATGACTACGGTCTCTCTGTCGTAAAAAAGCGTCCCGGCAAGTCCTCGCGCAAAAACGAATCCAAAACCTGAGCATCAGCAGGGCTTGCCAGTTCATGGGGATAAGCCGCCAGGCTTACTACAAACGCAATCGCGCCGATGCAGCTCGTCTGGTTCTGGATCAGAAAGTTGCCGATTTCGTTCAACAAAAGCGCCTGCGGCAGCCGCGGCTGGGCACCCGAAAGCTGTATTACTTGCTGCAATGCCAGCCTCAACTTGAGCTGCAAGTGGGGCGAGATCGGCTGTTTTCGATTCTGCGTGAACGGCGTTTATTGGTGGCTCGCAAGCGGGCGTATCACAAGACGACCAATAGTCATCATCGCTTTCACCGCCACCCGAACCTGCTCAAACCAGGTCCTGATCAGGTTGTTCCCTGCGGCCCGGAACAAGTCTGGGTGGCTGACATAACCTATTTGCCAACTCAGGAAGGTGTGGCTTATCTGAGCCTTGTGACGGATGCTTTTTCGCGAAAGATCGTGGGCTATCACGTCCATGAAAGCCTTTATGCCGAGTCGGTAGCACACGCGCTGAGCTGGGCGGTAGAGCACCGTCGGACAGAGCAGCCGTTGGTGCACCACTCAGATAGAGGTATCCAATATTGCTCGGGGATGTACCAAGCGTTGCACGCGAAATACGGCATTCGATGTTCAATGACGGATGGCTATGACTGCTACCAAAATGCCTTGGCAGAGAGGGTCAACGGGATACTGAAGACAGAGCTTATGCTTCAGCGGCCGCAGGATTTGACGCAAGCGAAGAAGATGGTGAGTGAGTCGGTATCGATCTACAACGGCGAGCGACCGCACCTGTCTTTGAAATACAAAACGCCCGATGCGGTGCATCGGGCGTTAGGGTGAAACAGGTGTAAACCTATTTCAGGACTAGACATGCATTTACCCGATCAAGCCAGATCCACCAACACGATCTCACTGTCCTCAATCGCAGTCACCCGCAACACCTGCTCATCCGCCACGGCAACACCGTCTCGAGCTTGTGCACGCAAGCCATTGACTTCAATTACCCCGGTAGCCGGAACCAGATAAGCGCGACGGCCACTGTCCAGGCGATACTCGGCGGATTCACCGGCCTTCAGATTGGCGGCCACCAGCCGTGCATCGGCACGGATTCGCAGGCTTTGATCGTCACCCGCCTTACCGCTGGCCAACGTCACGAAGCCTTCACGCTGGCCTTTCGGGAATGGCTTGGCGCCCCAAGAGGGGGCCAGGCCGGATTCGTTCGGGATGATCCAGATCTGAAAGATCCTGGTTTCGTTCGCTTCCAGGTTGTATTCACTGTGAGCGATCCCGGTGCCGGCGCTCATGACCTGAACGTCGCCCGCTTCGGTGCGGCCCTTATTGCCGAGGTTGTCTTCGTGGGTAATTGCACCTTCACGAACATAGGTGATGATTTCCATGTCCCGGTGCGGGTGTTTAGGGAACCCAGTGCCGGAGGCAATCACGTCGTCGTTCCATACCCGCAGGTTGCCCCAGTTCATGCGTTTCGGGTCGTGGTACTCGGCGAACGAAAAGTGGTGGTGGGCATCCAACCAGCCATGGTGGGCGCCGCCCAGAGAGCTGAAAGGTCTGAGTTCAAGCATGATCGTCTCCTGAAAAAGGTTCGTCATGGGGCAGAGCGCCTGAGCCACGAAACGAGAACCGGTGGTTGATGGCGGGCATCATCTATCAGGCACCAATCGATAAAAAGCGTAAAAAATGCCTCATCATGATCGGATAAGTTGATATCAAATAACCTCGAAACGTTCTCATCCAGCCTTCACTTCATCGTATAAGCCAATGACCTGTAAGCATTTCACTAGAACTCAACGGCAAATACGGACACCATAGCCCTCGTCAGCCTCACACCCTGGAGTCAGCCCGCGTGCCGCAACACACCCCCGATCTTCCTCCCGAACTTCGTCCCCTGGCCGAGATGCCACTGCTCAAGCGCCTCGCCGCCCGGTTCTTTGGCCATGGCTTGACCCGTCTGCGCGCGCAACACCGTGCCTCGTGGTTGCACGGGCAAGCCGATGGATTTCGCAGTGGTCACAGCGCCGGGGTCGATTACGGCTATAAGGAAGGCAAAGCCGAGGGGTTGGAAGAAGGCCGGCAGGTCCTGCTGATCCGCGATTCGCGCTCCACCGAGCACCGGCCACCTAATGTCGATCACAACTTGTTCGACGATTGGCGCCTGCCACTCAGCGCTGACCTGAAGAAGCGCATGAAGGCCGATGTCGCCCGACTGCTGCCACCTCACGCTCAGCCCAGCGCCGCCCAGTGGAAAATGATTTTCAGCGACACGCCTTCGACGTCGGTGATTGCCGGGGCGGGTGCAGGCAAGTCGACGACACTGGTCCTGCGTATCCTGCTGCTGACCCATTACCTGGGCTTCGAGCTGAGCTCGATGACCGTGGTGACCTTCACCCGTGAGTCGCGCAAGGACTTCATTAATAAGCTGATCGAATTGTTTGGTGTGTGGGGTCGGGCACTGAGCCTCAAGGAGGCGCGCGACCTGGTGCGCACCTTCCACTCGCGAATCCTGCCGATGGTGCGCAGCCTGCCGGGCTTCGAGCGCCTGCAAGCATTCGAAAACCTCAGCAATCGCGCGCAAAACGGCGATGAGGAGGTCGACAGCAATCCCTTCGACTTGCGCATCAATGACGCGCAGCGTCAGCAACTCAATGCGTGTTTTCACAGCCTGCACACCCGCGATGAGCGTTTTCGCGAACTGATCAAGCCATTGTCCCGTCATGCCTTGCAACTCAAGGAGCTTGAGCGCGATCACCCCGATGTGCAGAAGCGCGTGGCGGTGACCGAGTTGGCGGCCAAACGTGACGAGGAGCTCTGCGACACGATTGAAGACCTGTGGTTTCGTGCCGGCGCCTGGCCAATCAAAGGCATCGAGCCCAATCGGCAGGCTTTCGATATCAATGGTGCGACTTTCCATTGTCACGGCTACATCCCCACGCTGGACGCCTGGGTGGTACTCGGTTTTGACCCACGGGAAAATCCGCAGGTCTGCCGCCCGAATGCCAAGTTAACTGTCCGCGCGGAATGGGCGGTGAAGCGCACCCTGTTTCAAGCTTTCTGTCGTAAACCGTTGATATGGCTGGATAGTTACGAATCATCAAAGCGCGTACTGGCTTCCCTGGCAGGGGATGCCAGTGCCGGTCCGGGTTTCGATTACAAGGTCAAAGGTGAGCTGGGATCAGCCCCCTTGCTGGATTGTTTTGTGGCCGCCGCCGGGTTTATCGAAAACCTCGGCCTGGATGTTCCGAGTGCCGTAGGCCAGATGAGTTTCGCCAAGGATGACCCGGACCGGTATTTCTTCGAAGCTCTGAGCCTGTTCTGGCGCGCCCTGGAAGATCATTTGCTTGATCAAAAACCACCGGTGATGACCTACAACCGGATGTTTGCCTTGTTTAGCGAGCACTCCCCGGAAAACCTGAAGCTGCTGAGCGATGAGCTGCTAAGGCCCTTGTCACACCTGATGATCGACGAATTTCAGGACGTATCGCCGCAAATTGTCTCGTGGATCCGTGCCAGTCTGGCCGAGATCCGCAGTCGCGGCCCGGCGATGCATGTGGGGCGAGGCGCGCAACGTTCGTCCTTGCTCTGCGTCGGCGATGACTGGCAGTCCATTTATGGCTGGCGCGGCAGTTCTCCAGCGTATTTCATGGAGTTCAACAAGGAATTCCCGTCACCGAGCACGACCAAAGTGATGCTCAGCGACAATTTCCGCAGTCATCAGCACATCATTGATGCGGCCGAGCATATCGTCCGCGCAGCGCCGTCGATCGCCGGAAAGAAGGCCAAGGCCAGCGGTGAACCCAAGGCGCTGTTGCCGGTGAACGTCATGGATCGGGATGATCAAGGCATGGCTCAACGCCTGATCCAGCATTACCGACAAGGTGATTCAATCTTGATGCTTTATCGAAAAAGCAGCGATAAGTTATTGATTGAACAACATATTCAGTCTGTAGTTAATGTAGATTCTAACTTGCCGTATGAATCGCGGCGCATCAAACAGCTGACGTATCACAGCGCCAAGGGCTTGCAGGCTGACGCGGTGTTTTTGCTGGGTGATTGTCAGCATCTGACCAGTTCTCCCTACAAGAATCAGGTCTATCGCATGGCGGGCCTTGGCAAGACGGGCGACAACGAGCCATACGACAACGCACAGAAAGACGAAATCCTGCGACTGGCTTACGTCGGCATCACTCGGGCGGTGAGTCATTGCTACTGGTATGTCGACGGGCAGGATACTCAGGCGGCGAACATGCCCAAGGCGTCTGACCGGATTGGCAAGGACAAGCCATTCTTTGCTGATCATCGCCAGGGTCAGAAACTGGCCTGAACCCGAGCCCCACAAAAAAGCCCACATGATGTGGGCTTTTTGTTGGGCGTTTGGCCTTCAGGCATAACTCTTGAAGGCCTGGGGAGGTATGAAAGACTCTAGCTCGTCTTCCACGGCTTCGATTATTCGTTCTACGTCCGCGGCATTCATCACGGTTGCGCATGGAATGCCTGCAATGGCGATCATGGTCTCGCCACTGGCGCGGTCAAACAGGCGGGCGATCATGCTGCCCGGCGCGTCCATGCTCGCCTCAAATCCCATGGGATGGAAATGCCAGCGCATCAGCTGACAGGCGTTTGGAAACGTAACTTTGCTGAAAGACCCTTTATTCATGTGTTGCCCGCCTTCTTCATCGAGCGCTTCCTTTAGCTCATGTTAGGAGGGAAGAGCCTTCAATGGCTCAACCGGTGACTGCCTTAAAAGTAGCACCCGGATGTGAAAACCATGTGATTTTTTTCAGTCCGTTTGGCGATTGCTACCGTTTTTTTGATATGGATCACGTGCCGGGCCTTGCTCGGCGTTACCCACGACCAGGCGTGGTCATTGAAGCCGCGGCCGAACTTCGGCAAGCTCGGCTTTTTTCGTCGAGTCCCTTATGCACGCCGATGATGATGGCCCCCTGCAAACCCAGGCCACGGGCGAGACGGTCATGCGCTACCACCTGTGCTGGAAACACCGGGATCTGGACGGGGTCATGGCGCTTTATCACCCGGACATTCAGTACAACGACTTTTTCCAGAACCGGGTCATGGGCCTGGATGAGTTGCGTGAGTACGTGCGCGGCAGCATGCCGCGTAACCCGGACGAAGCGCTGGAGCATTCCGATCGCATACGGCTGGACGGCAACACTGCGTTCATCCAGTACCAGATGACCTTGCGCGGCGGCGAAGGGCTGGTGTCGTTCCGTTCCAGTGAAGCGATCACGGTGCGCGACGGGTTGATCTGGCGAGTCAACGAATACGCATCACTGGTGCGCGAACAACCGCAACGCAACACCGCTACGAATTCGCGCCCGGCCGCCAGCCGACTTGGGCTTTCACCGCGCCAGCTGAGTTTCATGGCTGAGGACCTGCAACAGTATTTCCAGCGCCAGCAGCCTTATCTGGATCCCGAGCTCGATCTGCAACGGGTGGCGCAGGAGTGCGGGTACAGCCGCAATCAGATTTCCTATCTGCTGAATCAAGTGTTGGGCCAGAGCTTCTATCGCTATGTCAATCAGGCGCGGCTGCAGCATTTACTCGCGGCGCTGGACGCCGCCATGCCACCGCTGCGCATTGATGAGCTGGCGTTTGCCGCCGGCTTCAACTCCTTGTCGGCGTTCTACAGTTGTTTTCGCCAGCACACAGGGCTGTCGCCCAAGGCTTACGTCAAACAAATTTCTTTGCGTGCACGCGCGCACGACAGCCCCTGAGGTCACGCACTAGGATCGACGCCATCGAAGTTTGAGTGGCGGAGTCTGGCATGTCGGCGTGGCGCACTATCAGTTTGTGGATGGATCAACTCGACGAGCCGTTGCTGGCGCGTCCTGCGCTGGAACATGACCTGGACGTCGACGTGGCTATCATCGGCGCAGGCTACACCGGGCTCTGGACCGCTTATTACCTCAAGCGCCTGGCGCCAGGCCTGGACATTGCCATCGTCGAAGCGCAAACCGCCGGTTTTGGCGCGTCGGGCCGCAACGGCGGCTGGCTGATGGGCAACTTGCTGGGCGAGGACCGTCTGTTGGCGGGTTTGCCGCCAGACCAACGCCGCGCCTCTTTCGATCTGCTGCACAGCATTCCTGATGAAGTCGAGATTGTCATCGAACGGGAGGGCATCGACTGCGATTATCGCAAAGGCGGGGTGTTGTACTGTGCCGCGCGTTATCCCGAGCAGGAAACCAGCCTGCGCGACTATCTGGACAAGCTTTACCGCCAAGGCCTGACCGAACGCGATTACCGCTGGCTCAGCCCGGAGCAACTGACGCAACAGATCAGAGTGGCGACGCCTTATGGCGGTATCTATGCACCGCACGTTGCGACCATTCACCCGGCAAAGTTGGTGCGCGGCCTGGCAGAAACGGTCGAGCGCATGGGTGTCAAAATCTACGAAAACAGCGCGGTCACGCAGTGGCAGTCGGGGAGTTTGCGCACGGCAAAGGCTCAGGTCCGCAGCCGCTGGATCGTGCCGGCGGTAGAAGGTTATTCGGTCACGTTGCCACCCCTCGGCCGTTATCAGTTACCGGTACAAAGCCTGATTGTCGCCACCGAACCATTGTCTGCCGCGACCTGGGACGAAATCGGCCTGAGCCGCGGCCAGGCGTTCAGCGAAAGCAGTCGACAGGTCACCTACGGCCAGCGTACGGCCGACAACCGCCTGGTGTTCGGCGCCCGGGGCGGCTACCAGTTTGCCGGAAAGTTGCGCCATGACTTTGACCTGACCACCAGCGAAGTGGAGTTGCGGCGCTACCTGTTCAGCGAACTCTTCCCGCAACTCAAGAACGTGCAGATTACCCACGCATGGGGCGGCAACCTGGGCATGTCCCGGCACTTCAAGCCGCACATGCTCTGCGATCAGGCCAGCGGCATTGCCTTGTCCGGCGGTTATGGCGGGGAGGGCGTCGGCGCCAGCAACCTGGGCGGCCGAACCCTGGCGGATCTGATTCTTGAGCGCGATACCGAACTGGTTCACCAGCCTTGGGTCATGCCTCAAGGCGGTCTGGACACGCTCCGGGCCTGGGAACCCGAACCCTGCCGCTGGCTGGGTTACAACGCAATCATCCGCAGCTTCGTCCACGAAGACCAGACCCTGGCCAACCCGGCGACAGCCCCTTGGCGCCGCAAACTGGCGAGCAAGGTGGCGGGGTTCATGGAAGGTTTCATGCACTGAACAGCACGCTTTCATCTACAGGCTCAATCGACAGGTACTCCCATGGGCATCACGCAATTCAAGAACACCGCAACACTGGAACTGGAGGAGTCGAACCCCGTCGCCGTGCCGTTGGGAGCGCCGGTGGCGGTGGCTTCGACCACCAGCGTCGAACGCGACGACGGCGTCGAAACCGGCGTCTGGGAATGCACGCCCGGCCGCTGGCGCCGGCAGATCGTTGCCCAGGAATTCTGTCACTTCATCCAGGGGCGCTGCACGTTCACCCCGGACGACGGTGAAACCCTCTACATCGAAGCCGGCGACGCACTGATGTTGCCGGCCAACAGCCTCGGCATCTGGGATATCCAGGAAACCGTGCGCAAGACCTACGTTTTGATTTTTTGATTTTTGATCCTTTGATTGCCTGCCAAAAACAACCCATACAGGAATCGACTCATGATCCGAAAGACACTGACCCTGGCACCCCTTGCGCTTGTCGCGTCCCTCAGCCATGCCGCCGAGACCGTCAAGATCTATAACTGGTCGGACTACATCGCGCCGGATACCACTAAAAACTTCCAGAAAGAAACCGGCATCGCCTTCAGCTACGACGTCTACGACAGCAACGAAACCCTGGACGGCAAATTGATGACCGGAAAATCCGGGTACGACGTGGTATTCCCGTCCAACCACTTCATGGCACGGCAGATTCAGGGCGGGGCGCTGAAGAAGCTCGACAAGAACCAGCTGCCGAACTGGAAGAACCTCAACCCGGTATTACTCACGGCATTGCAGACCAACGACCCGGGTAACGAACACGGTTTCCCATACCTGTGGGGCAGCACCGGTATCGGCTACAACATCGCCAAGGTCAAGGCCGTGCTGGGCGACAACGCGCCAGTGGACTCCTGGGACCTGATCTTCAAGCCCGAGAACATGGCCAAGCTGCAAAAGTGCGGCGTCGCCATCCTCGACAACGGCCCCGAACTGCTGCCGGCCGCGCTGAATTACCTCGGGCTGCCGCACCACAGCAAGAACCCGGAAGACTACAAAAAGGCTGAAGCGCTGCTGATGAAAGTCCGGCCCTACGTCAGCTATTTCCACTCATCCAAATACACCAGCGACCTGGCCAACGGAGACATCTGCGTGGCCGTCGGTTTCTCCGGCGACATCCTGCAAGCCGAAAACCGTGCCAAAGAAGCCAAGAACGGTATCGACATCGGCTACGCCATTCCCAAGGAAGGTGCCGCCATCTGGTTCGACATGGTCGCCATGCCCGCCGACGCCCCGGACGAAAAGGCCGGCTACGCGTTCATGAACTACCTGCTGCGCCCGGACGTCATGGCCAGCATCAGTAACTATGTTCACTACGCCAACGGCAACCAGCAGGCCGACAGCCTGATCGACCCGGCCATCAAGAATGACACCAAGGTTTATCCGAGCCCGGAAATGATGGGCAAGCTGTTCGCCCTGGAGGCGATGCCGCTGAGTATCGACCGGATTCGGACGAGGGTGTGGAACAAGATTCGGACGGGGAGTTGAGGCCATACCCCAATCGCGGCATTGACCGTCTGGACCTGTAAATTCTGACAGTAGATGGCTGGCAAAATCCTTTGTAGCGTTTCCGGCACAGACATAACGTCTGCAAAGGAGAATCGCGATGAACAAATCAGCTTTGCAAGCTTACGTTGAAGGAGAGATTAACCTCGCTGCCAAGCGAATCATCGATAAAGGCGCCCAGTCCGATGAAATCGCCTATGGCAGGTTGACGGTCAACCTGAGCTTGCGTCGTATCTTGGTCGAAGCCCCGACACCTGAGGATCTCGGCCTATGGGGGGGCATCAATGACATCCTCCAGCAACTGGGGATTCTGGACAGTCGAGAAACGGTCTTGTCCGTTGTTGATGAGGTTTAGAAAGCAGTGATGGCGGTGGGTAAATGCGATGGTGAACACGCAACGTGTTCACCATTGGCTCCTGTTCGTCTGGAAGTCATCGCGGATGACTGCCCTCATCGGGCGTTTGATTTGGCTGATGGCATTGCACTGGCACTCATATTAATAAGTCACGGAAAAGTGAGACGCTCTCGACAAAAACCAACTTACCTCTATTTAATATTTAAATACGCAATTGTCAGACAATTAGTCCGAAACCCTCAACTAAAAACTATATTTCGACAGCGCAGGCATTGTTTCCGGGTACTTGCCGGGGCAGAACAATTTGACGTCAAAAAAAATGTAGACGTTCGATTTCGAATTGTGTCAGTTTTCTTTCGCCTTCATTGGGCGAGTGATAGGACGATCTCGCCAGAGATTGTCGCTATCTGACAAAAACTGTTCCATTGCTAAACAAGGAAGTGTGTTTATGTCGAAAGTTAAAAACAACGCTATTGATCTTGCCGAACAGGCCTTTTCGCCATTGCAAGCATTGGCTGCGCCCAGTTCTGCGTACAACCAGATCGACAGCTTCAGCCATCAGTATGACCGGGGTGGCAATCTCACGGTCAATGGCAAACCGTCCTACTCCGTCGACGAGGCAGCGACGCAATTGCTGCGTGACGGCGCTGCCTATCAGGACAAGGACGGCAGCGGCAAAATCGAACTGACCTACACGTTCCTGACCTCGGCGTCGTCGAGCACCATGAACAAGCACGGGATTTCCGGTTTCAGTCAGTTCAGCGCCCAGCAGAAAGCCCAGGCCGTGCTCGCCATGCAATCCTGGGCCGATGTGGCCAAAGTCACTTTCACCGAGAAAGCCACAGGCGGCGACGGTCACATGACCTTCGGCAATTACAGCAGCGGCCAGGACGGCGCAGCGGCATTCGCCTACCTGCCTGGCACCGGCGTCGGTTATGACGGTACTTCCTGGTACCTGACCAACAGCAGCTACACGCCCAACAAGACACCGGACCTGAACAACTACGGTCGTCAAACCCTGACCCACGAAATCGGTCACTCCCTGGGCCTGGCCCACCCCGGCGACTACAACGCCGGTGAAGGCGCGCCGACTTACAACGACGCGACCTACGCGGAAGACACCCGCGGCTACAGCCTCATGAGCTATTGGAGTGAAAGCAACACCGACCAGAACTTCAGCAAGGCCGGCGTCGAAGCCTATGCGTCCGGTCCGTTGCTGGACGATATTGCCGCCATCCAGAAGCTCTACGGTGCCAACACAACCACCCGCACCGGTGACACCACCTACGGTTTCAACTCCAATGCCGGTCGCGATTTCCTGAGCGCGTCTTCGTCGTCGGACAAGGTCGTGTTCTCGGTGTGGGATGCGGGCGGCAAAGACACGCTGGACTTCTCCGGTTTTACCCAGAACCAGAAGATCAACCTCAATGAGGCCTCGTTCTCCGATGTTGGCGGCATGGTTGGCAACGTTTCCATTGCCAAGGGTGCAACCATCGAGAACGCGATTGGCGGTTCGGGTAACGACCTGCTGATTGGTAATGGCGTGTCCAACGAGCTGAAGGGCGGTGCCGGCAACGACATCCTCTTCGGCGCGGGCGGTGCGGACAAGCTGTGGGGCGGTACCGGCTCGGACACTTTTGTGTTCGCAGCGAGCAGCGATTCCAAGCCGGGTGCGACTGATCAGATCCTCGACTTTGTCAGTGGCCTGGACAAGATCGACCTGACCGCCATCACCAAAGGCGCGGGCCTGCACTTCGTGAACTCGTTCACCGGTGCGGCAGGCGATGCCGTGTTGACCTCTTCGGGCGGTAACAGCCAGTTGGCGGTGGACTTCTCCGGGCATGGCGTGGCTGACTTCCTGGTCAGCACCGTTGGCCAGGCGGCGTTCTCGGACATCGCCGCGTGATGTAGCGCGATAAGGAGGGTGGCGCCGATGCGCCGCCCTCTGTGCCAAAGACCGCAGCCGGAGTACAACAACCTATGGCTCATAAAGCCTTTACCAACCTTACAACCGCGTGGCTCCTGGCGACGTTGATGATTTTTTTTGGAGAGACAGCCATGTCAAGCAGCCTGAAATTAGCGGATCCGTCGGAACTGGCCGGCAAATGGCAGGCGACTCTCAGCGCCAAAGATGACTCGCCAGAGTCCCGGGCGTTGCAAGACAAACCGTCCAACGTGTGCGTCATCGACTTTCAGCAAACCCAGACATTGGGTGAGGGCGCCAGCTGCCTTAGCGCCTGGCTGGATGGCAAAACCGCTAACGGTTGGTTCCCGGAACCGGACGGCATTGCGATCACCGGCAACGAAGGTTCGAAGATTCTATTTCTCAGCCGTCAACGTGATGGCGCTTATAAAGCCACATTGAAATCCGCGCTGGTCATAACACTTGTGCGCCAGACGCAGTAATTAAAAGGCAACGGCGAAAGAGCGACGGTCATTATCGTTATAAGCACCAAACCAGAATAAAAGTTGTTATTGGTTTGTAAGCGCTGATGCGCCAAACCTATATCTGCCTCTGCGCGGACAGTTAATGGAAACTTCGTCAGGCATGACGAGGATTAACACCTCAGGAAGAAACCATGAAGATGGCAATGAGCCCGGCCACCGCACCGTTATTCAAGGCACTGGGCGACTATAAGAGCATCCTGATCAGCGTCGGTTGTTTTACCGCGTTAATTAATGTGCTGATGCTGGTCCCGTCGATTTACATGCTCCAGGTCTACGACCGCGTGTTGTCTTCGCAAAACGAAACCACCCTGGCCATGTTGTCGCTGATGGTGGTCGGATTTTTCGCCTTCATCGGGTTGCTCGAGATCGTGCGCAGCTTCATCGTCATCCGCATCGGCAGCCAACTGGAGCGCCGTTTCAACCTGCGGGTGTATCAGGCCGCGTTCGAGCGCAACCTGCTCAAGGGCGAGGGCAACGCCGGTCAGTCCCTTGGCGATCTGACCCACATTCGCCAATTCGTCACCGGTCCTGCGCTGTTTGCCTTCTTCGACGCGCCGTGGTTTCCGGTCTACCTCTTCGTGATTTACCTGTTCAACGTCTGGCTCGGTGTGTTCGCGACCGTGGGCGCGCTGGTGCTCATCGGCCTCGCGTGTCTGAACGAAGCAATGACCAAAAAGCCCTTGGGCGAAGCCGCCGGGTTTTCCCAGAAGTCCAGCCAACTGGCCACCAGTCATCTGCACAATGCCGAAACCATCCAGGCGATGGGCATGCTCGGCGTGTTGCGCAAGCGCTGGTTCCAGGTGCATTCGCGTTTTCTCGGCCTGCAAAATCAGGCCAGCGACACCGGCGCCATCATCAGCTCCCTGAGCAAAACCTTGCGGCTGTGCCTGCAATCCCTGGTCCTGGGCCTCGGCGCGTTACTGGTGATCAAGGGCGATATGACCGCCGGAATGATGATCGCCGGCTCCATTCTGATGGGCCGCGTCCTGAGCCCCATCGATCAGCTGATCGCGGTGTGGAAACAGTGGAGCGGCGCCAAGCTCGCTTATCGTCGTCTTGATTCGCTGCTGCAAGCCTTTCCACCGAGTGACGAAGCCATGGCACTGCCGGCGCCGAAGGGGCAAATCACCTTCGAACAAGTCAGCGCCGGCCCTCCGGGGCAACGCGCGGCGACCCTGCACATGGTCAATTTCAGCCTGAGTGCCGGCGAAGTGTTGGGCGTACTCGGCGCCTCCGGCTCCGGCAAGTCGACCCTGGCCCGGGTGCTGGTTGGCGTCTGGCCAACCCTCGGCGGCACGGTGCGGCTTGATGGCGCGGACATCCATCGCTGGAACCGCGACGATCTGGGTCCCTACATCGGTTACTTGCCCCAGGACATCGAATTGTTCAGCGGCAGCATCGCGGAAAACATCGCCCGGTTTCGCGAAGCGGATCCGCAAAAAGTCGTCGAAGCGGCGCAACAGGCGGGCGTCCATGAACTGATCCTACGCATGCCGCAGGGCTACGACACGGTGCTGGGCGAGGACGGCAGTGGCTTGTCTGGCGGCCAGAAGCAACGGGTGGCGTTGGCCCGCGCGCTGTACGGCAAGCCAAGCCTGGTGGTGCTCGATGAACCCAATTCCAACCTCGACACCGTGGGCGAAGCGGCGCTGGCCGGCGCCATCGCGCAAATGAAAGCTCAGCGCACGAGCGTGATTCTGGTGACCCATCGTTCCTCGGCGCTGGCTCAGGCTGACAAGTTGCTGGTGCTCAACGACGGTCGTTTACAGGCCTTTGGCCCCAGCCAGGAAGTGCTCAAGGCACTCTCCGGCGCCCAGGAACAGCAACGTGAAAAACCGGCGCAAGCACCGGGCGGGCTCAGCATGAGTCGCCAGTATCAGCCTACGACAAGGAATTCGGGTGTATGACCAGCGCTCGCATGAACACTGAAAACGAAGCGACGATGGAACACGATTACATCGCCGAACGCCCTGAGCGTGATGCTCGTTTCTTCTCCCGCATGGGCTGGATTCTGGCGATCGTCGGTGCTGGCAGTTTCTTCACCTGGGCCAGCCTCGCGCCGCTTGACCAAGGAATCCCGGTGCAAGGCACGGTCGTGGTCTCGGGCAAGCGCAAAGCCGTGCAATCGATGAGCAACGGCGTGGTCAGCCGGATCCTGGTGAGCGAAGGCCAGGTGGTAAAGCAGGGCCAACCGCTGTTCCAGCTCGACCAGACCCAGGTCGCGGCCGATGTGCAATCGCTGCAAGCGCAATACCGCATGGCCTGGGCCAGCCTGGCGCGTTGGCAGAGCGAGCGGGACAACCTCAAGCAGGTGAATTTCCCAGCGGAACTGAGCAACGATCCCGACCCACGCCTGGCGCTGGTCCTCGAAGGCCAGCGGCAATTGTTCAGCAGCCGCCGCGAAGCGTTTTCCCGCGAGCAGGCGGGTCTGCGCGCCAGCATCGAAGGCGCCAGCGCGCAATTGGCCGGCATGCGCCGAGCGCGTACCGACCTTTCGGCTCAGGCCAGCTCCTTGCAGCAACAACTGAGTAACCTTCAGCCCCTGGCAGACAACGGCTACATTCCGCGCAATCGCTTGATGGAGTTCCAGCGGCAGCTGTCGCAGGTGCAGCAGCAATTGGCGGAAAACAGCGGCGAAAGCGGCCGGGTCGAGCAGGGCATCCTCGAGTCGCGCCTGAAGCTGCAACAGCACATCGAGGAATACCAGAAAGAAGTCCGCACGCAACTGGCCGACGCGCAACTCAAAAGCGTGACCCTGGAAGAGCAGCTGACTTCCGCCGGGTTTGATCTGCAACACAGCGAGATCATCGCCACCGCCGACGGCATCGCGGTCAACCTTGGAGTTCACACCGAAGGTGCGGTGGTCCGCCAGGGCGACACCTTGCTGGAGATCGTGCCGCAAGGCACCCGCCTGGAAGTGGAAGGGCACTTGCCGATCAACCTGATCGACAAGGTCGGCACCCACTTGCCGGTGGACATTCTGTTCACCGCGTTCAACCAGAGCCGTACACCGCGCGTACCCGGCGAAGTCAGCCTGATTTCCGCCGACCAGATGGTCGACGAGAAAACCGGCGCGCCGTACTACGTGCTGCGCAGCAGCGTCAGCGATCAGGCCATGGAAAAACTCAACGGGCTGGTGATCAAGCCCGGCATGCCGGCGGAAATGTTCGTGCGCACCGGTGAACGTTCACTCCTCAACTATTTGTTCAAACCGCTGCTCGACCGGGCAGGCTCCGCGTTGACCGAGGAATAAGGATGTTCGGCTGTATGAATAAGCTTTCAATGCTCACAGCCACCCTGGCGTTGCTGACGTGCAACGGTGCGATGGCCGCCATGGGGCCTTTCGATATCTACGAGCAAGCGTTGCGCAATGACCCGGTATTCCTTGGCGCCATGAAGGAACGCGATGCCGGCCTTGAAAACCGCATCATAGGCCGGGCCGGGTTGTTGCCCAGGCTCGGTTACACCTACAACAAGGGGCGCAACACCTCCAAGGTCACCCAAATCAATGAAGGTCGGCCGGACTTCACCGAGGACCGCAACTACGGCAGCTACGGCTCGAACCTGACCCTGCAACAGCCGTTGCTCGATTACGAAGCCTACGCGGGGTATCGCAAAGGCGTGGCGCAGTCGCTGTTTGCCGACGAAGCGTTCCGCGGCAAGAGCCAGGAATTGCTGGTTCGTGTGCTGGAAAACTACACCAATGCACTGTTCGCCCAGGATCAGATCGACATCGCGCTGGCGAAGAAGAAGGCCTTCGAACAACAATTCCAGCAGAACGAGCAGATGTTCCGCCAGGGCGAGGGCACGCGCACCGATATTCTTGAGGCCGAGTCTCGCTACGAACTGGCGACCGCCGAGGAAATCGAGGCACGCAACGAGCAGGACGCGTCCTTGCGCGAACTGGGCGCGCTGATTGGCGTGCCGGCCGTCGACATCACCGATCTGGCGCCGCTGGACCAGAACTTCCAGACCTTCAGCCTGCTGCCGGCCAACTACGACACCTGGCACGAGATGGCCGTGGCCAACAACCCGAACCTGGCCTCCCAGCGTCAGGCGGTGGAAGTCGCGCGGTATGAAGTCGAACGCAACCGCGCCGGACACCTGCCGAAAGTCAGTGCCTACGCTTCGGTGCGCCAGAACGAATCGGAAAGCGGCAATACCTACAACCAGCGTTACGACACCAACACCATCGGCATTGAAGTCAGCGTGCCGTTGTACGCCGGCGGCGGGGTGTCGGCGTCGACCCGTCAGGCCAGCCGCACCATGGAACAGGCCGAGTACGAACTCGATGGCAAGACCCGGGAAACCCTGATCGAGCTGCGTCGGCAATTTAGTGCCTGCCTGTCGGGGGTGAACAAGTTGCGCGCTTATCAGAAAGCCCTGAAATCGGCGGAAGCGCTGGTGGTTTCGACCAAGCAAAGCATCCTGGGCGGTGAGCGGGTGAACCTGGATGCGTTGAATGCCGAACAACAACTATTTACCACCCGCCGGGATTTGGCTCAGGCAAGGTACGACTACCTGATGGCCTGGACCAAGTTGCATTACTACGCCGGGACCTTGAATGAGCAGGATCTGGCCAAGGTGGACGAGGCATTCGGTCAAGGCCCGAGATCTCAATGATTTGAGCTGTTGCGTTGCAGCCCCTAGTGGGCAACCAGAATTCTAAAAACGCCAAAAAAGCGAGAAGTTGACATGGACGTACAGATCAAGCCGATGTCGGTCGGCACGTTATTGCTCTGGATTTCAGTAGCGCCAGGCTCGGCCCAGGCGCTTTATCAGGAAAACGGCACCCTGGGCGATGCGGCCAGTTGGCGCTCGGTGGAATTTCAGCGGGACTGGGGACTGGCCCGCATGCAGGCCGCCCAGGCCTACGCCGCCGGCATCACCGGCAAGGGTGTGAAAATCGGCGAACTCGATTCAGGCTTCGATGCAGCCCATCCCGAATTCGCCACCGACCGTTACCACGCGGTACTGGCCAGCGGCAGCTACGTCGACGGCTCACTGTTCAATGTCGACGGCACCCTCAACGCCAACAACGACTCCCACGGCACCCATGTCGCCGGCACCATTGGCGCCTCCCGCGATGGCACCGGCATGCACGGTGTGGCGTACAACGCGCAGGTCTACGTCGGCAATACCAACAAGAACGACAGTTTTCTGTTCGGCCCCAATCCGGATCCGCGCTACTTCAAAGCAGTCTATAACGCCTTGGCCGACGCCGGTGTGCGGGCGATCAATAACAGTTGGGGCAGCCAGCCACCGGACGTCAGCTATCGCACCCTCGACGATCTGCACGCCGCCTACGCCCAGCACTGGAACAAAGGCACCTGGCTCGATGCGGCGGCTGACGTTTCCCGTCGCGGTGTGATCAATGTGTTCAGCGCCGGCAACAGCGGTTACCCCAATGCCAGCGTGCGTTCGGCCTTGCCTTACTTCCAGCCGGACCTGGAAGGCCACTGGCTGGCGGTGTCGGGGTTGGATCAAAGTAACCAGCAAAAGTACAACCAGTGCGGAATCGCCAAGTATTGGTGCATCACCACCCCCGGTGCGAAGATCGACAGCACCATTCCCGACGCCGGTTATGCGATCAAGTCCGGCACGTCCATGTCCGCGCCGCATGCTACCGGCGCGCTGGCGCTGGTGATGGAACGCTATCCGTACATGACCAACCAGCAGGCGCTGGAAACCCTGTTGACCACCGCCACCCAACTAGACGGTTCCGTCACCCAGGCGCCCAATACCCGCGTCGGCTGGGGCGTGGCCAACCTCGAACGGGCGATGCGCGGGCCGGGGCAATTGCTCGGGCGCTTCGACGCCAATCTGGGGGCAGGGCAGAGCGATGTCTGGAGCAACGACATCTCGGACAACGCGCTGATCCAGCGGCAGAGTGAAGACGCGGCCGAACGCAGTGCCTGGCAACAGACGTTGAGGACCAAGGGCTGGGAGAATGGCGTACCGGCCGGTGCCAGTCAGCAGGATCAGACGGATTACACCGTCGGCATGGCCCGCGATCTTGCCGCCACCACTCGGGTCTACGAAGGAAGCCTGATCAAGTCAGGAGCCGGACGCTTGATGCTGACCGGTGACAATAGCTATCGCGGGCCAACCACGGTCAATGGCGGCCTGCTGTCGGTCAACGGTTCGTTGGCATCCAGTGTGACCGTCAATGACGGGGGCACGCTGGGCGGTTCAGGACGAGTCGGGGATCTGACGGCCAATCGCGGCGCTACCGTCGCGCCGGGCAATTCCATTGGCACCTTGCAGGTCGCCGGCGACGTCACGTTTGCACCCGGCTCGACTTACGCGGTGGAGCTGTCGCCGACCGACAGCGACCGGATCGTTGCGAGCGGCACGGCCACGGTCAGCGGTGCGATGGTCAGCCTGTCACTGGAAAACAGCCCGACCTTGCTCAGCACTCAACAAGTGCAAAGCCTGCTCGGTCAGCAATACAACATCCTGCAAGCGGCCGGCGGCATTCAAGGTCAGTTCGGTGCGGTGTTGCCCAACTATCTGTTCATCGGCGGCAGCCTCGATTACGCCACCACCGGTATTCAACTGAGCGTGGAGCGTAACGACACGACGTTCGCCAGCGTCGGCCAGACGCCGAACCAGCGCGCCGTCGCTTCCGCGGTGGAAGGGCTTGGGGCGGGGAATGCGGTGTACGAAAGCCTGTTGCTGTCGCCCACCGCGACGTCCGCACAGCAGGCGTTCCAGCAGTTGTCGGGGGAAATCTACCCGGCGTTGGGTTCGATGCTGATCAACGACAGTCGATACCTGCGCGATGCGATCGGTGAGCGACTGGTTGACGCCAAAGGCGCGCAAAGCAATGGCTGGATCAAGGCGCTTGAGGCCTGGGGCAAGACCGATGACCGCCATGACACCGCCGGTTACACCACCTCGATCGGCGGCTTGCTTGCCGGTGTCGATGGCGCGATCGACGAGCAAACCCGGATAGGCCTGGTCACGGGTTACAGCGACAGTTCGGTGAGCATGGGCTCGGGCACGCATTCATCGGCCAAGGTCGACAGCTATCACTTGGGTGCATACGCCGGCCGCGAAGTCGGTGCCTGGCGCCTGAGTGCCGGCGGTGCCTACAGCTGGCATCGTGCCGACGTGAAACGTGACCTGCAATACGGCGACGTCAGCGCGAAGCAGAAAGCCAAGTTCGACGCCGGCACCACTCAAGTGTTCGGTGAAGCGGCGTATCGCCTGAATCTGCAACCGCTCGCGCTCGAACCCTTCGCCAACCTGGCCTACGTGCACCTCGACACCGAGGGTTTCACCGAGAAAGGTGATGGCGCCGCACTGAAAAGCACCGGCGACACGCGGGATGCGGTGCTCAGCACCTTGGGCGTGCGCGCATTGAAAACGGTGAACCTGTCCGGCCAGCAGCAACTAGACCTGAGCGGCAGTCTCGGCTGGCAGCACAACCTGAGTAATACCGATGCTGAAGAACATCTGGCATTTGCCAGCGGCAGCACGGCGTTCTCGGTGGAAGGGGCGCCAATGGTGCGTGACGCGGCACTGGTAGGCGCGCATGCCAGCCTGGCCCTGAGCCGGGACATTCGCGTGAACCTCGATTACACCGGCCAACTGGCCAGCCGCGAGAAGAGCCATGGCGTAGGGCTGAGCCTCAATTGGCAGTTTTAAAAACACGAACAAAAAACGTGGCAAACATTAAATGTGGCGAGGGAGCTTGCTCCCGCTGGGTGGCGAAGCCGCCCCGAAACTGGCAGCGGTGATTTGGCAGACAAAACGCATCAGCCGGGCTCGCGACTGCTGCGCAGCCGAACGGGACGATGCGGCGTTCCGACAAGCCCCCTCGCCACAGGGATTTTGGCAAGACAACTAAGGATGGTCACTGTATGAAAGTTAAGAACAACAACTTATTCGCCTTGAAAGCACTCAACCGAGCCCTGCTTTGTGCACTGGCTTCAGTAGGCACCGCACAAGCGGTGCCCTACGTGGAAAGCGGCAAAGCAGGCGATCCCAACAGTTGGCGTAGCGCTGAGTTCAACGCTGACTGGGGCCTGGGCGGCATCAATGCCCAGGATGCCTACGCCGCCGGTTACAGCGGCAAAGGCGTGAAACTGGGGATCTTCGATCAACCGGTTTACGCCCAGCATCCGGAGTTTTCCGGTGCCAACAAGGTCGTCACTCTGGTCACCCGCGGCATCCGCGAATACACCGACCCGTACATCCCGGTCAAAGCCGGCGATGCGTTTGTGTATGACGGTTCGCCCTCGGTCGGCTACGACGGCAAGCTCGGCTCCCACGGCACTCACGTCGGCGGGATCGCGGCGGGCAGCCGTGACGGCAATCCAATGCACGGCGTGGCGTACAACGCGCAAATCATCAGTGCCGACAACGGCGACCCGGGCCCCGAAGACGGGATCATCCTCGGCAACGACGGCGCGGTGTACAAGGCCGGTTGGGATGCATTGATCGCCAGCGGGGCGCGGATCATCAACAACAGCTGGGGCATCGGCATCACCGATCGCTTCGACCTGGGCGGCCGCGACCCGGCGTATCCGCACTTCACCGTGCAGGACGCGCAACTGCAATTCAATCAGATCCAACCCATCCTCGGCACGCGCCAGGGCGGTGCCTATGACGGTGCCATCGCGGCCGCTCGCAGCGGCATCGTGACGATCTTCGCCGCCGGCAACGACTACAACCTCAACAACCCGGATGCCATTGCAGGCCTCGGTTATTTCGTCCCCGAAATCGCACCGAACTGGATGACCGTCGCGGCCTTGCAGAAGAACCCGGACCTCAACAGCCCGGACCTCTACAACATCAGCACCTTCTCGTCGCGTTGCGGCTACACCGCGAGTTTCTGCGTGTCGGCACCGGGCAGCAAGATCTTCAGCGCAGTCATCGGCGGCACCAATGCCGATAACATGACCATCGGCTACGCCAACAAAAACGGCACCTCCATGGCGGCGCCGCACGTCGCGGGCGCGGTGGCGGTGCTGATGGAACGCTTCCCGTACATGACTGGCGCCCAGGTTGCCAGCGTGCTGCGCACCACGGCCACCGACATGGGCGCACCGGGTGTCGACGCGCTGTATGGCTGGGGCATGATCAACCTGCGCAAAGGCATCGATGGCCCGGCGATGTTGGTCACCGAGCAAGACATACCCGAGGAGTTCCGCATCCAGGGCGCCTACGGCTCCAGCCAGTTTGTCGCGGACTTGCCCGGCATCGGCGCGATTATCGATGCGGGCAAACCGACCGAGCGCGTCTGTAATGACGTGCAGTGTGGCCGGGACGTCTGGCGCAACGACATTTCCGGCCACGGCGGCCTGACCAAGCAGGGCATCGGCACGCTGGTGCTGACCGGCGCTAACACTTACGCCGGCCCGACGCTGGTCAATCAGGGGCGATTGGCGATCAACGGCTCGCTGCTCTCGGCGGTCACCGTCAACGACAGCGGGATCCTCGGCGGTAACGGCCGCATCGGCGCATTGACCGCGAAAAGCGGCGGCACCGTGGCCCCCGGCAATTCCATCGGCACCTTGCAGGTCTCGGGTGACGTGACGTTCGAGCCGGGCTCGACCTACGCCGTGGAATTGTCGCCGACCAGCAGCGACCAGATCATCGCGGGCGGTAAAGCAGTGATCGAAGGCGCGACTGTCAGCCTGTCCCTGGAAAACAGCCCGACCTTGCTGACCACCAGCGACGTGCAATCGCTGCTTGGCAATCAATACAACATCCTGCAAGCAGCTGGCGGCATCGAAGGGCGGTTTGGCGCAGTCCTGCCGAACTACCTGTTCATCGGCGGCGCGCTCGACTACTCGGCAACTGGCATCCAACTGGCGGTAGAGCGCAACGCCGCGTCCTTCGCCAGCGTCGGCCAGACCCCGAACCAACGTGCCGTCGCTGCCGCTGCCGAGCAACTGGGCGCGGGCAATCCGCTCTATGAAACCCTGTTGCTGTCGCCAACCGCTGCCGTCGCGCAACAAGCCTTCCAGCAACTGTCCGGTGAGATTCATCCGGCGATCGGCACGTTGCTGATCAACGACAGCCGTTACCTGCGCGATGCCGTCGGCGAACGCCTGCGTGAGCGTGATCTGTTCGATGCCGCGGCACCCACCGATGACCGCAGCAATGCCTGGGTCAAAGTCCTCGGCGCCTGGGGCAAGAGCGACGGCGGGCATGACAACGCCAGTTCCACCAGCTCCATCGGCGGCTTGCTGGCCGGTGTCGACGGTCTGATCACTGAAGATACGCGGCTCGGTTTCGTCACCGGGTATAGCGACAGCTCGTTGAGCATGGGCGATGGCACGCATTCGTCGGCCTCGGTCGACAGCTACCACTTGGGCGCCTACCTGGGCCATGAAATCGATGCACTGCGCTTGAGTGTCGGCGGCGCTTATAGCTGGCATCGCATCGATGTGAAACGTGACCTGCAATTCGGTGATGTCAGCGGCAAACAGAAATCCAAACGCGATGCGACCACCGCCCAGCTGTTTACCGAAGCCGCGTATCGCCTGGACCTGCAACCGCTGTCCCTGGAACCGTTTGCCAACCTGGCTTACGTGCACCTCAACCGCGACAGCTTCACCGAGAAAGGCGATGCCGCCGCGCTCAAGGGGGGCGAAGACAACCGCGACGCCGTGCTCTCGACCCTCGGTGTGCGGGCGAGCAAAGCCATTGCCCTGTCGGACAAACAGCAACTGGAACTGTCCGGCACCCTGGGCTGGCAGCACAACCTGAGCAACACCCGTTCCGAAGACCACCTGGCCTTCGCCAACGGCAATACCGGGTTCAGCGTGCAGAGCGTGTCCCTGGATCGTAACGCCGCCGTCATTGGTGCGCGCGCCGGTCTGGCGGTGGCCAAGGATGTGCGTGTAAGCCTGGATTACAACGGACTGCTGGGCTCCAACGAGAAAGACCACGGTGTAGGTCTGACACTCGACTGGCAGTTCTGATTTAACGCAAAGGAAGCAAACAACATGGGACTGTTTGATTACAAAAATGCTGACGGCAAGGCGCTGTACAGCGACGCCATCGCCCTGACGCTGTATGCGTACACGCCAACCGGTCAGCCACTGCCGGCCACCGCGTGGGCGCCGATTGGCGCCAAGCAGCTGGGTTATCAAGGCAAGGTCGGTGCTCAGGGCACTTTCTATGGTGAGAAGGACGGCTTCACCAGCGCCGAAGCCGAAGTGCTCGGCAAGTACGACACGGCGGGCAAGCTGATCGGTATCGGCATTGCCTTCCGGGGCACCGGAGGCCTGGGGTACAGCGACACCTTCGGCGACATGAAGAACAACCTGCTGGCCGCCGTCGGCCCGGTGGATTACGCGACGAATTACGCGAAAAACGCCTTTGACAACTTGCTCAAGGACGTTGCCGCGTTTTCCATCGCCCATGGCCTGAGCGCCAGGGATGTCATGGTCAGCGGCCATAGCCTCGGCGGGTTGGGGGTCAACAGCCTCGCCGAATTGAGCGGCAACAACTGGGGCGGCTTCTACAAGGACGCCAATTACATCGCGTTCGCCTCACCGACCCAGAGCGCTACAGGCAACAACGTGTTGAACATCGGCTACGAGAACGACCCGGTGTTCCGGGTGCTCGACGGCACCACGTTCAGCAGTGGGTCCTTGGGCAAGCACGACGGTCATCAGGATTCGGCGACCAACAACATCGTCAACTTCAACGACCAGTACGCGTCCACCGCGCAGAACCTGGTGCCGTTCAGCATCCTCAATCCGCTGAACTGGTCAGCCCATGGCTCGTTGGGCTATGCCGACGGTTTGAACCGGGTGATCGACTCGCGGTTCTACGACCTCACCGACAAGGACTCAACGCTGATCGTCTCGAACCTGGCGGAGTCGTCCCGGGGCACCACCTGGGTCGAGGACCTCGGACGCAGCGGCGAACCCCACACCGGCAGCACCTTCATCATTGGCACCGACAGCGACGATTTGCTCAAGGGCGGTGCCGGCAATGACTTCATCGAAGGTCGCGACGGTAACGACCGCTTGCGCGACGACGGCGGCTACAACCTTCTGCTGGGCGGCAAGGGCAGCAACACCTTCGAATTGCAGAAGCCGTTGCAGAACTTCAGTTTTGCCAACGACGGCGACGGCACCCTGTACGTGCGCGATGCCTATGGTGGCATCAGCATGACCCGCGACATCGGCTCGCTGGTGAGCAAGGAGTCGGGTTCATGGTGGGGCAGCAAGGAGGTGACTTACAGCGTCACCGCCAATGGCTTGCTCAACGGCAGTGAATTGACCCACTACAACCACTCGCTCAACGGTGACGCCTACGGCAACACACTGGCGGCCAGCGTCGACGGCGATTGGTTGTTCGGTCATGCCGGCGACGACCTGCTGCGCAGCGACAAAAGCCAGGTGACCTTCGTCGGTGGCGCGGGCAACGACCTGATGCAGGCCTCGGGAGGCCACAACACTTTCCTGTTCAGCGGCGCCTTCGGTTTCGACGCGATCAATGGCTACCAGGGCAACGACAAGCTGGTGTTCCTCGGCGTTCAGGGCGCGGGGCAGGGTTATGACTACAAGCAACACGCTTCGCAGTCGGGCCATGACACGGTGCTGAAAGTGGGCGATTTTGCCGTCACCCTGGTGGGAGTAGGACTGGACAGCCTGTCGGCGTCAGGCATCACGTTTGCGTAAAGGCTGCATGCACTAAATGCTCTGGGGCGCCTCGTGAATGAGGCGTCCTGGTTGTGAGCTATCTCTGACAATTCCAACAAAAGAGAGGCAATACCAATGGGTGTGTATGACTACAAAAACTTCGGCACAGCCGATTCCAAAGCGTTATTCACCGACGCGATGGCGATCACGCTGTATTCCTATCACAACCTCGACAATGGCTTTGCCACCGGCTACCAGCACAATGGCTTCGGCCTGGGCTTGCCGGCGACTTTGGTTACCGCGCTGCTGGGCGGCACCGATTCTCAAGGCGTGATCCCCGGCATTCCCTGGAACCCCGATTCGGAAAAAGCCGCCCTGGAGGCCGTGCAAAAAGCCGGCTGGACGCCCATCACGGCCTCGCAACTGGGTTATGACGGCAAGGTCGACGCTCGCGGAACGTTCTTCGGCGAGAAGGCCGGGTACACCAGCGCGCAGGTCGAAATCCTCGGCAAGTACGATGCTCAAGGCCATCTCAGCGAAATCGGCATCGCCTTTCGCGGCACCAGCGGCCCGCGGGAAATCTTGATCGGCGATTCCATCGGCGACGTGATCAACGATCTGCTGGCGGCGCTAGGTCCCAAGGATTATGCGAAAAACTATGTGGGCGAAGCCTTCGGCAATCTGCTCGGCGACGTCATGGCATTTGCCCAGGCCAATGGCCTGTCGGGCAAAAACGTGCTGGTCAGCGGCCACAGCCTCGGCGGGCTGGCGGTCAACAGCCTGGCGGACTTGAGCGCGGAGAAGTGGTCCGGGTTCTACCAGGATTCCAACTACATCGCCTACGCGTCCCCGACCCAGAGCAGCACCGACAAAGTGCTCAATGTCGGCTATGAGAACGACCCGGTGTTTCGGGCCCTGGACGGTTCATCCTTCAACCTGTCGTCGGTGGGTGTGCACGATGCCGCCAAGGCCTCGGCGACCGATAACATCGTCAGCTTCAACGATCACTACGCCTCGACCGCATGGAATGTGCTGCCGTTCTCCATCCTCAACATCCCGACCTGGATCTCGCACTTGCCGACCGCCTATGGCGACGGCATGAACCGGGTGATCGAATCGAAGTTCTACGACCTCACCAGCAAGGACTCGACGATCGTCGTCGCCAATCTCTCGGACCCGGCACGCGCCAATACCTGGGTTCAGGACCTCAATCGCAACGCCGAAACCCACAAGGGCAGTACCTTCATCATCGGCAGCGACGGCAACGACCTGATTCAGGGTGGCAAGGGCAACGACTACCTGGAGGGTCGTGACGGTAACGACACCTTCCGTGACGGTGGCGGCTACAACATCGTATTGGGTGGCAAGGGCAGCAACGTGCTGGACTTGCAGCAGTCGGTGAAAAATTTCAACTTTGCCAACGATGGCGCCGGCACCCTCTATGTTCGTGACGCCAATGGCGGTATCAGCATCACCCGAGACATCGGCAGTATTGTCACCAAGGAACCGGGGTTCTTGTGGGGGCTGTTCAAGGATGATGTGACACACAGCGTGACGGCCAATGGACTTGCCGTCGGCAACAACCTGACGTCATACGCGTCATCGGTGAAGGGCGGCACGGGGGCCGATACGCTCAAGGCGCATACGACGGGCGATTGGTTGTTCGGTCTGGACGGCAACGATCATTTGATCGGCGGCCAGGGCAACGATGTGTTTGTGGGCGGGGCGGGGAATGACCTGATGGAATCGGGGGGCGGGCTTGATACGTTCCTGTTCAGCGGTGCGTTTGGTCAGGACCGGGTGGTGGGGTATCAGGCAAACGACAAGCTGGTATTCCTCGGGGTTCAGGGGGTCGCGCCGAATGATGACTATCGGGCTCATGCCACGACGGTGGGGCAGGATACGGTGCTGACGTTTGGCGGGGATTCGGTGACGTTGGTGGGAGTTGGGCTGGACAGTTTGTCTGGCGCCGGGATCGTAATCGCCTGAGGGTGATGTGGCGCCGGTAAGGGCCTCTTCGCGGTCAAGCCTCGCTCCTGCAGGGTTGTGCGATTCCTTGTAGGAGCGAGGCTTGCCCGCGAAGAACAATAACGCGGTAAACCTGCCTGAGCACGTGACCCGACAGTCACCTGCGGACTCCAATACCTTGCAACAACAGGATTGAGTACTGGATCAGGAGATTACGCAACGTGAGTAACAGCAAGAAGCACCTCATCGGTCTGGCGCTGGCCCTGTTATCAGGAAGTGCCGCCGCGGAGTTGCCTCATAGCTCGATTTTGAGCCGCTATGGCATGACGCCAGATCAACTGCCGACACCGGCACCGTCGGAACCCGCCGACCCGCTGGTAGAAAAAAGCCGTTTCCAGCTCCAGCCGGAAGAGCCTTTTGTGACGTTTCGCTCGGGGGAAAAGCAGCCGGAGATGACAGGCAACATCAGCATCGACCACGCGATGCAGCAGGATTACGAGCGCTGCCAGAAGATTCATGAAGAACTGAGGAGGCGGGGAGGGAAGTTCATCTCCTGCGATAACAGTACGCCGTGGATGCCGTAGATTCTCGGTCTCTTCGCGGGCCAGCCTCACATCGCACAACCCTGTAGGAGCGAGGCTGCCCGCGAAGAACGATAACGCGGTTCTCAGTCTTCCTCGCGGACCGTGGCCACATCTTTGGCATTGACCTTCACCTTCGCGCCGGAAATATCCTCAAACTCGTAAAACCCGTCCTTGGTTTTGGTTTTCGGCATATCCTCGGTCAAATACTGGGTGCCGTTCTGCAGCGTCACCACCGTTGGCGTGGAGCAACCGGCCAGTGCCAGGAAGGCTGCCGCTGCCAAAGGCAAACCCAGAGTCTTGATATTCATACCCACCTCTCAAATGCGTGAAAAAAGCCGCTATGCCGGTTGGTGCCGTGGAACGGCAGAAAGTTCGATGGCCCCCTGAAAATAGCCAAATAGCGCCGCCGCTTATCCTTTTCCGTTTGCACCCAACGCGCTGTAACTGGTATCTGTACGCATAACCAGTACTCGCTCGCCATGGCCCTTTTTTCCTGTGACTGAAAATCCTCTCGACGACCCGTTCTATTACTTGAACAACTTCATGCAAGTGCTTGATTGGCTTGAGCATCGTTATGCCGACGTGCTGAGCGTCGAGGAGCAAGCCTTCATCCGCGATTTTCGTCGGCAACCCCGCGAGTCCCGGGCGCTGCTGGTCAGGATGGTGATGCGCAAGGGCCTGCATTTCAGGGCCGGCAAATTGAGTTACGTCGAGATTGGCGACATTGCCAGTGCTGCCGAGCCATTGCTGGCGGCAGGCTGGATCTCTGCGCAATCGCCGCTACAGATCGAGGAACTGTTCGACGTTCTGCTCAAGGCCGAGATTCTTCACTGCTTCGGTGCCGCCATCGATCAACCCAAAGGCAAGAAGACCGAATGGCTGGCGACCCTGAGCGAGCAGTTCTGCGAGTCGCAGAGCTTCGCGCAATGGTGCCCGCAACTGAACGACCAGCTGTTCACGCTGACCATCATGGACCTGTGCGACCGCTTGCGGCTGATGTTCTTCGGCAACCTTTATCAGGACTGGTCAGAGTTCGTGCTGGCCGATCTCGGCATCTTTACCTATGAGAAAGTCGAATTCTGCGCCGAGTCCCGGGGCTTGCGCAGCCGTGAAGACGTGGACGCCTGCCTGTTTCTGCACCACTGCCAGCAACGTTTCGAGGCCGGTGAAGAGGTGGCGGACATTGTCGAGCAAATCAACGAGGTGCAACTCGACAACCCTTGGCTGCAAAGACGCCGGGGCAAGTTGCTGTTCCAGATTGGTCAGCATTGTGAACGCATGACGGATTTCTCCACGGCGCTGTCGATTTATCGCGATTGCGCCTACCCCGGCGCTCGGGTGCGTCTTATCCGTGTGCTCGAACGCTGTGGTGAATATCAGTTGGCCCTGCATCTGGCCACGCACGCGGAGCAATCGCCGGAAAGCGCCACCGAGCATCAGCATGTGCTGCGTGTGGTGCCCAGGTTGCGGCGCAAACTGGGCGGCCCGGCAATGAAGCGGCCATCTCCCCGGGAGATGCTGCGCCTGGACCTGCACTTGCCCAGGACCGATCCGGCGCTGTCGGTCGAATTTCATGTTCAGGCGCACCTGGCGGAGGATTCGGCGCCGGTGCATTACGTCGAGAACAGTCTGATCAACTCGCTGTTCGGCCTGTTGTGCTGGCCGGCGATCTTTGCGCCGTTGCCGGGGGCGTTTTTCCACCCGTTCCAGCGCGGGCCGGTGGACCTGCTCAACGAAGACTTCCATGCACGTCGGGCGGATGTGTTTCAGGCCTGTCTCGCCGAACTCGATGACGGGCGTTATAGCCAGACCATCCGTGAGCGTTACGTCGCCAAGTGGGGCGTGCAGTCACCCTTTGTATTCTGGGGCGCGCTGAGCGAAGAACTGCTGGATCAGGCGCTTGACTGCCTGCCCGCCGAACACCTCAAGCACTGGTTCAATCGCCTGTTGCTGGACATCAAGGCCAACCGGGCCGGGATGCCCGACCTGATCCAGTTCTGGCCGCAGCACAAGACCTACCGCATGATCGAAGTCAAAGGCCCCGGCGATCGCCTGCAAGACAACCAATTGCGCTGGCTGGAGTTCTGTCACGAACACCAGATGCCAATCGCCGTCTGCTACGTGCAATGGGCGGAGCAGAGCGCTTGAGTTACAGCATTGCGGTGCGGGCGCTGTGTGAATTCACCGCCAAGGTCGGCGACCTCGACCTGCGTTTCACGCCGTCGCCAACCGCGCTGGAAGGCATCGTCGGGCACCGCACTGTCGCCTCGCGCCGAAGCGAGGGCTATCAAAGCGAAGTCGCCCTCGAAGGCCTGTATAGAACCCTGAAGGTCAAGGGCAGGGCGGACGGCTACGACCCGGCGCAAAACTGCCTGGAAGAAGTCAAAACCTATCGCGGCGACCTGAGCAAGCAACCGGCCAACCACCGGCAGTTGCACTGGGCGCAAGCGAAGGTCTACGGATGGCTGATGTGCCAGAAGCTGGAACTGGCGCAGATCAATCTGGCGCTGGTGTACTTCGACATTGTCAGCGAAAAGGAAACCTGCCTGGTCGAAGCCTTCAGCGCCGGAGAGCTGCAGTCGTTCTTCGAGCATCATTGCGGGCTGTTCCTGCTGTGGGCCGAGCAGGAGATGGCCCATCGCGAAGCACGCAATCACGCGGCGCAGAAATTGGCGTTTCCCCATGCCGACTTTCGTCCGGGGCAACGGCACCTGGCGGAATCGGTGTTCAAGGCGGTCAGCACCGGTCGTTGCCTGATGGCTCAGGCGCCAACCGGCATCGGCAAGACCGTGGGCACGCTGTTTCCGATGCTCAAGGCCCTGGCGCCGCAGCAGTTGGACAAAGTGTTCTTTCTGACGGCGAAAACGCCGGGGCGCAAACTGGCGCTGGATGCCGCGCAAGTCATCCTGGAGAGTGCCGATGCGCCGCCGCTGCGGGTGCTGGAGATGATCGCCCGGGACAAGGCCTGCGAGCACCCGGACAAAGCCTGTCACGGTGAATCCTGCCCGTTGGCCCAGGGCTTTTACGACCGTTTGCCGGCCGCCCGCCAGGCCGCCCGCCAGGCCGCCAGCGAACTCAGCCTGCTGAATCAGGACGCCTTGCGCCGAGTGGCATTGGCGCATGAGGTCTGTCCGTATTACCTGAGCCAGGAAATGGCCCGCTGGGCCGATGTGGTGGTCGCCGACTACAACTACTATTTCGATTTCAGTGCGTTGCTGTTCGGCTTGTCTCAGGCCAATAACTGGAAAGTCGCGGTGTTGGTGGATGAGGCGCACAACCTGGTGGAACGCGGCCGGCAGATGTACAGCGCCACGCTCGATCAGTCGACCCTCAGCGGGGTACGAAAAACCGCACCGGACGCCCTGAAAAAACCGTTGCAGCGGGTCAATCGTGAGTGGAATGCCCTGCATAATCTGCAATTGGCGCCGTATCAGGCCTACGACAAGGCACCGGAAAAACTTCTCCAGGCGCTGTCGTCATGCAGCGCGAGCATCGGCGATTATCTCAACGATCATCCCCAAGGCCTGGACAGCGCCCTACAGAGTTTTTACTTCGACATGCTGCAGTTTTGCCGGGTGGCCGAACTCTTCGATGAACAGTTCCTGTTCGACATCAGCAAGCGCGACCTCGAACGCAAACAAAACCTGTCGCAACTGTGCCTGCGCAACGTGGTGCCAGCCGGTTTCATCCGCCCACGCCTGACGGCTGCGCGCAGCACCGTGCTGTTTTCGGCGACGCTGAGCCCTCGGCATTATTACGCGGACCTGCTGGGTACGCCGCCGGATACAGTGTGGATTGATGTCGAATCGCCGTTCCATGCAGACCAGTTGAAAGTGCACATCGTCAGTCAGATATCGACCCGATTCGTCCATCGCCAGGCGTCCCTCGAACCGATTGTCGAACTCATCGCCCGCCAATTCAGCCAACGCCCCGGCAACTACCTGGCATTTTTCAGCAGCTTCGATTATTTGCAGCAAGTGGCGCAGTTACTGGCCGAACGACATCCGCAAATCAGTTTGTGGTCGCAGTCCAGGGGCATGGCGGAAGGGCAGCGTCAGGCCTTTCTCGACCAGTTCACCGTGCACAGCCAGGGCGTCGGATTTGCAGTGCTCGGCGGAGCGTTCGGTGAAGGCATCGACCTGCCGGGCGCGCGCCTGATCGGTGCATTCATTGCCACCCTGGGGCTGGCGCAACTCCATCCGGTCAACGAACAGATGAAGCATCGAATGGCGGCGATTTTCGGCGCCGGTTATGACTACACCTACTTGTATCCCGGCGTACAGAAAGTCGTGCAGGCGGCAGGAAGGGTGATCCGCACTCAGCAGGATCAAGGGGTGGTGATGTTGATCGATGACCGGTTCGGCGACAGCAAGGTCAAGCACTTGCTGCCGCGTTGGTGGTCGGTCGAACAGGCGCATTTGGCTTCTGGTGCGTAGGATTATTTACCTTTTAAAACAGGTACATATCTTGAAAGACACACGTATTTGAACAAGCGGTGAAACAGCGCTTTATTCAAAGGGCAGCCAATCAATTTCAGCCGGCTCTTTGATAAGGAAATCAAGGCATGTCCTCCGCACCTAACTACACCTACACCACTGAACAAGTCAGCGCCGCGTTCAATGCCATCAAAACCACGCTGTTCCGCGGTATCACGGCCGAGGAAACGCCGAAAATCCTGGTGGTTGCCGGGCTTCAAGGCTCGGGTAAAACCTTCCTGCTGGAAAACACACTCCTGCCGACCAGGCGCTACGACAAGTATGTCCGTCTCTACCTGCCCGAATACCGGCAGAAACATCCTCAATACGCAGAGATGATCAAGCTCGGCGTGCTGCATGCCTATGAACATACCGAAGCTTTCGTACGAGAGCTTTGCGCCAAAATCTTCACCGAAGCCTTCACACTCAAATACAACATCATCATGGAGTGTGCGTTCGACAGCATCGATTTCGCGGCATTTCCACCACTCGCGACGGCGGCCGGCTATCAGTTCGAAACGCATATCGTTGGCTGCACGCTGGAGTTCGCTCACGTTTCGTGCATCAAAAGAGCCTTTAAAAGCCTGGAAAACCGCGAACTGGAAAGGTTTGTCACGCGATCGACACTGGAGAGCTCCATGAGGAATGAGCAAGCGGTGATCCTGGCCTTCGAAACCGCCTCGAAGGCGGTCGATCGTTCACAAATCACGGTGTATGAACGCGGGTTCGGGGCGCTGAAGGAACGCGTCTCGCGTGCTCATATCACCTACACCACAACCGCTTGCGTGACGCCCTCTGCGACGCCAACGGCATACAGCGCCTATGAAAGCATCATCAATAATCATGTCCACACCCTGAGTGAGCGTGACGAGATAGTTAAAGAATGCCACCTGGCGTTACTCAACACCCAGACTTACGCCCAGGTTGTTCCTGACTTCGTTTACAACGACCTGTACGCCTACATCGTCAAATACGTGAACCGGTAAGCAGGCGAACCCACTCGGCGGCAAAGCGATGACAGTCTCCCGGCCAGCGCGCGGTCAACAACAGGCCATCACGGACAACGAACCCGCGTTGTGGCTGGTCCGCCGAATCACGCACCGCGAGGACGGGCCCGCGCAGGAAATCCGTCGGGCTGGACAGGGCGGCCGTGACTTCCGCTTCGACGGTTTGGGTATAGGTCCGGTAGTAGCGTCCGAGCCAGGCGGCGGTGATTGCCCAGGCAGGCAGCTCCATGGTGTTGGCGACCAGGGCGGTAACCTTGCGCCCCTGCAACACCGAACGTCCGGTATCGGGGTCGAGGGTTCGGGCAAGCAACAGTACGCCGTGGCAGACCGCTGCCACGGGTTTGTCTGTCTTGAAAAAGTGCAGGGCGATCCGTCGCGCCTGCTCGGACTCCAGCAGGCTGCGCATGCCCTTGGCATGCCCGCCGGGAATCAGCAGTCCTTGGAACTCGCCGGGGTCCACATCGTCATAGTTCAGCGGTCGGCGGAAGGAGGGGTCTTCGATCATCCTGGCGTAGCTGGCCAGGTCGGCCTTGCGCGTCATCAGCAGCGGGTTCAACAGGCCGAAGCCGATGTCCACCAGGCGTGAATCGGCGTAGGCGGGCAATCCCTGGGGGGATGCAAAGCGCACCTCGATGCCGGCCTGACGCATGGCCTGCCATGGAACGCTGCTCTCTGTGGGATCGTAGTCAGACGTGGGTAACAGAATCAGGATCATCGGGGCGCCTTGGAACCGCCAGGAATGGCGTTTGGCATCGAGAATAGGCGGAGTGAACGCTATGCTCCAGTGCACAACCGTTTTCTGGCTTACCAAACCCACGGTTTGACGCATACTTCGCAAAACAACAGTCACGGGTGTGATCGATGAGTGATAACCAGTCCAAAACCAACGCCATCGAGGAAATGCGCTTTCGCCTGTTGATTGATGCCGTGGTGGACTATGCGATCTACATGATTGACCCCGATGGCATCATCACCAGCTGGAACGCTGGCGCCAAACGTTTCAAGGGGTATGAGGAGAAGGAGATCCTCGGACAGCATTTTTCGCGCTTTTATACCGAAGAAGACCGCAGTGCCGGTCTGCCCCAGCGCGCGCTGGATACGGCGATTCGCGAAGGGCGGTTCGAGGGTGAAGGCTGGCGGGTTCGCAAGGACGGAACACACTTCTGGTGCCATGTGGTGATCGATCCGATTCGCGACCCGGCAGGCAATCTATTGGGGTTTGCCAAGATCACCCGGGACCTCACCGACCGCAAAATGGCCGAAGAGACGCTCAAGCAAAGCGAGCAGCAGTTTCGTTTGCTGGTTCAAAGCGTGACTGACTACGCCATCTATATGCTCGCCCCGGATGGACGATTGACCAACTGGAATCAAGGGGCCCAGCGCATCAAGGGCTACCGACCCGAAGAAGTCATCGGTCAGCATTTTTCACTCTTCTATACGCCCGAAGACCGTGAAGCCGGGGAACCCCAACGTGCGTTGGAGACGGCTATGCGGGAAGGGCGCTTTGAAAACAGGGCCTGGCGCGTGCGCAAGGACGGCACGCGGTTCTTTGCCCATGTGGTGGTCGATCCGATCTGGGGCGATACGGGCACGTTGCTGGGCTTTGCCAAAATTACCCGGGACATCACCGAGGCCACACAAGCACAGAAGGTTCTGGAACAAACCCGTGAAGCGCTGTTCCAGGCGCAGAAGATGCAGGCCATCGGCCAACTCAGTGGCGGGATCGCCCACGATTTCAATAATCTGCTGACCGTTATCCTTGGCAACCTGGAAATCGTCCGTAAACGCGTGGGAGACAATCCGAAAGTCACTCGATTGGTCGACAACGCCACCCAAGGTGCCCTGCGTGGGGTGTCCCTGACTCAACGCATGCTGGCGTTCGCCAGACGTCAGGAACTCAAGTCCGAATCCGTCGAAATACCCGCGCTGGTGGAAGGAATCAGCGGATTGTTGCGCAGCTCCCTCGGGCCATCCGTACAGCTCGAAACCCGTTTTTCCCCCGACCTCGTTCCGGTCATGGCCGATGTCAATCAGCTCGAACTGGCCGTGCTGAACCTCGCCACCAATGCTCGGGACGCGATGCCCAACGGCGGAAAAATCGTCATCAGTACCCGGACGGAAGACGTCTGCGACCAATCGACACTATTGCCGGAGCCCGGACGCTATGTTTGCCTGAGTGTTGCCGATAACGGGGAGGGCATGGATGAGGTCACCCTGGCGTCGGCCATGGACCCGTTTTTCACCACCAAAGGGGTGGGCAAAGGCACGGGGCTGGGGTTGTCGATGATTCATGGCTTCATAGAACAACTGGGCGGGCGATTCATTCTCAAGAGTCAGAAGGACATCGGCACTGTCGCCGAACTGTGGATACCCGCCGCGACCACAGCTGCGCTCAATCATCCCGCCGTATCGGAAGTGGCCGCTCCGCCAGTGGCTCAGTTGTGCGTCATGGTCGTGGACGATGACAGCCTGGTGCTGACCAGCACCGGCCTGTTGCTTGAGGACCTCGGCCATCGGGTGATCAGTGCGGTGTCCGGTGCCCAAGCGCTTGAGCTGTTCGAACGCGAGCAGCATGTTGACCTGGTCATTACCGACATGGCTATGCCACAAATGAACGGTGAGCAGTTGGCCAATGCCATCCGGGCGTTGAAGCCGGACGTACCGATCATTCTTGCCACGGGTTATGCCGAACGCCTTGAAGGCTTCGCGACCACACTCCCTCGCTTGTCCAAACCGTATACCCAACTCAATCTGGTCGAGGTGATTGCGCTGGCCATGAAGTAACGGGCGTCGTGCTCAGGCTTTCACGTTCTTCTTGAAACCGCGCAAGTTCATGGCACACAGGCAAAACTGCAACACGATCAATGCGTAGGCGTGGGTGTGGTAGCCCCAAATCACCCACAAGAGATTGCTGACGATGAAGCAACTGAAACCCCACACCCTGCGCGATGGGTTTTGCGAGCCGATCAACCACGCCGCCAGTACCGTGACCAGCATCGCTGGCCATTGCACCCAATCGAGAGTGTCCATCCGCAATCCTTGAAGTCAGCCTGTGTATTTTGAAGGACCACGGCAGCGAAATAGCGTTCGAGCGAGGCGCATTAAATTCGGCTGAACTTTGCCGGGATAGTTTTCGTCATAACGCTTTCCCAGTCCTTGTGTAATTTCCGTGCCCAGAATACTGACCGAACCTACCGCCGAAGAAGCCTTGTCCGAACACAACGCCAAAATGTTCGGCTCGCCCAAGGAGCGGCTGGATTTCTACCGTCGGGAAATCCAGTACGAAACCAGCATCCTCGCCAATCGAACCGACGCTTACCTGGCCGCGCAGTCGTTCCTGGTGATTGCCTTTGCTTCCTGCATGGCCAACCTCAATCCCGAATGGGGAAAACTCTTCACCCTGGTGGTGCCGCCGTTCCTCGCGCTGCTGGGTTTACTGAGCTCGCTGAACGCCTGGCCGGGCATTCGTGCGGCCTACGACATCATCGACCACTGGCACTTCAAGCAAAGTGAGCTGTTGCGCAGCGAGCCATTGATGGGGCTGGCGTACGATGAATCCCCGCTGTTCAGTGAGATGGAATCGTCCCACAAGGGCTACCGCAAATCGCTGCTGTTTTCCGTGCGGACGCCGTGGATTTTCGCGACGTTCTGGGTGTTGCTGGGCACTTATGCGGTTTACATCCAGGTCACCAATCCCGGTGGCTGAATCGCAGACTAAAAAGCCCGGCATTTGCCGGGCTCTCTGACATCGACTACCAAATCAAGCCGCCAGATTGGACGCGCTCATTTCTTTCTTGTACTGAGCCTTGAGCGTTTCCATTTGCGCGCCCAATTCTTCCAGGGTGGCCTTGCCCAGCAGTTTTTTCGCCTGAGGGAACATTTCGGTTTCCTCTTCTTCGATGTGGTGTTCCAGCAGCTCCTTGACCACTTTCACCCGACCCGCGAATTCTGGGGTGGAAGGGTCGGTGACTTTCAGGTCCGGCAACACCAGGGAATCCACGGTGCGGTGTTCTTCCTTGGCTTCGTAGTACATAACGTCCTGTTCCTTGCCACCGGCTTTTTTGTACGCCGGGTACAAGACTTCTTCTTCGAGCCGGGTATGGATGGTGATCTCCATTTCGAGCTTGGCCAGCAACTCGGTGCGTTTTTTGACACCCCGTTCGGTGGACTCGCTTAACTGAGTCAGGATGCCTTTTACGCGTTCATGGTCGGCTTTCAACAGGTCGATGGCGTTCATGGTCGAATCTCTCAATTAGTCACGGAATAGGCGCAAACGGTCTCATGGCCGTAGGTCGCTTTTACACTGGGAGCATTTGTCGTGCCGATTTCACCGCCATGAGTAAAGCTATATAAAACAATTGGTTAAAAGATCTGATGGCGAATTGAGGTCGTGCAGGCTGCATGAGTCTGGAAATTGACTCATGCAGTTCGCGGCGCGAAGTTTTCCGTCGAGAAATGTGAATTGTCGGTGTTACCGTCGATCAGATTCGCCGCATCCTGACACCGGGTTCAAGGGATGTTCCGCTGACGGAGCGTGGAAACTGATGCGATAGCCGAAGGCGAATTCGCCAGCGGCTATATGGAGTGCGTCAGGGCTGATGCCCCGGGGGTTTTCAGGATCAAACCCGGTCTTCAAGCTGCTGGCGCAACCGGTGGGCGTTATTCACGGACATCGGGATCGGTGGGAAGTCCGCGTTGAGCAAACGCAGGTGCTCAATCGCTTCCTGAAACTTCAAATCAGCCTTCCTGCGCATCGCCCTGTAATGCTCGAACCGTTCCAGGTCCATGTCGCCGTCCTCAAGCATCTCGAAAGCGCTTCGGCTCAACGCCTGGGCGTCTTCGAACATCTGGCGATTGCATTCCAGGGCAAACGCCCGGCAGGCTTTGATTTGATCGGGAGTTGAATAGTGAACCATGACCGGCACCTTACTTTTTTCGAGGTCCCTTTTAATAGGCATCGTTGCCACAGTGGAACCGAACCTGTCGGGTTCCGCCGTATAAAAGAAAACAGGCGGAATTAAGGTTGTGACTGTCGAGTTGCACAGGGATTTCAAATTCTTTGAGGCGAAAATTCGTTTGATTCAACCTGTAAACACGCAGGTAAAAATCAAATAATTTGTTTCTTGCGCCGTTCATAGCGGGCGAGGGTGGGTTGCGTGCTGATGCCGTGGATCAAAATGCTCAACGCGACCACGGACAACGTCAGGTCCATGCACAGCGTCGACACCGACTGACCCAGCCCGTGATTCAAGGCGTAGAACAAGTAATACAGGCTGCCGATGCCACGGATGCCAAACCAGCCGATCAACATTCGCTGGCGCCAATCGAGCAATCGGCCCCACGGCATCACGGCGACACTCAAAGGGCGAACCAGAAAAAACAACACCCCGCCGACCAGCAGGGCGCGCCAGTCCCAGTGAGCGATCAGCACGACGCCGAGCAGTGTCACCAGAAACACTTCCATGGCCCGCTCCACGAGGCTGCCAAAGGCGAGCATGTCACCCATCATGATGCCCGCGGCGACCTGGGTGTCTTCAAGGTTGTCGGTATCGCCATGCACCGCGTGTTGTGGTTCGACGTTCTGGTGACCGACCACCGGCTGGACCAGATGCTCGGCAGGGAGTTCGTCGTTGCCCGTGGAGCTGACTTCTTCCTGGCGTAACCCCAGGCCGGCGGCGAACACCGACAGAAACCCATAGGCGTGGATAGACTCGGCCCCGACATACGCCAGGGCAATCAAAGCAAGGGCCAGGTAATCGTTCGGAGACAGCGTGCTGTCATCGTTCTTGATCCGCAGCGCCAAGGTCAGGCGCCCGATGCCGCGTCCCATCCAGTACCCCGTCAGAAAACCGGCCGGAACCGCCCAGATCAGACTGCGCAGCACCCAGTCGCCCAACCAGCCGGGGTTACCCTCGTGTTGCAGCAGGAGCAGGCCAAGGATCACGAACGGAAACGCGATCCCGTCATTGAGCCCGGCCTCACCGGAGAGGCCGAAGCGCACGCTGTCGTCATCCCGCGCGTCGTTGACCTGGACCAGCGCGGCGAGCACCGGATCGGTGGGGGCCAGGATCGAGCCGATCAGCACAGACGCGCCCCATGACAATTGCAATGCGTAATGCAGCAACATGCAGACGCCGACAATGGTCAGCAGCATCACCGGGCCGGCCAGGCCGACCGCAATCCGCCAATTTTTATGCTTGAGGGGCGAGCGCAATTTCAGGCCGCAGACAAACAGCGAAAAGAGCACCGCGACTTCCGTCAGGTGCTCCATCCAGATCGAAGCGTCAGCGGTGTCCAGTTTCAACAGCCCGAACCCGGCCGGGCCGATGGCGGCGCCCAGCACCAGGCACACCGCCGACGTGGTCACTGGCATCCATCGCAGGTAGGACGAGGTCAGCGCCAGCGTCAGGAGTACAGCACCCAACACGGCCACCCATAAAATGAAACTCATGCTCGGTTCTCGTTGGGGGTGGACCGCGTTTGTTGGCCTCTGCGGATCAACCGACCGTGGCGCGCAGGTATTCAGGCGTCAGCACGTTGAACCACAGCAGAATCATCTCTACCAGAATAGTCACCAATACCAGGAGCCCGACGCCCCAGACGCACGCCGCATTCAGCAGGCCTTGTTCCTTGCGCTCGTGCATGAACGTCGGCAGGCCGACGAACAGCAAAAACGTCGAATAAGCCGAAGCAGCCATCAACACAATGATTGCCAGCCAGCGACTCGGGTACAGCCCGGCAATCCCCGCCAGGAAAAACGGCGTCGCGGTATACGCCGCAAAACCGATGCATTGATTGATGGTCGGACGCGCGTCGAAGGTGCGCGACATCCAGCGGATGAATCCCCCCATCAACGCCACGCCGACGATGATGGTGACGTACAGCAGCACGCAGAGCTGCAACGCACTTTGAGTACTGAGTTTGACGGTTTCGTTCTCGGCCAGGCTCCAGCCGACATAGGTGGTGCCGATGAACAGGCAGACGGCGGGGATCAAGGCGAGCAGCAGCAAATGCGCGAGGTAATGGCGCGGATGTGCTTCCTCCTCCCGGCGAATATCCGTCCAGGCGAAATTGGGCTGGGTGAACAGTTTGACGATAGGTGCGGACATGACGACCTCCTCCAACGGCCCGTGATGGGGGCCTAAACGTATTGAGGGGGGAGATTTGTCAGGGGTTCATTTTTTCGCGACTTCGCGGAATGACGTGTAGCCGTTGGCGCAGCTTGTGGCGAGGGGGGCAAGCCCCTCGCCACAAGGCTGCTGCTATTACAGCGGGCGGTCACAACATCGGTTTACCGCCGGTCACGCCGTAGCGCTGGCCGGTGATGTAGCTGGCCTCGTCCGACGCCAGCAGCACGTAAATCGGCGCCACTTCCACCGGTTGGCCCGGCCGGCCCAGCGGGGTGTGCGCGCCGAAGTTCTGCACCTCTTCATCGGGCATGGTCGAGACGATCAACGGCGTCCAGATCGGCCCCGGCGCCACGCTGTTCACCCGAATGTTTTTCGGCCCGAGCATCTGCGCCAGGCCACCGGTGAAGTTGGCGATGGCACCCTTGGTCGTGGCGTAGGCCAGGAGGGTGGGCTTGGGCATGTCCGAGTTGACCGAACTGGTGTTGATGATCGAACTGCCGGCCTTCATGTGCTTGAGCGCGGCCTGGCAGATCCTGAACATGGCGGTGATGTTGACGTCGAAGGTCATCACCCATTCTTCGTCCGGGATGTCTTCGAAGTGTTCGTGCGTCATCTGGAAGGCCGCGTTGTTGACCAGAATGTCGATCCGCCCGAAGCGCTCGACTGTCTTGTCCACCAGGGCCTGGCATTGCGCTTTCTGCGCGATGTCGCCGGGCAGCAGCACGCATTGGCGTCCGGCCTGTTCGACCCAACGTGCGGTTTCCTGCGCGTCTTCATGTTCATTGAGGTAGGCAATCGCGACATCGGCGCCTTCACGGGCGAAGGCGATGGCGACCGCACGGCCGATGCCGCTGTCGGCCCCGGTGATCAGGGCGATCTTGCCATCCAGCCGGCCCGAGCCTTTGTAGCTTTTTTCGCCGCAGTCTGGATACGGGTCCATTTTCTTTTGGGAGCCTGGGACAGGTTGGCCTTGTTTGGGGAAGGGTGGTCTTGGGTAGTCAGTCATGGCAAATCTCCGATCTCGGGGCACAGGATTCAAAGGGTTGACCCTGATGTTTTGCCTTGAGTTCGGTTGGATTCAGGTGGGTGCACAAAACCCCGAATCCTGGCAAATCCCTTGTAGGAGCGAAGCTTGCTCGCGAAGGCGGTGTGTCAGTCATACATGTGTCAACTGGCACACCGCCTTCGCGAGCAAGCTTCGCTCCTACAGGGGGATTTGTCGTGTTGTCAGGCCTTGAGGTTGAGCAAACTACGCGCCATGCGTGCCAAGCCTTCTTCGAGCAATGCCCGTGGGCAGCCGAAGTTCAGGCGCACGAACTGGCGGTTGTTGTCGCCGAAATCCAGGCCGGGGCTGAGGCCGACCTTGGCCTGGTCGAGGAAGAACTGCTGCGGATTGTCCAGCCCCAGGGCGGAGCAATCGAGCCATGCCAGATACGTCCCCTGCGGGATATTCATCGTCACGCCCGGCAAGCGCGTGCGAACCGCTTCCACCAGGTAATCCCGATTGCCTTGCAGGTACGCCGTCAACCCGGCCAGCCACGGGCCGCCTTCGCTGTAGGCAACGCGAGTGGCTTCCATTCCCAGCGGGTTGACGCTGTCGACCATGCCGCAACGGGCATGATTGACCCGCGCACGCACCGCCGAGTCTTGAATAATCATGAAGGAGGTTTTAAGACCGGCAATGTTGTAAGCCTTGCTCGCCGACATCAGGGTGATGGTGCGCTGGGCGATCTGCGGGCTGAGCGATGCCGTGGGAATGTGCACGCGCCCGTCGAAGCACAACTCGGCGTGGATTTCGTCGGAGATGATCCACGCGTTGTGTTCCAGGCAAATGTCCGCCAGCGCTTGCAGTTCTTCCCGCGGGAAAACCTTGCCCAGCGGATTGTGCGGGTTGCTCAGCAGCAGCGCGCCGCCGCCGGTCAGTGCCTGGCTCAAGGCCGCAAGCGGCGTGTTGTACGTGCCATCGGCCAGCGCGTCGAATTCCAGTTCAACCTTGTTCAAGCCCCAATGACCTGGCGCATGACGCAGCGGCGGGTAGTTCGGCACCTGGACCACGACGTTTTGTTGCGGCTCGATCAGCGCCTTCAGGGCCATGTTGAAACCCGACTCCACACCCGGCAGGAAAATCAGTTCCTCCGGCAAGACGCGCCAGGCGTATTTGTTCCAGAGATCGGCGACGATGGCGGCGCGCAAATCGTCCTGAGGCACGCTGTAGCCGACCATCGGGTGTTCGAGGCGTTTACGCAGGGCTTCAAGGATGACCGGCGGCGCGGCGAAGTCCATGTCGGCGACCCACATCGGCAACACGTCGGCCGGGTAGCGGCTCCACTTGGTACTGCCGGTGTTGTGGCGGTCGAACACCTGATCAAAATCGAAGGTCATGCTCAGTCTCATAAAAAGCGGGGTTGAACGTGGCGCCATGATAAACGCCAAGCCCCTGCGGGAGCGAGACGGTAATCGCCCAAACAACACAAACCCCTGTGGGAGCGAGCCTGCTCGCGATGGCGTCAGCTCATTCAACATCTATGCAAACTGACCCACCGCTATCGCGAGCAGGCTCGCTCCCACAGGGTTATGCGTGATGGCTGGCATTTGGGCACTGCCCGATGGTCGGTTTTCAGGCAGTCAGTTCTCCCATTGTCTAGAGTTCAAAGTGTCGGTAGCCACGCTGCCGGCACCGTGATCGTCCAGAAAAACCCGGCAAAAGTACCGGGTCTCCACCTGATCAGGAGTGCACGATGGACCTCAACCGTCGTCAGTTCTTCAAGGTCGCCGGTATCGGCCTTGCGGGCTCGAGCCTCGGCGCGCTGGGCATGCTGCCCACGCCTGCCTTTGCCGAGCAGGTACGCCATTTCAAACTCGCCCACACCCATGAAACCCGCAACACCTGCCCGTATTGCTCGGTCGGCTGCGGGTTGATCATGTACAGCCAGGGCGATAACGCCAAAAACGTCGCGCAAAGCATCATCCACATCGAAGGCGACGCAGACCACCCGGTCAACCGCGGCACCCTGTGCCCCAAAGGCGCCGGCCTGCTGGACTTCATTCACAGCCCCGGGCGCCTGCAATATCCGCAGGTGCGCAAACCCGGCAGCACCGAGTGGACGCGCATCTCCTGGGATGAGGCACTGGATCGCGTTGCCGACCTGATGAAGGCCGACCGCGACGCCAACTTTATCGAGAAGAACGACAAGGGCCAAACGGTGAACCGCTGGCTGACTACCGGTTTTCTCGCAGCCTCGGCGGCGTCCAACGAAGCGGGTTATATCACCCACAAGGTCATTCGCAGTCTCGGCATGCTGGGGTTTGATAACCAGGCGCGTGTCTGACACGGCCCGACGGTGGCAAGTCTTGCCCCGACGTACGGCCGTGGTGCCATGACCAATCACTGGACCGATATCGCCAACGCGAATCTGATCCTGGTGATGGGCGGCAACGCAGCAGAAGCGCACCCGTGCGGTTTCAAATGGGTGACCGAAGCCAAGGCGCACAACAAGGCGCGCTTGATCGTGGTCGATCCGCGTTTTACCCGGACCGCTTCGGTGGCCGACTATTACGCGCCGATTCGCACCGGCACCGACATCGCCTTCATGGGCGGGTTGATCAATTACCTGCTGAACGAGGACAAAATCCAGCACGAATACGTGCGCAACTACACCGACGTGTCGTTTATCGTCAAAGCGGGGTACGGCTTCGAGGACGGCATCTTCAGCGGTTACGACGCGGCCAAACGTGTGTATACCGACAAATCCGGCTGGGGGTACGAATTGGGCCAGGACGGTTTCGTCAAAACCGATCCGAGCCTGCAAGACCCGCACTGCGTGTATCAGCTGATGAAGCAGCATTACAGCCGCTACAACATCGAACTGGCGAGCCAGATTTGCGGTATGCCGGTTGATGCCATGCAGAAGATCTGGGAAGAAATCGCCACCTGCTCGCAACCGGGCAAGACCATGACGATTCTCTACGCGCTGGGCTGGACCCAGCACTCGATCGGCTCGCAAATCATCCGCAGCGCGGCGATGGTGCAACTGCTGTTAGGCAACGTCGGCATGCCGGGCGGGGGCGTCAATGCCTTGCGCGGGCACTCCAACATCCAGGGCCTGACCGACCTCGGCTTACTGTCCAACGCACTGCCGGGCTACCTGACCCTGCCGAACGACGCCGAGCAGGATTACACCGCCTACATCACCAAGCGCACGCAAATGCCGTTGCGTCCGGGGCAGCTGTCCTACTGGCAGAACTACAGCAAATTCCACGTCAGCCTGATGAAGGCCTGGTACCGCGACAACGCCACGCTGGAGAACAACTGGGCTTACGACTATTTGCCGAAACTGGACATTCCCAACTACGACATCCTCAAAGTGTTCGACCTGATGGGCCAGGGCAAGGTCAACGGCTATATGTGCCAGGGGTTCAACCCCATCGCGGCGCTGCCTGACAAGAATCGCGTCATGGCGGCCCTGGCCAAGCTCAAATGGCTGGTGGTCATGGACCCGCTGTCCACCGAAACCTCGGAGTTCTGGCGCAATGTCGGGCCGTACAACGATGTAGAAACCGCCGGCATCCAGACCGAAGTCATTCGCCTGCCCACCACCTGTTTTGCCGAGGAGGACGGCTCGCTGGTCAACAGCAGCCGCTGGCTGCAATGGCACTGGAAAGGCGCCGATGGCCCGGGCGAGGCGCGCACCGACGTGCAGATCATGAGCGAACTGTTCCTGCGGCTGCGCCAGCGCTATCAAGCCAAGGGCGGGGCTTATCCCGACCCGATCCTCAAACTGTCGTGGCCGTACAAGATCGCCGACGAACCCTCGCCGGAAGAACTGGCGCGAGAAATCAACGGCACGGCCGTCACCGACTACACCGACGCCACGGGCGCGACGATCAAGGCGAATGCGCAACTGGCCGGGTTTGGCCAGCTCAAGGACGACGGCAGCACGGCGTGCGGCTGCTGGATTTTCTGCGGCAGCTGGACCGAGGCGGGCAATCAGATGGCCCGGCGCGACAACAGCGACCCCTACGGCATGCACCAACATCAGGGCTGGGCCTGGTCCTGGCCGGCCAACCGACGGATTCTCTACAACCGCGCTTCGGCCGACCCGCAAGGCAAGCCATGGGACGAGAAAAAGCGCCTGGTGTGGTGGAACGGTAAAGCCTGGGGCGGCACCGATGTGCCGGACTTCAAGGCCGACTCGCCGCCGGAAGCCGGGATGAATCCGTTCATCATGAACCCCGAAGGCATCGCGCGGTTCTTCGCCGTCGACAAGATGAACGAAGGCCCATTTCCCGAGCACTACGAGCCGTTCGAGACGCCGATCGGCATCAACCCGCTGCACCCGCAAAACAAGAAAGCCACCAGCAACCCGGCGGCGCGGATCTTCGATTCGGTGTGGGATTCCCTCGGCGTGGCCAAAGACTATCCGTATGCGGCGACCAGCTACCGGCTGACCGAGCATTTCCACTTTTGGAGCAAGCATTGCAAGCTCAACGCGATTTCCCAACCCGAGCAATTCGTCGAGATTGGTGAAGTGCTGGCCAAGGAGAAAGGCATTGTCGCTGGCGACCGGGTCCGGGTCAGTTCCAAGCGCGGGCACATCGAAGCGGTGGCAGTGGTGACCAAGCGGATTCGTCCGCTGCAGGTCAACAATCAGGTGGTGCACCAGATCGGCATCCCGCTGCACTGGGGCTTTACCGGCCTCACGCGCCACGGTTACCTGACCAACACCCTGGTGCCGTTCCTCGGCGATGGCAACACACAGACCCCGGAATCCAAGTCATTCCTGGTCAACGTGGAGAAAGTCTAAATGGCCAGCCAAGACATCATTGCCCGTTCGGCCACCACCACCGTGCCGTCCTCGGTGCGCAACCAGGAGGAAGTGGCCAAGCTGATCGACACCACCAAGTGCATCGGTTGCAAGGCCTGCCAGGTCGCCTGCTCGGAATGGAACGAGTTGCGCGACGAGGTCGGCCACAACCTCGGCACCTACGACAACCCGCACGACCTCAGCGCAGAAACCTGGACCCTGATGCGCTTCACCGAGCATGAAACCGACGCCGGCAACCTGGAGTGGCTGATTCGCAAGGATGGCTGCATGCACTGCGCCGAGCCGGGTTGCCTGGCGGCGTGCCCGAGCCCGGGGGCGATCATCAAGCACGCCAACGGCATCGTCGATTTCGATCAGGACCATTGCATCGGTTGCGGCTATTGCATCACCGGGTGCCCGTTCAACATTCCGCGGATCTCGCAAAAGGATCACAAGGCCTATAAATGCACCTTGTGTTCAGACCGGGTGGAAGTGGGGCTGGAACCGGCCTGCGTGAAAACCTGCCCGACCGGCGCCATCGTGTTCGGCAGCAAGGAAGACATGAAAGAACACGCCGCCGAACGCATCGTCGACCTGAAAAGCCGCGGCTTCGATCACGCCGGCCTGTACGACCCCGAAGGCGTGGGCGGTACGCACGTCATGTACGTGCTGCATCACGCCGACACGCCGACGCTGTACGCCGGTTTGCCGGGCAGCCCGACGATCAGCCCGCTGGTGGAATTGTGGAAAGGCGTGAGCAAACCCTTGGGCTTGCTGGCCATGGGCCTGGCGGTGCTGGCCGGGTTCTTCCATTACGTGCGCGTCGGGCCGCAAGTGGTTGAAGAAGATGAATTGCCGCCACTCAACGACCCGGCCGTGCATGAAGTCGATCCGTCGGTGCATACCTTTGATCCGCGTGGGGAGGACAGACCATGATCCGCAGACAGATCCTGCGCTACACCCCAAACCAGCGCACCAATCACTGGCTGGTGGCGATCCTGTTTTTCATGGCCGCGCTGTCAGGCCTGGCGCTGTTTCACCCGGCGTTGTTCTGGCTCAGCCACCTGTTCGGCGGCGGGCCGTGGACACGCATCCTGCACCCGTTCCTGGGGTGGCGATGTTTGTGCTGTTCCTTGGTCTGGTGATCCAGTTCTTTCGGGCGAATTTCTTTATCAGCAATGACCGGTTGTGGCTCCGGCGCGTCGGGCGAGTGATCCGCAATGAAGAGGAGGGTGTGCCGCCGATCGGCAAGTACAACCCGGGGCAGAAGCTGCTGTTCTGGATCTTGCTGCTGTGCATGCTGGTGTTGCTGTTCAGCGGGCTGGTGATCTGGCGTGCGTATTTCAGCGAATACTTCGGCATCACCTCGATTCGCTGGGCGATGCTGCTACATGCCTTGGCGGGTTTTGTGCTGGTGTTGAGCATCATTGTCCACATCTATGCCGGCCTCTGGATCAAAGGCTCGGTCAGCGCCATGGTGCATGGCGGGGTTAGCCGCGCCTGGGCGAAGAAGCACCATGAGCTCTGGTATCGGGAAGTGACCCGGGACGAGCACCCTGAGCGGCCGATCAGCAAAAAAGGATAAGCCCTTTGGCAACCATTCTTGAGCCTGGAGAGATCGAAGCGGCGGCGGGTTCTCCGCCGTTCCTGCACCTGCCACCGAACAACCTGTTCGCGTTGCGGGCGCTGCGCCTGGAAAAACTGGCAGACGGGCACCCACTGGCCGATTACCTGCGGCTGGTGGCGGACCTGTGCCGCGTTCAGCAGGACCTGTTGGACAATCCACCTGACTCGGCGCCACTCGATCCCGAGCGTCTGCGAATGTGCCAGCAACACGGTCTGCCACCGTTCGCTGCCGACAGCCTGGTGCGCGAAGACACCTGGCTGGCGTATCTCGACGCCTTGTTGCAGCGGTACTCGCCACCACCAGACTCCGCCGTCGAGAAAGCCATCGCGTCCTTGCGCAATGCCAACAGCGGGCAACGCAAAGCCTGGGCGATCACACTGGTCAGCGGCCAGTATTCGCTGCTGCCGGCGGCGCTGGTGCCCTTTCTTGGCGCGGCGTTGCAGGCCGCGTTCAGTCATTGGCTGCTGCACACGCCGAAGCTTGCGCTCAAACCCGGCGACAGCCTCAACCAATGCCCGGCCTGTGGTTCGCCGGCCATGGCCGGGGTCATTCGCCATCGCGGCAAACACAACGGTTTGCGTTATCTGGTGTGCTCGTTGTGTGCCTGCGAATGGCACGTGGTGCGGGTCAAATGCGTGTACTGCGAACAAAGCAAAGGCCTGGAATACGTCAGCCTCGATGACGACCGCCATGCCGCCAATCAGGCGCCGTTGCGCGCCGAAACCTGCCCCGGCTGCCACAGCTACCTGAAACTGCTGTACCTGGAAAACGACGCCGAGGCCGAAGCGCTCTCGACCGACCTGACCAGCCTGATGCTGGACATGCGTCTGGAACAGGAGGGTTACGTGCGCCCGGCACCGAATCTTCTGCTCGCACCGGGAGGCGATTAAGCACAACGGCTACACTCAGGCGCGACAGTTAACGTTTGCGGGAGCGCCTGATGCCTGCCAGATCCGCCAGCCCAGCCTTGCGGCTGCCTTCCATCGACAGTTTGCTGCGCCATCCGGCGTGCCTGCCATTGACCGAGCGCTATGGGCGTGACGCGCTGCTGGCCAGCCTGCGGCAGTTGCTGGATGACCTGCGCGAACCAGTACTGTCAAGCCAACTCGACGCCGTTGAAATCACCCCAGAAGTCTTGGCTGGCAGAGCGGGCGAGCGCCTGGATCTCCAGCATCGCAGCCAGGTACGCCGGGTGTTCAACCTGACCGGCACGGTGCTGCACACCAACCTTGGCCGCGCGTTATTGCCAGACGAAGCCATCGATGCGGTGCAAAGGGCCGCTCGCTATCCGCTCAATCTCGAATTCGACCTGCAAAGCGGCAAGCGCGGCGACCGTGACGACCTGATCGAAGGCCTGATCCGTGAACTGACCGGCGCCGAAGCCGTGACCGTGGTCAACAATAACGCCGCTGCCGTGCTGCTGACGCTCAACAGCCTGGGCGCGCGCAAGGAAGGGATCATTTCACGAGGCGAGCTGATCGAAATCGGCGGCGCCTTCCGCATTCCCGACATCATGGCCCGGGCCGGCGTCAAACTGCACGAAGTCGGCACCACCAATCGCACCCACGCCCGGGATTACGAGGCGGCGATTGGCCCGCGCAGTGGTCTGCTGATGCGGGTGCATGCGAGCAATTACGCCATTGAAGGCTTCACCGCCCGGGTGCCGACGGCCGAGTTGGCTGAATTGGCGCACAAGCACGGGCTGCCACTGCTCGAAGACCTTGGCAGCGGCAGTCTGCTGGACCTGACCCGCTGGGGCTTGCCCGCCGAACCCACGGTGCGCCAGGCGTTGATCGATGGCGCGGACATCGTCACCTTCAGCGGCGACAAGTTACTCGGCGGTCCACAGGCCGGGTTGATCGTCGGCCGCAAAGACTTGATCGCGAAGATCAAGAAGAACCCGCTCAAACGTGCGTTGCGGGTCGACAAACTGACCCTGGCAGCCCTCGAAGCGGTGTTGAGTCTGTACCGCAATCCCGATCAACTGGCCGAACGACTGCCGAGCCTGCGCCTGCTGACCCGACCGCAGGCCGACATTCTTGCGCAAGCCGAACGCCTGCAACCGTCATTGGCGCTGGCTCTGGGCGATGGCTGGAGCGTCAGCGCTGTGGCAGCGCTGGGCATGATCGGCAGCGGCAGCCAACCGGTGGCTCGCCTGCCGAGCGCGGCGTTGTGCCTGCGCCCGTTGGTCAGCAAACGCCTGCGCGGCCGGCATTTACTGGGGCTGGAGGCCGCGTTCCGTCAGCTGGCCATTCCGGTGCTAGGCCGGATTGACGACGACGCGCTGTGGCTGGACCTGCGCCAACTGGACGACGAAGCCGCGTGGCGGGCGCAACTCGATCAATTGCAGGTGCCAGGGTGATTGTCGGCACCGCCGGGCACATCGACCACGGCAAGACGGCGTTGCTCCAGGCGTTGACTGGCCAAGCCGGCGACCGTCGCCGGGAAGAGCGCGAGCGCGGCATGACCATCGACCTCGGTTATCTCTACGCCGCATTGGAACCGGGCGCTGCATTGACCGGTTTTATCGACGTACCGGGTCATGAGCGCTTCACTCACAACATGCTGGCCGGAGCCCAGGGCATCGATCTGGTATTGCTGGTAGTGGCGGCGGATGACGGCGTCATGCCCCAGACCCGCGAACATCTGGCAATCGTCGAACTGCTGGGCATCCCTCGGGCGCTGGTGGCGATCAGCAAATGCGACCGGGTCGATCTGGCCCGCGTGCAGGCCGTGCGCGAACAAATCGAAAGTTTGCTGGCGCCCGGGCCGTATGCCGGCGCGCCGCAGATTGCCCTGTCGAGCGTGACCGGGGAGGGCGTCGAGACGTTGCGTCTGGCCTTGCTGGATGCGCAGCGTGATGTGCTGCAACGCAGCACCCGTGGCGGTTTTCGTCTGGCGACTGATCGTGCGTTCAGCGTGGCCGGGGCCGGTATCGTGGTGACCGGCACGGCGCTGTCCGGGCAGGTTGCCGTGGGCGATACGCTGATGCTCGGTCCGTTGGGCAAACCCGTGCGCGTGCGTGGCTTGCATGCGCAAAACCAGGCCGCAGAGATTGGGGTTGCGGGTCAGCGAGTGGCGCTGAACCTGAGTGCCGAGCGCTTGGCACTGGAGCAGATTCACCGTGGCCACTGGCTGGCGTCCGAGTGGCTCTACGCACCGACCCAGCGCCTGGACATTGACATGCGGTTGCTGGCCAGCGAAGCCAAGGCGTTCGAGCATTTTCAAACGGTGCATGTTCACTTGGGGACGCAGGATGTCACGGGGCGAGTGGCGCTGTTGGAAGGTGCCAGCGTTGCGCCGGGTGAACGGATGTTCGCGCAAATCCTGCTGAATGCGCCGGCGCAGGCGGTTAAGGGCGATCCGTTGATTCTGCGTGACCAGAGCGCTCAACGAACCCTCGGCGGTGGCCGGGTGCTCGACCCGTTCGCCCCGACCCGACACCGTCGCAGTCCCGAGCGATTGGCGCAGCTGCAGGCACTCGCCACCCGCAACGAGCTGGAAGACGTGCTGCCTGCGTTATTGCTGAACAGTGAAACCGGGCTCGACCCGCGACGCCTGGAGCGTCAGTTCAACCGGCCGCGTGACACCTGGGTCCTGCCCGCCAATATCCGTTTGATCGATACCCGCCAAGGCCCCTTGCTGTTCAGCGCTGACCGTTGGGAAGCGCTGAAAGCGCCATTGCTGGGGCATCTGGCTCGTTTCCACCAGCTCGAACCGGACCAGATGGGCCCCGACCGGGATCGCTTGCGGCGCTTCGCCGGGACATCTTTGGATCGGCCGACTTTCATCAGCCTGGTCGACGAATTACTCACCAGTGGCGCCATGCTGGCCAGCGGGCCGTGGCTGCATTTGCCCGAGCATCAGGTGCGCTTGAGCGAAGAGGACGAAGCGTTGTGGCAACAGCTGCAACCGTTGTTCGAACAGGCAGGGTTCAATGCCCCATGGGTGCGCGACCTTGGCCATGACGAAGTGACGGTGCGCCTGCTGCTGCGAAAAATGGCGAGGCTGGGGCTGGTGCATCAGGTCGTCCGTGACCTGTTCTACACCGAAGCAGTCATTCGCCGATTGGCGGCTATGCTTGTGCAACTGGCCGCGCAGAACCCGGTGATTCAGGTCACGGCGTTTCGCGATGCCGTGGGCCTGGGGCGCAAGCGCAGCATCCAGATCCTCGAATACTTCGACCGGCTGGGCCTGACCCGACGCTTTGGCGACAAGCGCCATCTGCGGCTCGACAATGCCCTGGCCCAGCCATCAGGAAACTGACTTCAAGGAAGGCAATCGCGCCCGGTGGCGCGGCCGGGCTTCAAACCCGGTTGGGGACGGCATCCGTTCCCGGGCAGGTTCGACTCCGGCTGCCTTCCGCCATTTCCCTTCATAGATGCCCGAAATTCAGCGGGTACTGAACGACCACGTACACCCGGTCAATATCATCGCCGGCCTGCGCCGCATTGGCCCGATGCGAGACATGGGACAGTTGCAGCGATAACCCCTTGGCCGCGCCGGACTGCACGATGTAGCGCAGGTCGATGTCGCGCTCCCAATGCCGGCCGCCATCGCCTTGTTGTGGCACGTATTCGCCGATGGACTCATCGAAAGGGTTGTAGGCGCCGCCCTTGGGCGCACGGGTGCCGTCGATCCGGCTGCCCATGACGTAACGGGTCATGAAATTCAGGCCAGGTATGCCGAAGGTGCTCAAATCGAGGTCGTAGCGTGCCTGCCATGAGCGTTCGTGGGCGCCGTTGAAATCGGCGTACTTGATCGAGTTGGCGAGGTAGATCGAGTCGCCGCCGACAAAATCGAACGGCGTATCGCCATTGATTTTTTGATAGGCCAGGGTGAAGGCGTGGGCATCGACGGTGTACTTGCCCGACAGGCTGAACGCGGTGTTGTCGATGGCGCCGGCCAGCGCTTTGCCGGTGTCTTGCGTGTGGTAGAGATTGGCGTCGAGGAACACCCCGGGCTGCTTCAGGTGCAGGTTGGCGTAGTACTGATGCCAGGTGTCGCTGAGTTCTGAGGCATAGAGCGCGCCGCCGACGGGGCGTTGGGTGAATAAGTCAGCGCCCAGAAACGTAATGCCTCCGGCTTCGGTGTTGGCGCCGTAGCCGTAGAAATTGCCTTTGCTCGAAGAACTGTCCTGGTTTTTGAACGCGGTGAAATGCCCGGCCAGCAGATTCACGTCATCGATTTCGCGGCTGTTCAATAGAAAGCCTGTGGCGTATTCCGGTTGCAAGCGTTTGTCCGCGGTGTCGAACACCGGGGTTTCCACCATCATTTCACCGAACGCCAAGGTGGTTCGCGAGGCTCTGATTTTCAGTGCGCCGCCGCCACTGGAATAGTTGTCTTCGCTACGGCCGTCATCATTCACGGGCAGCAATCCGGTCCCGGAATGACCTTTGCCGCCATCCAGCTTCAATCCCAGAAAGGCGTGGGCGTCGAGGCCTAAGCCGAGCGTGCCGGGTGTGAATCCAGATTCAAAAGTGCTGATAAAGCCTTGAGCCCACTCGGCTTTATAGCTTTTACCTGTCGGCGAAGGGGACCGGTAGTCGCTGTTGAGGTAGAAGTTGCGGCTGAGCACGTCAAGCGCCGCGCCATCCAGAAACCCTTGTGCGGGTTCATCCGCCCAGGCTGTTCCGGCGAACAGCACCGACAACCAAAAGGGCAACCGGGTACGCAGGTCTTGCTTGCCAAACTTCATCATCAATCACCACGCAGCAGCGACTGCGGAGGGTCCGCAGTCGCTCGCTTTTCAGAGGAGGACCGCTTAATGGCCTTCCGAGGCACCGAACATTGTTTTGGCGTAGATCAGGCCAAGACCGTAGGAACCACCGTTGGCAATCGAGGTTTTCACGGTTTCTTCATAGGTTTCGGTACGTGCCCAGTCGCGTTGCAGTTCGAGCAGGTATTGCAGCGAGGTCATTGGACGGGCGCCGATCTGGATCATGCGCTGCATGGCCATTTCATGGGCTTCGGTGCTGACGTCGCCACAGGCGTCGGCAATCACGTAGACCTCAAAACCCTGGTCGATGGCCGACAGCGCCGGGCCGACGATGCACACCGAGGTCCACAGGCCGGCGAGGACGATTTTCTGTTTGCCGAATTTGTTGACTTCGACGGCGATGCGCTCGTCTTCCCAGGTGTTCATGCTGGTGCGGTCGATGACGTTGTGTTCCGGAAACACCGACTTGATTTCGTCGAAGATCGGCCCGGAAAAGCTCTTCTCGGCGACAGTGGTCAGGATGGTCGAGACTTTGAAGCCGCGCGCGGCCTTGGCCACGAGGGCGGCGTTGTTGCGCAGGGTGACGGCGTCGATCGACTTGGTCGCGAAGGACATCTGCGATTGGTGATCAATCATGATCAGGGTGTGGTCGGTCGGGGTCAGCAGGGTTTTGCCGGGAGCAGCTTTGGCGATGGCCATGGCGAGGTCCTTACGGGTGAGTGAGGAGGCCATGGTTGCGCAGATTCAGGCGGGAATATTGAAGCGATGTGCTGTGTTTGGTTATTTGCGAGGACGCCTGAAGAACGGCCCCGCGCAATATCGGTCAGTGCGCGGGGCCTTCGGTCATTGCATCACATAACGCCCGGGTGCCGATTCCAGCGCCGGGTAGTGCGCGTTGCCGATGTGCGACACCGAAGGCTGACGCTCGCCGGCCTGGTCTGCCAGCCAGACAAACCAGTCATTCCACCAGCTGCCGGCCTGTTCCTGGGCATTCATGAACCAGGTGTCGGGATCCTTCGACACTCGATTGTTGGTCCAGTAATGGCGTTTTTCCCTGGCCGGCGGGTTGATCACCCCGGCGATGTGCCCTGAGGCACCCAGCACAAAGCGCTTGGTCCCGGAGAGCAATTGGGTGCTGGCATAAGCGCTGCGCCACGGCACGATGTGATCGTCGTGGGTGGCGAGGATGTACGCCGGTGCATCGATGGCGCGCAGGTTGAGTTTGACCCCGCAGCAGTCCAGCTCACCTGATTTCAGGTCGTTCTGCAGGTAGGTGTGACGCAGATACCAGCAGTACATCGGCCCCGGAAGGTTGGTGCTGTCGTTGTTCCAGAACAGCAAGTCGAGGGGGATGGGTTTCTGGCCCTTGAGGTATTTGTCGACGTTGTAGTTCCACCACAAATCATTCGGGCGCAGCAGCGAGAAGGTGTTGCCCATGTCCTCGCCCTTGAACAGGCCGATGGGGCCCTCCTGACCACCGATGGTGCGCTCGCGGTAGGCCACCAGTTGTTCGTCGACGAAGATGTCGATGGGGCCGGTGTCGAGGTAATCGAGGAAGGTGGTCAACAGGCTCACGCTGCCAATGTCCTTGTCGCCGCGCGCCGCCAGTACCGCCAGCGCCGAACTCAACAGCGTGCCGCCGATGCAGAAACCCACGCAATTGGGGCGTTGTTCGCCGCTGATCTCGCGGGTCACTTGCAGGCCTTTGATGATGCCGGTGTCGATCAGGTCATCCCAGGTGGTGCCGGCGTGCGCCTGATCGAAGTTGCGCCACGACATCAGGAACACCGGGTGGCCTTGTTGCAGCAGATGGCGAACCATCGAGTTGTCCGGGCGCAGGTCGAGGATGTAGTACTTGTTGATCGACGGCGGGACGATGAACACCGGGCGCCGGTACTGGGTTTCGCTTTGCGGGTAGTACTGAATCAACTGGAACAGTTCGTTCTCGAACACCACTTCGCCGGGGGTGTTGGCCAGATCCACGCCGACCTTGAAAGCGCCGCTGTCGCACTGACGCATCTTGCCTTCTTGCAGGTCGCTGGCCAGGTGCAACAGGCCGGTGAACAGGCTGCCGCCCTGAGTGTCGACGACGCGTTGCAAGGCATCGGGGTTGCTCGCCAGAAAGTTGCTGGGCGCCCCGGCGGCAATCGCTTGCTCCACCAGATACAGCAGACGCTGGCGGGGTTTCTTGTCTTTGATCGGCAGTTTATCGAGCAGCTTCAACAGAAAACCGGCATTGAGCAGGTAGAACGCTGCGAGGGAGCCGAACAGCGGCGTGCTCCAGTTGCCACTGGAAAAACGTCGATCTTCAAAGGAAAACGGCTGGCCGGTCAGCAGCCGCTGGCCCAGATCACCCCATTGGGTTTGATACTCGGCTTGCAGGCTTTCCAGTGTGGTGCGTGGCAGGTCGAACCACTTCTCGTATTCCTGGCCGGTGAACCAAGGATTGGTGCTCACCCACAAGCGTAATTGTTGCACTGCAAAGGAGGCAATGAACGGGACCTGGCCTGACCAGAAGGTGTTGAAGGTGTGCGCGTTATTGTCCATGGAACTCCTTGCCCACATCGGTAAACCGGGCAGAAAAAAACCGCGGTGCCGCCATTCGGCACCGCGTCAGCAGTCAAGCAAGCAGTCCTGTGATTCTTGTTATCGTTCGATGACCAGGCTGACACCTTGGCCGCCACCGATGCACAACGTGGCCAGGCCTTTTTTGCCGTCACGGCGAATGAGCTCGTGCACCAGTGACACCAGAATCCGCGCGCCCGACGCGCCGATCGGATGACCCAACGCAATCGCGCCACCGTTGACGTTGACCTTGGCGGTGTCCCAACCCAGTTCCTTGCCAACCGCCAGTGATTGCGCGGCAAACGCTTCGTTGGCTTCGATCAGGTCGAGGTCGTCCAGGCTCCAGCCGGCTTTTTCCAGCACCAGACGGGTGGCCGGGACCGGGCCGATGCCCATGATCGACGGGTCGACGCCCGCACTGGCGTAAGCCTTGATGCGCGCCAGCACCGGCAAGCCAAGGGCCTGGGCCTTGGCGGCGCTGGCCAGCAGCAACACGGCGGCGCCATCGTTGAGAGTCGACGAATTGCCGGCGGTCACGCTGCCGTCTTTCTTGAACGCCGGTTTAAGGTTGCTCAACGCTTGCAGCGTGCCGCCCGGTCGCGGTTGTTCATCCGTGTCGAACACCAGCGGATCGCCCTTGCGCTGAGGGATCAGGATCGGGGTGATTTGCCCCTTGAAGTAGCCCGCTTCGATGGCGGCGGCTGCTTTCTGTTGCGAGGCGGCGGCGAAGGCGTCCTGATCTTCGCGGCTGACGCTGTACTGCGTGGCCAGATTTTCAGCGGTGATGCCCATGTGGTAGTCGTTGAAGGCATCCCACAAACCGTCCTGAATCACGCTGTCTTGCAACTGCGCATGACCCAGACGCAAACCGGTGCGTACCTTGGGCAGCACATAAGGCGCCAGGCTCATGTTTTCCTGACCGCCGGCAATCACCAGCTCGGCGTCGCCGCAGCGGATCGCCTGGACCGCCAGTTGCACAGCCTTGAGGCCCGAGCCGCAGACCTTGTTCAGCGTCAGGGCAGGGGTGGTGAAGGGCAGGCCGGCCTTGATTGCCGTCTGACGTGCCGGGTTTTGCCCCGAGCCTGCGGTGAGCACCTGGCCAAGAATCACTTCATCAATCTGCGAGCCGTCCAGGCCGGTTTCTTCCAGCAGACGGCGGATCACCGCTGCGCCCAGTTCAGTGGCTGGAATCGCGGACAAAGCCCCTTGAAAACTGCCGATGGCGGTACGTGTAGCGGCAACGATTACGACTTCGTTCATGCGTGACCTCATTAAGATGTTGTCGAGCGGGAGCAGGGCGTCCTTGCCCTGATCGGTCTACTGCATGTTCATGCCGCCGTTCACCGAGAAATCAGCGCCGGTGCTGTAGCCCGATTCATCGGAGGCCAGCCAGGCGACGATCGAGGCGATTTCTTCGGGTTGGCCGAGGCGCCCGACGGGGGTGGCGGCGATCATGGTGTCGAGGATGTCCGGGCGGATGGCCGCGGTCATGCTGGTCTGGATGTAGCCCGGGGAGACGGTGTTGACGGTCACGCCCTTGCCGGACACTTCCCGCGCCAGGGCCATGGTGAAGCCATGGATGCCGGCCTTGGCAGCGCTGTAGTTGGTCTGGCCGAACTGGCCTCGTTGGCCGTTGATCGAGGAGATATTGATGACCCGTCCCCAGCCCTTGGCCAACATTCCTTCAATCACCTGCTTGGTGGTGTTGAACATGCCGCTCAAGTTGGTGCCGATCACGGCATTCCAGTCCTCGGGCGTCAACTTGCGGAAGGAGGCATCCCGGGTGATGCCGGCGTTATTGACCAGCACATCGATCGGGCCGAATTGTTCCCGCGCCATCTCGAAGGCCTTGCGCGTCGACTCCCAATCGGTGATGTCGCCGTAGATGCATTCGAACTGATAACCGGCTGCCAATTGGCCGGCAATCCAGTCGTTTTTGCGGGCGGAATCCGAGCTGCAACCGACGATGACTTTGAACCCTTCCTTGTACAGGCGCTGGCTGATCGCCGTACCAATCCCACCCATACCACCTGTGACCAACGCAATACGACCAAGCGACTTCATAAGCTCCGTTCCTCTTTTTTGTTTTGCGCTGCAAGATGGGCGATTGTTCGGTATTGGCGGGGGATGCGGAAGTGTTTGGAGGTGACGGGCTGGTGTCCAAAGGCGCCATGGCCGGTTTAGTTGCATCCGGGCGACGAATGGCCGGGAACAGTGTCGAAAAATGAGGATTACCTATACTGGGATCAATATTGGCAACGGAACCACTCGTTAATATTTGATTTATTTCAGATCAGTCACGGCTCCGGACAGGATGTCCGGTTCCACAGGTCATTGAGGACGCCATGTATAAAATGAGTTCAGGCTATGCCAGCGTGCTGGTCAATACGCTCTCGGCCCAAGGACTGGATGTTGCCAGTCTGTGTCGGGAGGCTGGACTAGACATTGACCTCGCGGACCAACCAGGTGCGTTTTGCGAGCGAAAGGCCATCTATCGACTCTGGGAGCTGGCCGCCGAAGCCTCGGGCGATCAGGACATTGGCTTGAGGGCCTATGGCAGTTTCCACCCCGGCAGCTTTCAGATCATCGGCTACACCATGATGTCCAGCCTGAATCTGAAAAACGCCCTCGAACGCCTGGTCCGTTTCAGTCCGCTGATTGGCACCGGGTTCAGCCTTTTCTTTACCGCCGAACAGCAACATTACCGGTTGTCCGGGCTCGATCATCAGCAGCAGGGTTCGGTCAAACCGCGCCAATACACCGATGCCGGGCTGGCGTCGTTGTTGGGGTTCTGCCGCAAGCTGGCGGGCGGCAACGCACCGCAACCCTTGAGCGTCGAATTCACCTATCCAGAACCCGAAGACACCACCGAGCATCGACGGCTGTTTGGCTGCAATCTGCAGTTCAACGCGCCTTACGACAGCATTTTGTTTGACGGGCAGGAATTGATGCGACCGTTGAGCATGGCCAACGAAACGCTGGCGGTGCTGCATGACAGTTTTGCCGAGGCGCAACTGGACCTGCTGTTTGGTTTTTGCATTGTCGGGCGAATTCGCGCGCTGATTACCGAGCGCCTGAGTCAGGGCCAGGGGCAATGCGACATGGAATCGATTGCGGCGGCCTTGAACATCAGCAAACGAACGCTGCAACGGGCGCTTGAAAAGGAAGGGACACAGTTCAAGGACGTGCTGAGCGCGGTGCGCCGGCAACTCGCTGATTTCTACCTGCGCCATTCTCACTTCAACATGAAGCATGTCGCCTATCTCCTTGGCTTTCATGACCACAGCAGCTTCAACAAAGCCTGTAGCCGCTGGTTTGGCATGACGCCGGGGCAGTATCGGTCCGATGAATCGTTCGAGATCCAGGAAGCCACGCCGGTGTGACGCGGTGAACTGCTCTAACATTTTGTCGACAACGACCCCCTGTGGGAGCGCGCTTTCGTGGCGAGGGAGCTTGCTCCCGCTGGGTCGCGAAGCGGCCCCAAAAGCTATGCGACTGCTTCGCAGCCGAGCGGGAGCAAGCTCCCTCGCCACACACATAGGCTCGCTCCCACAAGTTACTCATCAGAGAGCAGGAGGTTTCTTCGCGGCTTTTTTGCCCTTCGCGGGTTTGCGCGTTTTTGTCAGCGTTCCCGGGGCAATTGGCTCAGCGACGACCACGGGGGCGCTTTGTTTGGCGGGCTCTGGTGCGACGACCGCGGTTTTCGGCTTGATCGGCTCCGGGGTTGTCGTCGGGGTGTCCTCCTCGACAACATCGGCTGCGCCCGGAGGTTGAGTCAGGTTGAACCCCGGCAGTGGCACGTCGAGCAGCGTGTGCAGCTCACACCAGAACGGATTGTCTGCGCCGCTGGTCAGCAGTTCCGGCAGCATGTTGGCGACGGCGGCCAGCACTTGCTGGCGTTCTTCGACCTCGGCCAGCATCAGGGGCAGACTTTGCAGGCTTTCCTGCGGATGGGTGGCGACCAGCAGTTTTTGCAGGCGCAGGGTTTCGCGCAAGTCCAGCGGCTCGGCGCTGTAGTCCTGCAGCAGCACCTGCAATTGCAGGATGAGTTTCTCGACGCTTTGCTTGCCCGGTTCGTCGCTGTCGCGGCCCAGCAGGAACAGGATCCGGATCAAGGCTTCCATCAAGCCGCCGAGGGGCAGGGCGTCCTGAAGGCGGTCGATCAGGACTTTATCGTGCTGCTCGGCATGCGCCTGGAGATTGCGAGCCGGTACGTTGCCGGTAAGGCTGTTGAGCACGCCATACACGCCGTAAAAGCTCATTTCCTGAGCGGCATCACGCAGGTCCCGATAGCCGTTCAAGGCATCCTGTATCTGGTTGGAAAACAATGCCTGCCAGGCCAGCAACGGATTGGACGGGTTTGCCGGCTGACGGTTCTTGCTCACTTGGGCGGCACTGCCTGCCAACCACCAGAGCGCCGGGTTCAAACTGTTCCACATCACCTGTTGCTGGTGAAACGGGTGGGCCTTGCGCATCAGCTCGGCGGTCGGCTCGTTGATCAACTGGCGCAACCACGGTCTTACAAACCCGTCGTAAAGGGTGTTGTTGAAATCAGAGGCACGCTCGACCAGCGCAAATTCGCGATCATCGTCACGGGGCGGCTGCGCGTCACCGTGGATGTCGGCGATACGTCGTCGCTCGAAACGCACGGCGTAGGGCGTTGGCGAATGTTCCGGCAGGTCCTCGATGAGCATTTCATAGAGCCCGCCCGGCAGTTCGTTGATCGCGTCGACGGCGCCCAACAACTCCCGGTGCTCACGCCGCGCGACTTCGCCGGAAACAAAGATGCCCAGATGGCCAATGCTCGCGTGCCGCAGGTAAACGATGGTGCGACCGGCATTTTGCAGGGCGAGATCGCTGGGGTAGACGTCGGTGATCCAGTCCAGTGCTTGCTGGGGCGAGGTGATGTTATCGCCATAGGAACAGAACACCACCACCGGCACTTCGATGCGTTTGAGGTCGAGCCCGCTGCTCTTGCGCCCGAGGCCGCCGGACAGTTGATTGCCGATGAACAGGTCATCGACAATCATCTCGATCTCTTCGCCATTGAGCAGGGTCGGGCTGCCCCACCAGCGTTCGAAATCGAGGAAGCGCGGGGCCTCGCTGTCGACCTCGCTGAACAGGTGGTAGTACTTGCCCCACCAGGTGTTGGCCGGGTCGAGGCTTTCGAAATTGCTCACCAGCCAAGTGCCGTCGAAACGGTCATTGCCCAGGTCGCTGCCCAGGCGTGCCATCCAGCCACCACCCAGCAAACCGCCGGTGTAGCGCATCGGATTGCGCCCATTAACGCCCGCCCAGTACGACAACGGCGCGCCATTGACGATGATCAGTCCCGGCAGTTCCGGGCGGGTCGCCGCCAGGCCCATCAACGCCCAGCCGGCCTGGCAGTTGCCGATCACCACGGGTTTGGTGCTGGCGGGGTGTCGCGCGCTGACCTCTTCGATAAACCGCGCCTGGGCTGCAACAATGTCCGCCAGGGTTTGCCCCGGGCGTGGCGAATGGCTGAACGAGATGAAATAGGTCGGGTGACCGGCGCGCAGGCTTTCGCCGATGACCGAATCCTGTTTGAAACCGCCAATCCCTGAACCGTGGCCGCCGCGCGGGTCAATGATGATCACCGGCTGCTTTTTGCTGTCGAGCTGTTGCCCGGGGCCCGCGATGATCTGCAGCAGCGAGTAGTTGACCGGGCGCGGCAGGTCTTCACCGGCAATCAGGGTTTCATGGTTGAACTTGAGCAGCAGCGGATACCCGGCGCGTTCGTGGGCCAGGGTGTTGTCGCCGCGCTGACGCAAGGTGTCCCAGAACAGCACGCTGCGTTGGCCAAGGTCGGTGAAGTATTCCTGCCAGTCAGCGGCGGTCGGCTGCTTGAGTTGTTCAAGACTTGAAGGTGCGTAGGTTTTGGCCTGGCGCTGTTGCACGGCGTCAATAACGTTGCGGGTATTGAGGCGCTGCAGATGGTTCAGGTGCTCGAACACACCGGACGCAGTCGAAAGCCCTTTATCTTGCAGCGCAATATTTTCTTCCTGACCCATCGTGAACTCCTGACGCCATGCGTGGGAACGTTGCCCTGACTAATAGCAATCAAGCCGGTCGTTCGATTTTCACGAGTGTATAGGGAATAACGGTCAAGGAAGCGAACTTTATTGTGCGCCGCACAAAATAGCCGTTGCCAAATAGTTTTGTGCACTGCAATATCAAGGCTAACGCGATGTCTGGCAGGATCGCTATCGCGTCCTCAGGCCCATCCGGGCCTTCCAGAACCAGGAGATAAAGCATGTCTTTTTTCAATTCGGAAAAACTGCAAACCGCTCAGAAAGCCAACCTCGATCTTTTGCAGCAGATCAGCGGCAAAGTCTTCGCCAGCGTTGAACAGCTGAGCCAGTTGCAGTTCAAGGCACTGCGCGACTCCACCGAGGAGCACTTCGAAGGCGTGCGCAAGCTGCTGGCCGTGCGTGATCCACAAGGTTTTGCCGATTTGCAGGCATCGTTTACCCAGCCGAGCGCGCAGGCCGAGCGTCTGGCCGAGTTCAATCGTCAGGTTCAAGCGCTGATCGTGGGCACGCAGTCGGACATCGCCAAACTGACGTCGAGTCAGATCGAGGCGGGCACCCAGCAGGTCAATGAGTTTGTTGAATCGATCAGCAAGAATGCACCGGCCGGCTCCGAGCCTGTCGTGGCTGCATTCAAGTCGGGCCTTGCCAATGCCAGTACCGTGTTTGAAAGCGCACAGAAAGCCGTGAAACAGGCTTCCGATGTGGCTCAGAGCAATTTTGACGCCGCCACTGCCGCTGCCACCAAAGCAGCACCAGAAGCGAGCGCCAAGGCCACCAGCGGTAACAAGTAAGTCATTTCAGGCCAGCGGCACAAACGATGGCGATGGGTTTATTCCCCATCGCCATTTTTTTTCGGCCCGTTATCGGTGCCGGGCTTGGCGCCAAACATGCCGAACAGGTTCTGGGTATTGAGGTACAAGGCCTTGGACTGGTCGACATACTGGCGCATCAGGTCCTGCATGACCGGGGCCTGTTGATGCATGAAGTCGCTCCAGGCTTCGGATGACTGCGCGCCGGTCTGGGACTGGATGTCGATGACGGTCTGGATGCTTTTATCCAGGTAGCTGCCGAGCACACCCTGGTACGGACCGTAGAACTGGATAATCCCCATCAGCATCTCGCTGGTGAAGATCGGCTCGCCGCCGCTTTCGGCTTCCAGAATCACTTGCAGCAGGATACTGCGCGTCAGGTCTTCGCCGCTCTTGGCATCGACCACCTTAAACGCAACTTTATCGACGACCAGTTGGCGCACATCCGCCAGCGTCAAATGACTGCTGGTGTGGGTGTCGTAGAGTCGGCGATTGGGGTATTTCTTGATCAGGCGGGGGGTGGTATCAGTCATGCGGGGCGTCTCGCGGCGGGCCTGGTTTGCAGGCATCTTAACCTACTCTCATGTTTGGCGCCTTTGAGGCCGCCTTCGCGAGCAGGCTCGCTCCTACCGTTGACCGCGTTCCCCTGTGGAAGCGAGCCTGCTCGCGAAGAGGCTCGCCATCTCAGCGAAAATCCTGTCTAGTCCTGAAATAGGTTTACACCTGTTTCACCCTAACGCCCGATGCACCGCATCGGGCGTTTTGTATTTCAAAGACAGGTGCGGTCGCTCGCCGTTGTAGATCGATACCGACTCACTCACCATCTTCTTCGCTTGCGTCAAATCCTGCGGCCGCTGAAGCATAAGCTCTGTCTTCAGTATCCCGTTGACCCTCTCTGCCAAGGCATTTTGGTAGCAGTCATAGCCATCCGTCATTGAACATCGAATGCCGTATTTCGCGTGCAACGCTTGGTACATCCCCGAGCAATATTGGATACCTCTATCTGAGTGGTGCACCAACGGCTGCTCTGTCCGACGGTGCTCTACCGCCCAGCTCAGCGCGTGTGCTACCGACTCGGCATAAAGGCTTTCATGGACGTGATAGCCCACGATCTTTCGCGAAAAAGCATCCGTCACAAGGCTCAGATAAGCCACACCTTCCTGAGTTGGCAAATAGGTTATGTCAGCCACCCAGACTTGTTCCGGGCCGCAGGGAACAACCTGATCAGGACCTGGTTTGAGCAGGTTCGGGTGGCGGTGAAAGCGATGATGACTATTGGTCGTCTTGTGATACGCCCGCTTGCGAGCCACCAATAAACGCCGTTCACGCAGAATCGAAAACAGCCGATCTCGCCCCACTTGCAGCTCAAGTTGAGGCTGGCATTGCAGCAAGTAATACAGCTTTCGGGTGCCCAGCCGCGGCTGCCGCAGGCGCTTTTGTTGAACGAAATCGGCAACTTTCTGATCCAGAACCAGACGAGCTGCATCGGCGCGATTGCGTTTGTAGTAAGCCTGGCGGCTTATCCCCATGAACTGGCAAGCCCTGCTGATGCTCAGGTTTTGGATTCGTTTTTGCGCGAGGACTTGCCGGGACGCTTTTTTACGACAGAGAGACCGTAGTCATTTTTCAAGACATCCAAGACCGCCTCGAAAAACTGCGCTTTCTGATTGGACAGCGCCAACTGTTCTTCAAGCTCTTTGATGCGTTGTTCTGGCGTTAATGGTCGGTTTTTGTCGGGCATAGACCCCATCCTCGGCGAGCCAATGTATGTGCCTGGGCTCCAATCCTGCCGACCGTGCTTGCGTAACCACGTCAGAACGGTCGTTTTGCCTTGAATCCCGTAGCGCTCCTGAGCCTCTTTATAGCTCAGCTCGCCTTTTTCGACCTGATCGACTACCGACAATTTAAAGGTCAGCGTGTAGTCTCGCTGACTACGCCTTTTTGCTGATTCCATTACGTCCTCCTGAAAAACAGATCAGAAGGTGTAAACCTTATTCAGGACGGGACATCCACAACAAAAAGGGGAACTGCGCCGCCAAGCGAGTCCCCCCTTGTGAAGCCTGAATCGTTACCAGATCGGCAGGGTGTAGCTGACAATCAAGCGATTCTCATCCAGATCGCTGCCGAAGTTGGTCGAACGCACCGTCGCATTACGCCATTTCACCCCGACATTCTTCAGCGGACCGCTCTGCACGACATAACCAATGTCGGTATCACGCTCCCATTCCTTGCCTTCGGGGCGGTTGCCGCCCAGATCGATATTGTCGCCAGTGATATAGCGGGTCATGAAGGTCAGCCCCGGCACACCCATGGCTGCAAAGTTGTAGTCGTAACGCGCCTGCCAGGATTTTTCGTCCTTACTGGCGAAGTCACCGATCTGCACGAAGTTCACCAGAAACGCATCGGTGCCGTTGATGTAGGCAAAACCGGTGTCGCCGCTCATGCCTTGATAACCCAGGCCAAACGCGTGACCGCCGAGGCTGTAGGTGAACATGGCGCCAATCGCATTGTTGTCGACATTGCTGCCGCCATCATCCGTGGAGCGGGCAAAGCGCAGGTCAGTCTTGAACGATTGCCCCGTCGTTACCGGCATCACGTAGGTCAGGTTCACCAGGTGCTGGCTGTAGAAGTTGTCGAGGTGGCCGTAGCTGTAGCCGGTGGCGAGGTTACTGGTCCATTTGTAGTTCAGGCTGGCGAAATCAAAGCTGTCGCTGTCGAGGTGCCGCGTGGTGATGCCTTTGGCGCCGGTCCGGGTGATGCCCATGTCCTCGTAGTCCGAGGAGTCACGCTGATTGACCTGGGTTAGCCGCCCGGCATCCACGGTCAAGCCTTCAATCTCCAGCGAGTTCAATTGACCGCCCTTGAAGGTTTGTGGCAACAGCCGTGAATCGTTGGCCAGCACCGTCGGCAATTTCGGCAGCAGCGTGCCGAGTTTCAGGGTGCTTTTGGAGGCGCGCAGTTTAGCGGTCAATCCCAGTTCGCCGTACTCGTCCTGAGCGCCTTTGCTCGTGTCGCGATGGCGTTTGAGCAGGCCGGAACCGGCGCGATCAGGACTCGAATCAAGCTTGACGCCGACCAGGCCGATGGCATCGAAACCGACACCGACCAAACCGTCGGTGAAGCCCGACTCATACCGCAGCAGGAAACCCTGGGCCCATTCCTCTTGTTTGGATTGGGCGGCGTTGTCCTGGCGATAATCCCGATTGAAATAGAAGTTGCGCAGCTCAAGGCTGGCCTTGCTGTCTTTGACAAAGTCAGCCGCGGCGGGGGCCGAGAGGCTGATGACGCCGCCGGCCAGCAATAGTCGGGTAGCGAGGATGCGGGTGTTGCGGTCCATGGTGAAGCCCCTTTGTTTTTATTATGGAAAGACAGGTCCCGCGGCCCTCGCCGGGTGGACGAGGGCTTATCAATAAAAAAACGCGGACGCCGAATCGAGAGGAGCGTGGCGCCGCGTCGGTTCAATCGTTAGAACTGTTCGGCGCTCAGGCCGTACAACGAGGCGCTGCCGGCGAGAATGGAATGCTCCAGGCTCAATGTGCGCGGAAGCAGGCGACGGATGTAGAAATCGGCGGTGGCGATCTTCGCGCCATAGAACTTGGGGTCCTCGCTGAGTTTTTTCTTCGCGACCTGGGCCATGCGCGCCCAAAGCCAGGCGTAGGCGACGTAACCGAACAGGTGCAAATACTCGACCGAAGCCGCGCCGATTTCGTTGCGGTTGGTGGCGGCCTGGTCTTGCAGCCAGTCGCTCAGGTTTTCCAGACGCTGCACGGCATCGAACAGCTGCACGGAGTAGGGCGCGTCAGGCTGATGGGCGAAACGACGGATCTCCCCGGTGAACTGACGCAGCGCGAAGCCGCTGTCGGCCAACACTTTGCGGCCGAGCAGGTCCAGCGCCTGAATGCCGTTGGTGCCTTCGTAGATCTGCGCGATGCGCACGTCACGGACCAACTGTTCCTGGCCCCATTCGCGAATGTAACCATGGCCGCCGAACACTTGCTGGCCGTTGATGCAGCTTTCCAGACCCGTGTCGGTGAAGAACGCCTTGGCCACGGGTGTCAGCAGCGCGACCAGGGTTTGTGCGCTGTCGCGCTCCTGGGCGTCATCGGAGAACTTCGCCAGGTCCAGTTGTTGACCGACGTAACTGGCAAACGCGCGGCCACCTTCGGTCATGGCTTTCATGCTCAGCAACATGCGGCGCACATCGGGGTGGACGATGATCGGATCAGCCACTTTGTCCGGGGCCATCGCGCCGGTCGGTGCGCGGCTCTGTACACGTTCACGGGCGTAAGCCACGGCGCTCTGATAGGACGCTTGCGCACAGCCGATGCCCTGAATGCCGATGGACAGGCGCTCGTAGTTCATCATGGTGAACATCGCCGCCAGGCCTTTGTTGGCTTCGCCGACCAGCCAACCGCTGGCACCGTCGAAGTTCATCACGCAGGTGGCCGAAGCCTTGATGCCCATCTTGTGTTCGATCGAACCGCAGCTCACGGCATTGGCGTCGCCGAGAGAACCGTCGGCATTGACCAGCACCTTGGGCACGACGAACAGCGAGATCCCTTTCGGTCCGGCTGGCGCGTCCGGCAGTTTGGCCAGCACCAGATGGATGATGTTTTCCGTCAGGTCCTGATCGCCACCGGTGATGAAGATCTTGCTGCCGGTGATGCTGAAACTGCCGTCGGCCCGGGGTTCGGCGCGGGTGCGGATGATCCCCAGATCAGTGCCGGCATGCGCTTCGGTCAAGCACATGGAACCGGCCCAGCGGCCTTCGTACATCGGTGGCAAATACAGATTTTTCAGGGTCTCGCTGGCGTGGGCATCCAGCGCCAGGCAGGCCCCGGAACTCAACGCCGAATACAGGGCGAAGCTTGAGTTGGCGCCGTAGAGCATTTCTTCAAACTGCACGGCAAGCATCTTCGGCATGCCCATGCCGCCAAAATCGGCATTACCGGAAAGGCCCACCCAGCCTCCTTCGATGAAGGTGGCATAAGCCTGTTTGAAGCCGATCGGCGTGCTGACCTGGCCATCGAGCCACTGGGCGCCTTCTTCGTCGCCGCTGCGATTCAACGGCGCAATCAGGTGCGAAGTGACTTTCGCCGCTTCCTCCAGAATGGCGTCAGCGGTGGCGGCGTCGACCGTGTCGGCCAGGGCCGGCAAGCGCGCCCACAGGGCCGGGGCATCGAACACTTCGTGCAGCACAAAGCGCATGTCGCGCAGCGGGGCGTTGAATTCGGGCATAACGTGAACCTCAAAAGGTGTGCGGTGGGCACGGCGCCGTTACGGCAGACCGTGCCCTTTCAATCAATGAGCGGAAGCGCTGGCGGCGCCGAGGCCGGTCTGGGCGCGAACGAACTGGTCGGCGTAGGCGTCACGCTCCTTGTCGGCGCGCACGCTGCGGTCGAGTTTCGACACCACGACGATCACGAAGAACGCCAGCGGCATGGAGAACAGCGCCGGGTGGTCGTAGGGGAAGATCGCGTGAGCGTGACCGAGCACGGTGACCCAGACCGCTGGCGACAGGATCACCAGCACCAGTGCGCAGATCAGGCCGGCAAAACCGCCGAGGATCGCGCCTTTGGTGGTCAGGCCTTTCCAGTACATGGCCATGATCAGCACCGGGAAGTTGGTCGACGCGGCAATGCCGAAGGTCAGGCCTACCAGAAACGCGACGTTCATCTTCTCGAACAGAATGCCCAGCAGAATCGCGATGATGCCCAGGCCTACCGTCGCCATGCGCGTCACGCGCATTTCCTGTTTCTGGCTGGCCTTGCCTTTCTTGAACACCGTGGCGTAGAGGTCATGGGAAATCGCCGAGGCACCGGCCAGGGCCAGTCCGGAGACGACCGCCAGAATGGTGGCGAAGGCCACGGCCGAGAGGAAACCGAAGAACAGGTTGCCGCCCACTGCTTTGGCCAGGTGCATGGCAACCATGTTGCCGCCGCCGATCAGGGCGCCGCCGACTTCACCGTTGACGTAGTACTGCGGGTCGGTGCCGATGATGACCATCGCGGCAAAGCCCAGGGTGCAGACCACCAGGAAGAAGAAACCGATAAAGCCTGTGGCGTAGAACACCGACTTGCGCGCTTCCTTGGCGTTCGGCACGGTGAAGAAACGCATCAAAATGTGCGGCAGACCGGCAATACCGAACACCAGGCCCAACGACATCGACGCGGTGTTGATCGGGTCGGCGAGCATCGAGCCTGGCCCCATGATGTTCCAGCCGCTGGCATGGGCCTGGACGGCTTTGTCGGCCAGGGTTTCATAGCTGAAACCAAACTGCGACATGGCCATCACCGCCAGGGTGGTTCCGCCGGCGAGCAGCAGCACAGCTTTGATGATTTGCACCCAGGTGGTGGCAATCATGCCGCCGAAGATCACGTAGACCAGCATCAACGCACCGACGATCACCACCGCAACCGGGTAGTCGAGACCGAACAGCAACTTGATCAACTGACCGGCCCCGACCATCTGCACGATCAGGTAGCAGCACACCACCGTCAGTGAACCGAACGCGGCGAAGATCCGCACCTTGTTCTGGTCGAGTCGATAGGAAACGATGTCGGCGAAGGTGTAGCGGCCCAGGTTGCGCAGGCGCTCGGCCATCAGGAAGGTGATGATCGGCCAGCCGACAAAGAAGCCGATGGTGTAGATGAAGCCATCGTAGCCCTTGGCAAACACCAGGCTGGACAGTCCCAGCAGCGTGGCGGCGGACATGTAGTCACCGGCAATTGCCAGGCCGTTCTGGAACCCGGTAATGCCACCGCCGGCGGTGTAGAAGTCCGACGTGGATTTGGTTTGCCGTGCGGCCCACCAGGTAATCGCCAGGGTGCCCAGCACGAAGACAAAGAACATGCCGATCGCATGCAGGTTCAGCGGTTGTTTTTCCACTGCGCCCATTGTCGGGGCGGCGAGGACGATGGAGGCCGGCAACAGGCCGGCAGCGGCGAGGATGAGCTTACGCAGCAGGTTCATCACTTGCTCTCCTCGAGAATGGCGGCGCCCAGTGCATCGAAACGCGTGTTGGCGCGATAGACGTACCAACCGGTCAGCAGCCAGGAAAAAATGATGATCGCCGCACCCACCGGCATGCCCAGGGTCAACATCCGATGCTCGGCGACTGGCGCATGCAGCCATTGCGGGGCAAACGCCACCACCAGCATGAATCCGTAGTAAGTGCCCAGCACGGCGGCACTCAGCGACCAGGCCAGGCGCGAACGGCTGCTCACCAATTGAAGGAATTTCGGATTGGTCCGAATGCGTTCACAACGTTGGGTATCGGTTGAATGGATGTCGATCATGGGTGGCTCCACATTGTTTTTGTTATGTGTCTGGGGGCAGGGCAGGGCCGAATTCGGCCTGCACGAGCCCGAAGCGGCAGATGGAACACCTGCCGCCGGGTGGGTAAAACGTCGGTTCGGGTTAGAGCGCTTTAGCCCTGTCGCGCAGGACGTACTTCTGGATTTTGCCGGTGGACGTTTTCGGCAACAGGGTGAAGATCACCGTGCGCGGGACTTTGAAGCCCGCCAGATGCTCGCGGCAGAAACTGATGATGTCGGCCTCGCGAACGTCCTGGTGGTCGGCCTTCAAGGTGATGAACGCACACGGCGTTTCTCCCCATTTTTCATCGGGACGGGCAACCACGGCTGCTTCCATCACGCCCGGATGGCGATACAGCACGCCTTCCAGTTCGATGGTGGAAATGTTCTCGCCGCCGGAAATGATGATGTCCTTGAGTCGGTCCTTGATCTCGACATAACCATTGGGATGACACACCGCCAGGTCACCGGTGTGGAACCAGCCGCCTTCGAATGCTTCGGCGGTGGCGGTCGGGTTTTTCAGGTAGCCCTTCATCACGGTGTTGCCGCGCATGAAGATCTCACCGATGGTCTGACCGTCCCGTGGGGTAGGTTCCAGCGTCTTTGAGTCGCCGACCATCACGCCTTCAAGCGTCGGGTAGCGCACGCCCTGACGGGATTTGATCTGTGCCCGTTCGTCCAGCGGTAACTCATCCCATTCGGCATGCCAGGCGCAGAGCGTCACCGGACCGTAGGTTTCGGTCAGGCCATAGACGTGCGTGACCTTGATGCCCATTTCTTCCACGGCGCCGATCACTTTGGCGGGCGGTGCAGCACCGGCAACCATGGCGTTGACCGGGTGGTCGATGGCCGCTTTCGCCGATTCCGGCATGTTGACCAATGCATTGAGCACGATAGGCGCAGCACACAGGTGCGTGATTTGATGCTCGCGAATCAGCGTGAGGATTTTCTGCGGATCGACCCGGCGCAGGAACACATGCACACCGGCCATGGCGGTGATGATCCACGGGTAGCACCAACCATTGCAGTGGAACATCGGCAGGGTCCAGAGGTAGACCGGATGGTTGCCCATGGCCCAGGTCATCTGGTTGCCCAGCGAGTTCAGGTACGCGCCGCGATGGTGGTAGACCACACCTTTCGGGTTGCCGGTGGTGCCTGAGGTGTAGTTCAGCGAGATGGCTTGCCACTCGTTGTCCGGCCATTGCCAGGCGTAATCCGGATCGCCTTCGGCGAGCAGCGCTTCATAGTCCAGGTCGCTGACGGCCTTGCCTTCGCCGTATTCCGGGTCATTGACGTCGATGACCAGCGGCGGGTGATCGAGCATGCCGATGGCCGCGTGAATCACGTCATGGAATTCACGGTCGGTGATCAGTACCTTGGCTTCACCATGCTGCAGCATGAAGGCAATGGCTTCGGCATCCAGGCGCACGTTGAGCGGGTTGAGCACGGCGCCGATCATCGGCACGCCAAAATGCACTTCAAGCATCTCGGGAATGTTGGGCAGCATCACCGCCACCGTGTCGTTCTTGCCGATGCCGCGACCGGCCAGCGCCGAGGCCAGACGCCGGCAACGGGTGTAGGTCTGCGCCCAGGTACGACGGATCGAACCGTGGATCACGGCGGGGTAGTGGGGGTAAACGCTGGCAGTGCGTTCGATGAAGCTGAGCGGCGACAAAGCAATGTGATTGACAGCCGAAGGGCCTAGCCCTTGTTCATAGATCGACATGACGGGTACTCGGTGGCTGATTGTTAGCTCTATGGATGGGCCTGTTCAGCGTAGCCGCTGAGGTCATCCTTTATGTCCGGTGTGCTTTATATAACAATCTGCCACGGATATGGAAGTACAACCTACGCAGTATAGTAGATGTACTATATTTGATTCTTCTGCCTCCAAATGAATGCGGCGATACCTCTAGCGCCGGTATATTCTTGGCTCCCCCGACAATGCGGACCTGTGATGACCCTGACTCCCGTTCGATTGCACAGCTGGTTGCGCCTGCAGCGCGAGGGCGTGTCCCTGGCCGCTCGGGCGGATGCGTTGTGCCGTGCGCTGCAGGAATGTCCCGAGGTGCGGCGGGCGGTTTACCTGAGCTGGCAACCCAGCGCGCGAATTTACAGCCACGAAGGCGCCGCCCAGCATTTCCCGCCGGGCCTTGGGGATCCATCGCTGGCCAGCGATCAGCTGCTGTTTGATCGGCTGGGCGAGACCGGGCGCCTGGACCTGGCCCAGGTGCGGCAACTCGATTGCTGGCTGTCCGGTCGATTACGCCGCGCAGCCATCAGCCATGGCCAAGTGTTTGATCTGGCCTTGCAGGCGGGGCAGTCAGGCCTGTTGCTGGTGGAAGTCTGCGACGGCGTGAGTCTGGACTGGCTGGGCTGGGTGCAGGATTTGTTGACCACCTTGCTCAGCAGCGTCAACGGCATGCTGCGGGGGTCGCCGCTGTTGGGGCACGACCCACAACCGAGTCTGTTGCTCGATGCGCAGGGCCGACCGCTGGAGTTCAATGCCGCGCTGCTGGCCCTGCTCGCGGAAAAGCCGCTGACCGAGGTACTGGGCTTTTTGCCGGTCAATCATCGGGTGTTGGTGCGTGCCTGCCTCGACCAGCAACGTGCCATTGAAGGGGTCGAAGCCCAGTTCGAGGCGCAGATTCTGATCTGGACGTTTATCCCCGATCCCCAGGACAACCGCGTGCTCGCCCGTTGCCGCGACGCCACGGTACAAGTATTGGCCGAACGCGAAGCCGCCACGGCCCGCCGGTTGTACCGGCTGATCATCGAGAACACCACCGACCTGATTTCCCGGCACACCCCGGACGGGCGTTTTCTCGATGCCTCGCCGGCATCCTGGACATTGCTTGGCTACTGGCCCGAAGAGTTGCGCGGGCAAATGGCCCAGGGCCTGTTTCACGGCCAGGACCTCGCCAACCTGGTGCAGCGTGCGCGGGACGCGCTGGAGCAGGACGGTTATCACACCATGACGTACCGCATTCGCCATCGCGCCGGGCATTACCTCTGGTTCGAAACCGCCAGCCGGGCGATCCGTGAAACCTACACCGGCGCGGTGGTCGAGGTGGTCAGCGTGTCCCGGGACATCACCGCCCGGGTACAGGCCGAAGAGAACAAGCGGCGCCTGGCGGAAGTGGTCGAGGCCAACACCGATCCGGTGTTGTTCATCGACCCTGACGGGCAAGTCACTTACCTCAACCCGGCCGCACGGCGCATCCTCGATATCGACGAGCAACAACCGATGCCGGCCCTGGCGCAGCTGTTTGCCAGCGCTGACCTGACGCGCCTGCAACGTGACGGCTGGAGCAGCGCCGAACGCGACGGCGTGTGGAGCACCGATGCACGGTTGCAACCGCCCGGTGGCGGCACGTCGGTGCCGGTGTCGCTGGTGCTGCTGGCGCACCGTTCGGCCGGCGGCGAGCGCTACTACTCTTTGGTGGCGCGGGACATGACCGAGCGTGAATTGCGCGAGGTGCAACAGCGCCGCCATCAAGACGAATTGGCACACACGGCGCGACTGGTCACGCTCGGCGAGCTGGCCTCGGGCATTGCCCACGAAATCAACCAGCCGTTGGCCGCCGTGGTCAATTACGCCAATGCCAGTCAACGCTATTTACAGACGCTCGACACCAACCCCGAGGCCGCCGAACGCGTGGCGAAAGGGCTGCAACGCATCACCCATCACGCCACCCATGCCTCGGAAGTGATCAAGCGGTTACGGGCATTTCTGCGCAAGGGGCAGCGGCGCATGCAGGCCCTGAATTTTACCGACGTCGCCCGCGAGGCCGTGCGTTTGTGTGCCTGGGAAGCGAGCAATTGCCAAGTGACAATCGAGGATCGACTGCCGGATAATCTGCCGCCCGTTTATGCCGACCGGGTGTTGCTGGAGCAAGTGCTGCTCAATCTGTTGCGCAATGCCATCGACGCCAACCGCGAACAACATCCGGGGCAGCCCTCGCTGATCGTGATGACGGCGGAGCAGGGCGGTGGTGCCACCGTGGAAATCCGTGTGCAAGACCAGGGGCCGGGCGTCAGTGAGCCCGAACTGGAGCAGATATTTACCCCGTTCTATACCAGCAAGGCCGATGGCCTGGGCCTTGGCTTGTCCATGAGCCGCAGCATCATCGAAGGTTTCGGCGGTGAATTGCAGGCCCGGCGCCAACCGGTCGGGCTGCTGATGGGTTGCCGCTTGCCGCTTGCCGGCCCAACAAAACAACAACAGGAATAAAGCAATGGCAGGTGTGACTGAGCACGTGGTGTATGTGGTCGACGATGACCAGGGCATGCTCGATTCAACGGTCTGGCTGTTGGAATCGGTCGGGCTCAAGGCCTTGCCCTTTACCAGTGGCGTGGAGTTTCTCAGCGCCTGTGATGCCACGCTCGACGCCTGCGTGCTGCTGGATGTGCGCATGCCCGGCATGGGCGGGTTGAACGTGCAGGAAGAAATGCGCGCTCGGGAGTTGAACCTGCCGATCATCTTCGTCAGCGGCCACGCCGATGTGCCCATTGTGGTGCGCGCGTTCAAGGCGGGCGCCCATGACTTCATCGAAAAACCCTACAACGAGCAGTTGTTGCTGGACAGCGTGCAACAGGCGCTAAGCAACTGCGCGGCCAACCGATCGGGTAATCAGGGCCATGACGCCTTGCAAGCCCGTTTGCTGACACTGACCCCCCGCGAGCGCGATGTCTTGCTGCCGCTGGTGCAGGGTTACACCACTCGGGAAATCGCCGAGCAACTGGGCGTCAGCGCAAAAACCGTCGACCTGTATCGCTCACGCGTGATGAAGCGCATGCAGGCCAGCACCCTACCGGACCTGGTGGGCATGGCCATTGCCGCCGGACTGGTCGATCCACTGAAATTGCGTTGAGGCCTCACGCCGTGTATTGAGCGTCTATGCTGGGCTAACCGATCCGCTACCGTTGCAGTGATCTGCAAGGAGCCACCCGTGGAGCCCACACCCTTTACCGAGAAAACGCTGAGTCGCACCCTGCTCGATGTAATGATTCGTGCCGGGTTGATCGCGGTGCTGGTACTTTTCTGTTTCCAGATATTCAGCCCGTTCCGCGACTTGATGTTGTGGTCGCTGATCCTGGCGATCACCCTCTATCCGCTGCAAGAGCGACTCAGGGGGAGCCACAAACCCGGGCACGTCGCGACGCTGATCATTCTGATCGCCATCGTCATCCTGATGGTGCCGATCTACCTGCTGGGTACCTCGATTGCCGATTCGGTCGAACGGGCGATGGACGTCGTCAAGGGCGGCGGTTTTCACATTCCACCGCCGGCCGAATCAGTTGCCAGTTGGCCGTTGGTGGGCCGGCCACTCTCTGATCTGTGGCTTCAAGCCTCCACCAATCTTCCCGAGCTGACCGCCAAATACGTACCGCAAATCAAACACGTCAGCCTGGGCCTGTTGGGTAAACTCGCGGGTGTCGGCATGGGTTTCCTGACGTTCATCTTCGCCTTGATCATTGCCGGGATTTTCATGGCCCATGGCGAAGGCGGCAGTCGCGCCGCGGTCCAGATTGCCTCCAGAGTCAGCGGTCCGGCACGGGGCCCGAAAATCGCTGAACTGTGCACCGCCACCATCCGTGCGGTGGCGTTGGGCGTGGTCGGCATCGCGTTCATCCAGATGCTGCTGGTGGGCCTCGGCTTTGTCTTCAAGGGCATCCCCGGTGCCGGTCTGCTGGCCTTGGCGGTGCTGCTGCTCGGCATCATGCAATTGCCGGTGACGCTGATTACGCTACCGGTGATTGCCTTCGTCTTTGCCACCGAAGGCGCCAGCACCGCGACCATTATTTTCGCCATCTATGTGTTCATTGCCGGCCTGGTGGACAACGTCCTCAAACCCTTGCTGCTGGGGCGCGGTGTCGACGTGCCGATGCCGGTGGTGTTGATTGGTGCGTTGGGCGGCATGGTCACCAGTGGCATCATCGGGCTGTTCATCGGGCCGGTGGTCCTTGCCGTCGGCTATCAATTATTCTGGCAGTGGGTGCAGGATCGACCATCGGAAACAGGAGGGCCGCCACTGTGAATGCGCAGGATCATCCACTGCTGGATCAGGTGCTGATCGCCCATGGTGGTCTGGACCGCTGGAACAGCTTCAACACTGTGCGCGCCACCCTGGTGACCGGCGGCTCGCTCTGGGCCGCGAAAGGGCTGACCCAAGACAGCGCCCCTCGCCAGATGACCGTTTGGCTGCATGAACAGAAAGCCTCGGTAACCCCCTTCGGTGGCCCGGATAAACGGACAGCCTATTCACCCGATCGAATCGCCATCGAAACCACCGACGGGCAGGTGATCGCCGAGCGCCAGGCGCCCCGGCAATCCTTTGGCGACCACACCGAAAACACCCCGTGGGATCCGCTGCATCGCGCGTACTTCAACGGGTATGCGCTCTGGTCCTACCTGACCATGCCTTTTCTGTTCAAGTGGCCGGGTGTGGTGACCGAGGAAATCGAACCCTGGCAAGAAGCAACCGAGCGCTGGCGCCGTTTGCGGGTGCACTTTCCCGAAAGCATCGCCACGCACTGCGCCGCACAGGATTTCTACTTCGGTGAAGACTTCCTGCTGCGGCGACACGACTACAACGTGGATGTCAGTGGTGGTATGCCTGCCACCCAATATGTGTCTGACTACATCGAGGCTGACGGGCTGCGCATGCCCGGCAAGCGTCGTGCCTACCGACGCGGGAAGGACGGCCTGGCTGACATGGATGCCTTGCTGGTAGCCATCGATCTCAGCGAAATCGGCTATTCCTGATGCGCTGCGCAGGGAACAATCATGACCGTACATGCCTGGGAAAAACTCTACCTCGATGACCTGAGCCTGGGTCAGCAGTTCGAAAGCGACAGCGTGCGGGTCCATCGAGCGTCGATGCTGGCCTTCGCCCAGGAGTACGACCCGCAACCGTTTCATCTCGACCCTGAAGCTGCCGAGTTGAGCCTGTTCCGCGGCCTGGCCGCCAGCGGCTGGAACACCGCCGCCCTGACCATGAAGCTGCTGGTGGACAGCGTGCCGTTGGCGGACGGCATCATCGGGTTGGGCATCGAGCTGAGCTGGCCGACACCGACTTACCCCGATGACCTGTTGCGCCTGCAATGCACCGTGCAGGCCATCGACCCGTCCAGCTCCAAACCCGACCGGGGCGTAGTGACGATGTTCATGGAGACCCTCAATCAAAATGACAAGGTGGTGCAGCGAGCCACCGGCAAATTGTTGGTCTTCAGGAGACCGCCGCCTGACTGAAAAGTAGTCATGGGTTTTAGGGTGCGCGCATGATGGCGGAGGCCAGTTTTCACCGAGTCAGTCGAGTGCGCTCTGTCGATGGCAGGGACCGGAGGAGGCGTCGTGAAACCATTTCTGCCCAGGCCCAGCGCCTCAACAATGAATATGTTGCGTGAAGGGTGCCTGCAACGCCGTGATGCAGTGCCGCAAGACCTGACGGAACAAGCAGTCATTCCGGGCATCCCGAATGCGCGCTACTGGCTGGACCGGGACCTGACGGCGTTCATTGTGGATGCGAGCCTGGCCAACGATCGCGAGGTCGAGGCGCTCGCCGACACAGAGTTGCCGACCGATGCGCTGCCACTGGCTTACTACCTGGCCATTTCGGGGGGCGGCGACGCCGGCACCTTCGCGGCGGGCATCATCGCCGGCTGGAGCTTGCATGGGAGCCGACCGCCTTTCAAAGTCGTCACCGGCATCAGCGCAGGCGCCCTGGTCGCACCGTTCGCATACCTGGGGCCTGAGTATGACCCGGTCATCCTGGGGATCTGCAGCGCAATCGGTCCGAAAGATGTGTTCCATGCGCGAAGTGTGCTGACCCGCCTGGCCAGCGACGGCATTGCGGACAGCAAGCCCCTGGCGCGCCTCATTGCCAAGTACATCACCGCCGACGTGTTAGCGGCCATCGCTGCGCAATACGCCAAGGGACGACTGCTGATGATCGGCACCACCGACCTCGATGCCGGGCGGCCCGTCACCTGGAACATGGGCGCGATTGCTTCCAGCGGAGCACCGGGCGCGCTGCACCTGTTTCGCAACATCATGATCGCGTCGATGAGCATTCCCGGTGCCGTTTCACCGGTCATGATCGATGTGGAGGTCGACGGCCAACAGTTTCAGGAAATGCACGTGGACGGAGGCGTCCTCACTCAGGTGTTCCTTTACCCGCCGGGCACCGTGATGGCGTTGAACAGCGTGGCCGGCGCGCGTATCCGCCGTGCCCGGCATTTCTATGTCATTCGCAATGGCAAACTGGAACCGCAGTGGTCCGGTACCAAGCGCCGGACCTTGAGCATCGGCGGGCGAGCCATCAGCACCTTGATCCAGACCCAGGGGATCAGCGACCTCAATCACATTTACCGGATCGCCCAGCAGGACGGCGCAGATTTCAATCTGGCGTACATCGGCGCGGATTTTATCTGCCCGCGCAATCAGAAATTCGATGGCGAGTACATGAAGCGTCTGTTCGATTACGCCTTTCAACTCAGCGCGCAAGGCTACCCGTGGCATAAATCGCCGCACACCTGAGTTGCCCGCATGAAATTTATGCTGTAGTTTTTCATGAAATTATAAAAATATAATTTCATGAGGCTTGTATGTTTCAGCAGTCCACGCAGCATGTCGCCAGCTATTACGCCCACAGTTGCGCTGATCGCCTGACCACCCGACCGGCGCTTGCCGGTGAGCAAACCACCGAAATCGTCATCATCGGTGCCGGTTTCAGCGGCCTGCATACTGCGTTGCGCCTGGCTTTGGCTGGTAAGCGGGTGACGCTGCTGGAAGCCAGCTGCGTGGCATGGGCCGCGTCGGGGCGCAATGGCGGGCAGGCCATTCTCGGCTGGTCGTGTGACATGCCGCCGCTGGAAGCAGCGTTGGGCTACGAGTGTGCGCGGCGGTTGTGGGACGGCATGCGCTGGGCTGCGCAAGAGCTGCGTGAGTTGCCGGCTCGCCATGGTTTCGACTGTGATTACCGTGCTGGCCATTTGTGGACATCGGTGATGCCCCGTCGGGTTGGTCTGCTGACCGAGTGGCAGCACGAAGCCAGCCACAAATGGGGCCACGATGGCTTGCAGTTCATCCGCCGTGAACAGTTGCCGGAATGGGTGGCCAGCGAGCGCTATCAGGCCGGGCTTTATGACCCTGAAGGCGCGCACCTGAATCCACTGAAACTGGCCCTCGGCCTGGCCGCCGCCATCGAGCGTGCGGGCGGCCGTATCCATGAACAAAGCAAGGCGCTGAGTTATCGAGAGGAGGGCGGTCAATTCCTGCTAAACACCGAACGCGGATCGATTCGCGCGGATGTGCTGGTGCTGGCCTGCAATGCCTATCTCGACGAGCTCGACCCGCAGCTGGCCAGTTGCGTGTTGCCGGTGGGCACTTATCAAGTCGCCACCGCGCCCCTGACGGCCGAGCAGGCCACGGCGCTGTTGCCGAGCAATGTCTGCGTCACCGACAACCAGTTCGTCCTCGACTATTTCCGTCGCACGCCGGACAACCGCTTGCTGTTCGGCGGTGGATGCACGTATCTGGGTGGGATGCCCAGGGACATTGCCGGCGCAACCCGGCCGTTTCTGGAACGGGTTTTCCCGCAGCTCAAAGGCGTGAAGCTGGAGTTCGCCTGGGGCGGGCACATTGACCTGACGCTCAAACGCACCCCAGACATCGGTCGCAAGGGTGATCGCTACTGGCTTCAGGGGTATTCCGGGCATGGCGTGCTGCCCACGCTGGCCGCTGCCCGCGCCGTGTCCGACGCGATTCTCGGCCAGAGTGATGAACTGGCGTTGTATCAGGGCTTGAGTAACCCCAGCTTCCCCGGCGGTAAATACCTGGCGGCGCCGCTGGAAGCCATCGGCAAGGCATGGTATCGACTGCGCGACAGTATTTGATGAATCACTTGGCGGAATTCCAGGCATGAACAAACAAGAAGAAATCGCCGCGCTGGCGATCCTGATTCACGATCTGCGCAAGCATAAGAAGTACACCTTGAAGGATCTGGCTGATCAGATCGGTCGTTCCGTCGGCTTTCTCTCGCAGGTCGAACGCGGCCTGTCACGACCCACCGTGGCCGACCTGACGGCGATCAGCGAAACCCTGGGCGTGCCGACCACCTATTTCTATAGCCTGCCCAAACCCAAGGAACTGCCGTGGGTCACCCGGCCGGATGAACGCCGCACGTTGTACTACGCCAACGGCATCACCGACATTCTGGTGTCGCCGAAGATGCGGGCTTCGTTTTCCATGCTCGAAAGTCACCTCGAAGCCGGCGCCAGCAGTGGCGAACGGCACTTGAGCGACAGCTCGGAGCAGGGCGGCTACGTGCTCGAAGGCGAGTTGACGCTGTGGTTGGGTGATGACGACGCCGTCACCTTGCAGGCCGGCGACAGCTTTCAGTTCGACAGCCATACCCGTTGCCGCTACGGCAACCTCACCGAGCACCTCACGCGAGTGCTCTGGGTCTACACCTGATCACCACAATAGGACCAACCATGATGGACGCTGATCTGCTGGCCGAGGTGCACGCCTTTCGCCAACGCTACCCTGATGTACGTTATGTCGACCTGATTTCCCTGGACATTCCGGGGCACTTCTACGGCAAGCGCTATCCCGTGGAGATGCTGGAAAAGGTCGCGTCCGGCAGCGCGCTGAAACTGCCGCAAAACTGTGTGCTGCTCGGTGTGCAAGGCGGTTTGTTCAAGATTGGCGACTACTGCTTTAACGACGGTGACCCGGATGCGCTGCGCCGCCTGGTGCCCGGCACACTCAAGCCGGTCAGCTGGGAAGCACAACCGCTGGGGCAAATGCTGATCACCTCGGACGGCACCGAGAAGCCGATTGTGTTCGAGCCGCGCCAGGTCCTGGCGCAGGTGTTGGACAGGCTCGCTGGCAAAGGCATCCATCCGGTGGTGGCGTTCGAGCTGGAGTTCTATCTGTTCGATAAAAAGCTGCGCGACGGACTGCCGCAATTCCCCCGGGATGATCTGACCGACGATGCCGACGATCAGCCGAACATGCACATCGAGCGCCTGTCACGTTTTGCGCCGGTGCTGGATGAGATGGTCGAAGCCTCGCGGGCCCAAGGCATCGATACCACAGTGATCACCGCCGAGCTTGGCCCGGGCCAGTTCGAGATCAATTTCGGGCATCTTGATGATGGCTTGCGAGCGGCGGACTGGGCGGCCCTGTTCTGTCGCAGCACCCGTGGCGTGGCCCTGAAACACGGTTATCGCGCCAGCTTCATGGCCAAACCTTACTTGCAGCACCCGGGCAGCGGCATGCATGTGCACGTCAGCCTGTATGACGCCGCCGGCAATAACCTCCTCGCCGCGAATCAGCAGCAATCGTTGCGTCATGCCGTGGCCGGTTGCCTGGAACTACTGCCGCATTGCATGCCGATCTTCGCGCCGAACCAGAACGCCTTTCGCCGTTTGGGCGGCACCACCAACATCGCCACCCGGGCGAGCTGGGGCTTTGAGGATCGTGATGCGTGCCTGCGCATTCCGGAATCGGATGCGAAAAACCTGCGCATCGAATATCGCCTGGCCGGTGCCGATGCCAACCCGTACCTGGTGCTGGCGGCGATTCTAGTGGGACTCGAACAGGGCCTGGAAGCAGGCAACGAACCGATCCCGCCGCTCAATGAAGACCGCAACAGTGGGGTCGACTTCCCGCTGGAGATGCTCGAAGCGGTGCGCGCCATGCAGCATCAACCACAGCTGCGCGAAGGGCTGGGAGCCGAGTTCGTAGACGTGTATTGCGAGAACAAGCGCCAGGATCATCTGGCGTTCATGCAGGAGATCAGTGCGCGGGAGTATCGCTGGTATCTATAAGCCAAGCGTGCGAATGCACTTTAATAAAGCTTTCGTGCGGTGGCATGCACTAAGCCAAGGCAGAAACCGCCACGTTGATCTTCTTAAAGCCCCGGGAGGTGCCGTAAAACATTGACATTCAGCGCTTGGCACAATCGCTGCATTACATCGATCAGGCCCACCGTGAACGCAGTCGAGTGGGCAGCCCCCTCGGTCAACGACGATCGATTCGTGGGCAACATCGGTGGGTCAGGCATAGACGTCTGGTTTCAACACCGCAAAAGAACAGGCAAAGACGCCTGGAACCGCAAGGTTTCAGGCGTTTTTTTTTGCTTTTTGAACCGTGATGGGCTTAGTCGGGTACTTCTTATGAATTCCAATGTCGCCGCGTTGAACAAGCTGCAAACGCTGATCGTGATCGGTAACGGCATGGTCGGACATCATTGTGTCGAACAGCTGATCGAGCGCGGTGCCCTTGATCACTATCGGCTGCACGTTTTCAGCGAGGAGCCGATGCGCGCCTACGACCGCGTGCACCTTTCCGAATACTTCACCGGACGTGATGCCGAGTCGCTCGCCTTGGGTGAAGCCTCGTTGTACCAGACCCCGGGCGTCACCTTGCACTTGGGTGTGCCGGTCCTGGAAATCGACCGCGCCCGCTGCCAGGTGATCACCGCGCAAGGCTGCGTCGCCTACGACAAATTGGTACTGGCCACCGGGTCCTACCCGTTTGTGCCGCCGATCGAAGGCGCCGAGGGCGATTCGCGCCTGGTGTACCGCACCCTTGAAGACCTTGATGCGATCCGTGCCGCTGCGTCCAATGCCCGACGTGGCGTGGTGGTCGGCGGTGGCTTGCTCGGACTGGAAGCCGCCAATGCCCTGAAAAGCCTGGGCCTGGAAGCTCACGTGGTGGAATTCGCGCCGCGCCTGATGCCGGTGCAGCTGGACGAGCAGGGCGGTCGTGCACTCAAGGCCCAGATCGAACGCCTCGGCGTCGGCGTGCACCTGTCGCGAGGCACTCAATCGATCAGCCCAGGCGAGGAATATCGCTATCGGATGAATTTCGCCAATGACGAATTTCTGGAGGCCGACCTGATCGTGTTTTCCGCCGGGATCCGCGCCCAAGACTCCTTGGCCCGCCAGTGCTCGCTGGAAGTCGGCCCGCGCGGCGGCGTGGTGGTTGACGACCAATGCCTGAGCAGCGATCCGAACATTTATGCCATCGGCGAGTGTGCCGCGTGGAATGGCAGCATTTTTGGCCTGGTCGCCCCGGGCTACCAGATGGCGCGCGGCGTGGCTGCACGGCTGTGCAACGAAGTCGCCGAGCCGTTCAAGGGCGCGGACATGTCGACCAAGCTCAAGTTGTTGGGCGTTGACGTCGGCTCCATCGGCGATGCGCATGGCAGCACGCCGGGCTCGCGCAGTTATCAATTCATCGACGAAACCACCGCCAGCTACCGCCGATTGGTGGTGGATGCGACAGGCAAGCACGTACTCGGTGCGGTGCTGGTCGGCGACAACAGCTATTACGACACGCTGCTGCAATACATGCAGAATGCGATTGCCTTGCCCGCGGAACCCGCCAGCCTGATTCTGCCCTCGTCCGAAGGCGCGCCGACCCTGGGCCCGGGCGCGTTGCCCGAATCGGCCACGGTGTGCTCGTGCCACAACGTCACCAAGGGCTCCATTTGCTCGGCCATCGACGGTGGCTGCACCGACCTCGGCCTGCTCAAGTCGCAAACCAAGGCCTGCACAGGCTGCGGCGGTTGTGCCGGGTTGCTCAAGCAGGTTTTCGAACATGAGCTGATTGCCCGCGGCGTCAGCGTCGACAAAAGCCTGTGCGAACACTTTGCCTATACCCGTCAGGAGCTTTACGCATTGGTACGGGTAGAAGGGGTTATCACCTTCGAAGAACTGCTGGCCAAACATGGCCGTGGCCACACCGGTTGCGACGTGTGCAAACCGGCGGTGGGCTCGATCCTCGCATCGTGCTGGAACCAGCCGATCATGGACGCCTCACTGGTGCCGCTGCAGGACACCAACGACACGTTCATGGCCAACATGCAGAAAAACGGCACCTATTCGGTGGTGCCGCGCATCCCAGGTGGCGAGATCACCGCCGACAAACTGATCGCCATCGGCGTGGTGGCGAAGAAATACGACCTCTACACCAAAATCACCGGCGGCCAGCGTATTGATTTGTTCGGCGCGCAGTTGCACGAGTTGCCGGACATTTGGGCCGAGCTGATCGAAGCCGGTTTCGAAACGGGGCACGCCTACGGCAAATCGACCCGCACGGTGAAGTCCTGCGTCGGCAGCACCTGGTGCCGGTATGGCGTACAGGACAGCGTGAAAATGGCCCTGCTCATCGAGGACCGCTACAAGGGCCTGCGTTCGCCGCACAAGCTTAAGTTCGCGGTGTCCGGTTGCACCCGTGAGTGCGCCGAAGCCCAGAGCAAAGACGTGGGCGTGATCGCCACCGAGAAAGGCTGGAACCTGTACATCGCCGGCAACGGCGGCATGCGACCGCGTCACGCCGAACTGTTTGCCACCGACCTCGACGATGAAACCCTGATCCGCTACATCGACCGTTTCCTGATGTTCTACATCCGCACCGCCGACAAATTGCAGCGCACCTCGGTATGGCGTGAAAGCCTGGAAGGCGGCCTCGACTTCCTCAAGGAGGTGATCATTAACGACAGCCTCGGCCTGGGTGAAGAGCTCGAATCGCAGATGCAATTGGTGGTCGACCGCTATGAATGCGAGTGGGCCAACGCCCTCAAAGACCCGCAGAAACTCAAGCGTTTCCGTACCTTCGTCAACGACAAACGCCCGGACCCGGACATTCACTTTGTCCAGGAGCGCGGTCAGCGGCGCCCGATCATGGCCGCCGAACTCAACCTTATTCCTGTCACCGAGGAGATTGCCTGATGAGCCAGCCCACTACCCAACGCATTGCGCCCCTGGAAAACACCGGCGCCTGGCAAACCGTCTGCGACCAACAGGACCTGGTCAGTAACTCCGGCGTGGTCGTCTGGCTCGACGGCGCACAAGTGGCGCTGTTCTACCTGCCCGGAGCCGAGGGGCAGACCCTCTACGCCATTGACAACCATGACCCGCAATCCGGGGCGAATGTCATCGGTCGCGGATTGATCGGCAGCATCAAGGGCGACCTGGTGGTGGCGTCGCCCATCTACAAACAGCATTTCCGGCTCGAGGACGGCAGTTGCCTGGAGTACCCGCAACAGCGTTTGCGGGTCTGGCCGGTGCGGTTGAACGGGGGGAGGGTGGAGGTCGGGGCGGTTTGAAGGCCATTAACTGCATCACGCAATCGAATCGGAGCCACGTATGAAAACAGCCGCACAGTTGCTCAAACTCAAGGTCGTACAGAACCGTCAGGTGCATAGCATCGCACCTGATGAAATGGTGCTGGAGGCCCTGAAGCTCATGGCCGAAAAGAACGTCGGGGCACTTCCCGTCATCGACAAAGGCCAGGTGGTCGGGGTGATCAGCGAGCGTGACTATGCCCGCAAAGTCGTGCTGCAGGGGCGCTCTTCAGTAGGGACGCCAGTGCGCGACATCATGAGCTCGCCGGTGGTGACTGCGCCGAGTCAGCAAAGCATCGAGCGCTGCATGGCCGTCATGACCGACAGCCATCTGCGTCATTTGCCGGTGGTGGAAGACGGTGAACTGATTGGCCTGCTGTCGATTGGCGATCTGGTCAAGGAAGCCATCGTCGAACAGGCCGATCTGATTCGGCAATTGGAGCATTACATTCGCGGGCACTGAGACGGTGGGTGGTTTTGCGCCAAAGCCATCAACTGACCGGTTCGACCGTACAGCTCATTTCCCGTGAGCCTGGCTTCTGGAAAAGCACCGCGTTGCCGTCTTGCCAAAAGCTGTAATTGCCCTGGTAATCCTTGCCGGTGTATCGAGTGCCCGAATCGCTCGGCACCTGGCTCAGGGTGATCGCGGTGTTGGCCCATTTCAGGTACACGACACCCGGCTGCGTACTGAAGAAAGTGGCAGTAATCAGCGTGTTAAAGCCTGCACAACGAAACGCCAGGGGGCCTTCGGTGAGTCGGTCTGGATCCTTGGTTCTCACGATGGCCGAGCCTTGGCGAAGCTGGTGCGCACGCTCGGCATAACTGCGGATGATGCACATCTTTTGCTCCGGTCCCGAGGCACACCCGTTGCGGGCATCGATCCAGAACTGCTGGTCGATGATGACTTTGTCCGGGGGCGGAACTGAACGTTCATCGGTGAGCGCCAGGCGATAAAGACGCGTCAGTTCGATGTCCATCTGCGTCAGTTGTGGATCGCGACAGATAAGCTTTTCGACGGAGGCCCTGGTCTTGGCGCAGTCGATGCCGGGAGGGGACGCAGCGTGGGCGCAGGTGCTCGCCGCCGCGCACAGGCTGGCAGCGAACAGGCATCTGAACAGGGCCGTGACCGTTTTCATGTTGGCTTCACCCAGATCATTTTGGGATGCCCGGATTGCCGAGGACCTGGCGATCCGTTGAACAGTCATTCGTTTGCATGGGTGTACGCAGTGTATGCCAGTGTTTGAAACTTGCCACACCCGCCCGGCGGCGGGTGACCTTCAGAATCGATCCAACCTGTAGGGCGCAATGTCCGGTAATTCATGGGTATGAGGCGCAGGCGAAGCCAGTTGCGCGATGAGTTCGGCTGTGACTGCGGCCTGTGTCAGGCCCAGGTGCTGGTGACCGAAAGCGAGCAGCACTTTGCCGTCGCACACCCGGTCGATGATCGGCAGGGAATCCGGCAAGGACGGGCGAAACCCCATCCACGGCGTCGCCGCCTCAGCGTTCAAGTCTCGTTTGAACAGGCCTTCGCTTAACCGGTGCAACTGCCAGGCACGCTCCATCACCGGCGCTCGGTCGAGGCCGGCGAACTCGACGGTGCCGGCCAAGCGCAGTCCATCAGCCATCGGGGTCATGATGAACTTGCGCTCCAGCGAGGTAACGGCGAACGGCAGCCGTCCGTGTTCATGGGGCAACATCAAGTGATAGCCGCGCTCGGTATCCAGCGGTACTTTTTTGCCGGTCAGCGCTGCCGTCAACTTCGCGGAGTGAGCACCGCAGGCGATCAGGGTCTGGCGGGCGGTGAAACGGCCCTGGTCGGTGATAAGCGAGACGCCGTGCTCATGCAGGTGTGCGCCCAGGACCTGGTGCTTGAGGAAGTGCACGCCGCAGGCTTTGGCGGCATGGACCAGTTCGCAGACCACTCGGTAAGGGTCGAGAAAATGACCGGTGCGCGGGAAGAACAGACCGCCCTGAATTCGCTCGCTGAGTTGTGGCGCCGCCTCGCGCACCGCGTTGGCCTGCCAGTAGTCGACCGGTACGTGTTGATGGCGCATCCGAGCCTGTAGCGCTTCGATTGCTTTATGCGAGTCTGCCCGTTCGAACACCAGCAACGAGCCGTCTTCGCGCAGCAGATGGGGGCGGGCAATGTCCTCCAGCAGTCGGTGCCAGGCGCCCAGGCTGCTTTCGTTGAGTGCGCGCAGGCCGGCGATGGTTCGTTGGAAGGGGGCATGTCGCAGGTTCAGCAACAGGCGCGTGAACCAGGGCAGGGCGCGTGGCAGGTATTTCCAGTCCAGGCGCAACGGCCCCATTGGGTCTGTGAGTATGGCGGGCAGACGTTTGAGGATGGACAGGTCGGCGATAGGAAACACCTGTTCGGTCGCCAGGTGCCCGGCATTGCCAAACGAGGCGCCCCGGCCAGGGTCTTGCTGGTCGAGGACCACCACCCGCAGACCCTGACGTGCCAGCCGCACAGCGCAAGCGACGCCGATGATGCCGGCGCCGACCACGACAATGTCGGCGATGTCGTGCGGGTTGTGTGCAGCAGGCAGAGTCATGGCGCTTTCCTGGAATAAGTGGCCCGGCTGCAAAACCGGGCGGGTTTACAGCGGGCGCAGTCAGGGTGGGATCAGGCAACGTTCTGTTCGGCCGACCAGTTTTTGTACCACTGACGGAACAACGTGTACTGAGTCTCGGCATAGCGCCGTTGGGCATCGCTGAGCGCATCGGTTTCGTTGAAGTGCAGGGTGTATTCCTTGTCGCCATTGAGCACCATCAGGTGCTTGTAATAGAGCACCAGGTCGCAGCCCTCATCGAAGGACGACAGCACCTGCAGCGCAGATTCCAGCTCTTTGGCCAGGCGGCGAGCCGTGGCGTCACCCTTGGCCGCCTGCTTGCTCAGGGCCACCAATTGCAGCACTTCGCGGGGCAGCGCGTTGCCGATGCCGGTGATAGCGCCGGTGGCGTTGCAATTGACGAAGCCATGCACCACTTGGGTATCGACACCGACCATCAGGGTGACGTCATCGTCCTTTGACGTGATGTTTTCGGCGGCGTAACGCAGGTCGGCAGCACCGCCGAACTCCTTGAAGCCGATCAGGTTCGGGTGTTCGCGGCGCAGTTCGAAGAACAGCTCGGCACGGGTGGCGAAGCCGTAGTAAGGACTGTTATAGATCACCGACGGCAGATTTGGAGCAGCCTCCAGAATCGCCGCGAAGTGAGCTTTTTGCGCGGCCGGCGAGGCACCCCGGGAGAGGACGCGAGGGATGACCATCAGGCCCTGGGCACCGACCTTGGCCGCATGCGCCGCGTGGGAAATCGCTTCACGACTGTTGACGGCGCCAGTGCCGACGATGGTCGGAACGCCGGCAGCGACCAGACGCGCCACACCTTCCTGGCGCTCGGCTTCGGTGAGCAGAGGCCAGTCACCCATGGAACCGCAATACACGACAGCACTCATGCCGATATCGATCAGTTCGCGACCTTTGGCCACCAGCGCGTCGAAGTCGGGTTTGCGCTCGGCGGTGCAAGGGGTCATCAGTGCAGGCATGCAGCCAGTGAAGATGTTTGCGCTCATTGTTGGCACTCCTAGAAGCGTTTATTCAGCTTGATTGAGGTGGGGAATGCAGCGTGTTCGCTCAAATGCCCCACGCGAAGGGGTCCTGTTCGTCGATCAGCAGCGTGCTGTCGGCGGTCATGAAGGCCTGGCCGGTAATGAACGGGCGGACGTGTTCGCCTTCCCATTCGTAACTGCCGACGAATTGACTGGCGGTGATGCTGGCTTGTACCCAGGGCGCACCCGCGGCCAGTTTTCCATCGGCAGCCAGGCATGCCAGTTTGGCGCTGGTGCCAGTGCCGCAGGGCGAGCGGTCGTAGGCTTTGCCCGGGCACATGACGAAGTTGCGGCTGTCGGCCTGGTCGTCGTCGGCAAACAACTCGACATGGTCGATGACGGCGCCGTCTTCGCCATGGATGCCTTGGGCTTCGAGGGCCTTGAGCATCGCCCAGGTGTAATCGGTGAGCGCTTCGACGTTATCGAGTTGCAACACTTGCCCGTGGTCGGACACCAGGAAAAACCAGTTGCCGCCCCAAGCGATGTCGCCGTAGACGCAGCCGTGCCCGGGGACGTCTACCGGCACCTGTTGGCGATAGCGGTAGGCGGGCACATTGCGCAGGGTCACCGTGCCGTCTTCATGCAGCGTCGCGCTGACCGGGCCGACCGGCGTGTCGATCTTGTGCACACCGGGAGCGATGTGCCCCAAGTAATGTAACGAGTTGACCAGGCCGATGGTGCCGTGACCGCACATGCCGAGGTAGCCGGCATTGTTGAAGAAGATGACGCCGCAGGTGGCATCCGGCGAGACCGGCTCGCAATACAGGGCACCGACCAGAACATCGTTGCCCCGGGGCTCCAGCAGGCAGGCCCTGCGCCAGTGGTCATGCTGATCGCGCAGGGCATCACGCTTCTCGATCATGGTCAGGCCGGGCAATTGGGGAAATCCATTCATCACCAGGCGAGTCGGTTCGCCGCCGGTGTGGGAGTCGATGACATGTACTCGTTTCATGAACCCATCCTTTAGAAGTGTGCCGGTACACCGGTTGCCACCACCAGGCCACCGAACCTGCGGATAGAGTGAACGCGTCAGGGGCGATAGCGATTGATGTTTTCCATGAATGCAAATGACGAAATCAGCACAATCCTTGTGGCCTCGACACGGGGTAAACCTTGGGGCAATCTGCTTGCGCGCGCCTCGACAACGGCTCCGAAGTGAAGGGCAGTTGCTGAGCGGAGAGGGCGCAAGGGAGGATTTTTGCTTGTCCGCAGAGTGGGAGAACAAGCGTCATGACGCAGAACGCATTGGCGATCCTGTGCCAAGGAAACGACCTGAATCGGCCCGATACCCTCGAAGAATTACTGGCGGGCGTGGCACTGCTGTTGCCGATGCTGGACGTGATCCCCAATGCCGCGATCTTTATCAAGGACATGAAGGCGCGTTATGTCATGGCCAATAGCACGCTGGTTCAGCGCTGCGGGTTGAAACAGTTGCAACCGCTGCTTGGCAAAACCAGCGCTGAAGTCTTTCCAGCACAATTGGGGCCTGGCTACACCGAACAGGATCGTCGTGTACTGGAGCAAGGCTTTGTTCTGGAAGACCAATTGGAATTGCACTTATATGGGAGTCGAGAACCCGGTTGGTGCCTGACGCATAAACGCCCGTTGTATAACCGCAGCGGTGAAATCATGGGCCTGGTGGGAATTTCGGTTGACCTGCAATCGGCCAGTGATGCTCACCCGGCCTATCAGCGCCTGGCGGCGGTGGATGAATACATTCGCGCGCATTTCAATCGCCGTATCACCTTGGGCGAACTGACGCGGATCGCCGGTATTTCGGTGGCGCAACTGGAACGGTATTGCAAGCGCGTGTTCCACCTGACGCCACGGCAGATGATTCAAAAGACTCGACTGGAACATGCGCACCGACTGCTGCACACCGAAATTCCCATTACCGACGTGGCATTGCAGTGCGGCTACACCGACCACAGTGCGTTCACACGACAGTTCAAGGCATTGACCGGGTTTACGCCGCGCCAGTATCGACAGGTGTCATGAATGCATCGGGGGGACATTCATTCGCCAGAAACTAAGTTAGAGTGCCCATCAGTGTCTGCTCATAAGGGCCCTGCACTCGATTCGCGTAATCGCGCCAAGCGGTTCCAGCGAACGAACAGGGCAAAGAAAACCGTGTATCAATCGTTATGTGAAGAATGAATCGTCCGCTGTTTGTTTCTCTAGATGGGCCCAAGGGAGCCGGCAAAACCACACTGTTGGAGGCCGTCACGAAAGTACTGAGGGCAGACAACAAAAAAGTGATCCGGCTTTGCGAGAAAAAAAGCGATCCCTACAGGGGTGAAACAATGGCCCTCGTGAACAAACTCGTCAGAAATCCCAGCCGGGATCTGGAGTTGGAAGTTTGTGAGCGCTTCGCCGATAGCCGTGCCTGGATCTCCCGGCACGTGCTGACTAAACAACCACCAGGCAGCATCATCTTGATTGATCGCTGGTATCCATCTGATGCCGCGTTTCGCCGGATAATCCCGTTTGCAGAGATTCTGCAGTTGAACATTGATCGAAACGTGCGAGTGCCAGACCTGCATGTCGGAGTTGTCACCGCCCCTGATATTTCATGGGCGAGGGCAGCGGCACGACAGCGTGGGCTGAGCAGTACTGTGATCCATCGGTTGGAAGAACATGTCGCTTGTACCCAGGCGTTCGAACGAGCGATTGCAGATCACGGCTGGATTTTATGCCGTAATGAAGGAACGATCGAAGCCGCAACGATGCAGGTGGTTTCGCAGATCAATGGAGTCCTTCGATGTGCCCTGTAGACGAAGTTCGCTGCGCCGGTCTTGGTGCGGTTGAGATAGCGGTCGATCTATCGAAGGGGTGATTTGTCGCCGCGGTGGTAGCTTGAACGAACCTTGATAGAAGTTCCGCTCTGACACATCGTTTAACATAATATACATTATGCGTAATATCTTATATGGGGCTGGGGGGCTGTGGTGATCAGATTTGAAGGCAGGCTCAAAGGTTGTCCGGCTCCTGATCGGAATCCGGCAACTGCTCCAGCGGCGGCATTCCATAAAACACGATGAACATATCTTTGCTGCCCAGCTCACGATACCAGTGCACAACGTCCTCAATCTGCGGATTCCACGGCCATCCGGCCACCTATTCCATAAACATCCGGCCACTGATTCCACGATGATCCGGCCACCCATTCCACGCTCATCCGGCCACCCTTAAGGCAGGCAGCAACGCAGGATTATTCACTACCATCGACCTCTTTTATCGAAGCAGAGAGGTCGTCGTGGAGCGTTTATCCATGCGTAAAATTCGAGAAGTGCTACGTCTCAAATTCGAGGTCGGCCTATCTGCCCGCCAGGTCGCTGGCAGCTTGCAAGTAGGCCGAGCCAGCGTCGGTGAGTACCTCAATCGCTTTGCTGCCAGCGGCCTGACCTGGCCCTCTGCGCTGACTGACGCCGAGTTACAACGGCATCTTTTTCCGCCGCCGCCCACCGTTCCCAGCGATCAAAGGCCGGTGCCAGACTGGGCTCATGTACACGGGGAGTTACGCCGCCCCGGCGTAACTCTGGCCCTGCTTTGGCAGGAATACCGACTCGCCCACCCGCAAGGCTTCCAATACAGCTGGTTCTGCGAGCACTACCGCCTCTGGGCCGCCAAGGTCGACGTGGTCATGCGCCAGGAGCACCGTGCCGGCGAAAAGCTGTTCGTCGATTACGCCGGCCAGACCGTACCGGTCATTGATCGGCGAACCGGCGAGATCCGCCAAACGCAGATCTTCGTCGCCGTTCTCGGCGCGTCCAGCTACACCTTTGCCGAGGCCACCTGGTCGCAGAAGCTGCCTGACTGGCTGGGCTCGCACGCCCGCTGTTTTGCTTTTTTCGGTGGCACATCGCAGATCCTGGTGCCCGATAATCTGCGCAGCGGCGTCACCAAGGCGCATCGCTACGAGCCCGACATCAACCCCAGTTACCGCGATCTCGCCGAGCATTACGGCATCGCCGTATTACCTGCTCGCTCGCGCAAACCCAAGGACAAAGCCAAGGTCGAAGTCGGCGTGCAAGTCGTCGAGCGCTGGATCCTCGCCGCGCTGCGCAACCGCCAGTTCTTCTCGCTGGGCGAACTCAACACGGCAATCAGCCTGCTGCTCGAACGCCTCAATCAAAAGCCCTTCAAGAAGCTGCCCGGCTCACGCCGCTCGGCCTTTGAGACCATCGACCAACCCGCACTGCAACCGCTACCAGAACATCCGTACATCTACGCCGAATGGAAAAAGGTGCGGGTGCACATCGACTACCACGTCGAGGTCGAGGGCCATTACTACTCGGTGCCGTACCAGTTGGTGAAGCACCAACTCGAAGTGCGGCTAACCGCTAAGACCGTCGAGTGCTTCCACGCCAACCAGCGGGTGGCCAGTCACCTGCGCTCGCTGCACAAAGGCCGCCACACCACCCAAACCGAGCACATGCCCAAGAGCCACCGGGAGCACGCCGAATGGACACCGCAACGGCTGATCCGCTGGGCCGAGCAGACCGGGCCTAACACCGCTGGCGTTATCGCCTACATCCTTGAGCGCCGAATCCATCCTCAGCACGGCTTCCGCGCCTGCCTGGGCATCCTGCGCCTGAGCAAGCAGCACGGCGAAGAGCGGCTGGAAGCCGCTTGCCAGCGAGCGCTGGCACTGGGCGCGTGCAGCTACAAAAGCCTTGAATCGATCCTGCGCCAAGGGCTGGAAAAGCTACCGCTGTCCCAGCAAAACCTGCCGCTACTGCCCGACGAACACATCAACCTGCGCGGCCCTGGCTACTACCACTGACCTGAAAAAGGAGCACCAAAATGCTGCCCAATCCGACACTCGACAAGCTGCAAACCCTGCGCCTGCACGGCATGATCAAGGCGCTGAGCGAGCAACACGCCACGCCCGATATCAATGATCTGAGCTTCGACGAACGCCTCGGCCTGATGATCGACCGCGAGCTGACCGAACGTGAAAACACGCGTCTGAGCAGCCGGCTGAAACTGGCACGACTGCGCCACAACGCTTGCCTGGAAGACATCGATTACCGCAGCCCACGCGGCCTGGACAAGTCCCTGATCCTGCAACTGGGCAGCGGCCAATGGCTGCGCGATGGCTTGAACCTGATCATCGGCGGCCCGACCGGTGTAGGCAAAACCTGGCTCGCCTGCGCGCTGGCCCACAAGGCCTGCCGTGACGGCTACAGCGTGCGCTACTTGCGTCTGCCGCGCCTGATGGAGGAACTGGGCCTGGCCCACGGAGACGGTCGATTCGCGAAACTGATGGCGGGCTATGCCAAGACCGACTTGCTGATCCTGGACGACTGGGGCCTGGCGCCGTTTACCGCACCGCAACGGCGCGACATGCTTGAGCTATTGGACGACCGCTACGGCAACCGCTCGACGCTGGTCACCAGCCAGATGCCCGTGGACAAATGGCATGCACTGATCGGCGATCCGACCTTGGGCGACGCGATCCTCGACCGGCTGGTGCACAACGCTTATCGGATCGAACTGAAGGGCGAATCGATGCGCAGACGCGCAACGAAATTGACGACGACAGGGACTTCAGACTAACAATGCAAACCTGCGTCGCTGCGCTCCGACTGCCTGGCCGGATGAGCGTGGAACGGGTGGCCGGATGTTGGTGGACTGGGTGGCCGGATGGCGTGGAATGCGCACCTCAATCAGTTCGTCCAAGACACCGATCAAAATATCGTCGTAACCTCCAGGAGCACCGGCTTCATATCGATAACGCGCATTGGTGAAAACTTCACGATCCTTCTCGATCCAATGCTCGTGACGATCAAGCCGAATATGCTGCCTGATCGGTTCAGGTATCGCGTGAAACAACGTAAGCAGATCGTGCTTATTTGGCCCTCTGTCTTTCCGATAAACCGGAATTCTGTCTGTCGCTTTCAAATGCTCATGCGCAGCTTTTATTGCTACCAGGTCTAGTTCGTAAGTTTCATTAACCTGGCCAAGGTTGCCATTGGGTTTTGACACGAAGCTTTTGAGCAGGATTTCCATGCCAATTGCAGCATTGATCTGCGCAATGTCCAGCATGTCATGGCCACGTCTAAGGTGCTTCGCAGCCTTCAAATAGCGATAAGCGCTTTCAACCATCCAGGGCGATAAATATGTCATTACAACAATCTTTTCACTCGTTTTCGTTCAGCTCTTAGAAGCCAAAGCCAGAAGCTTCACTACGCTGGAGCCCCTGATTTACTTGGCTTGTTACCGATTACACGTGTCTGCTTGAAGCTTTGAAAGATACCGTACATGATTGAAAGATAGCGACCAAGGAAGAACGACCCCTAGTTCATTTAATGCACTACCCTTCCCCATTAATAACGGATAATTATAACTAAGCTAAATGTCTATTTAGTTTAGTTATATTAATGTGGCGAAATCGCATAGATGATCGATGTGATGTTTTTTGAGCAGCCTGCCAGCTATCCGAACTAAATAACCTAAAAAATGGTAACTAAAAGCATGAAACTGTCTGGTTGTTTGCTTCTGTCACCCGCTACTCGCTCCGACTGCCAGTCCAGGTGTCCGCAACATCATCTGTCGGCTTGTCAGTAGTGATGAGCTTCTCGATGCCCCAGTCACCAGGCACATTCCAATCCTCGCCGAAAAGTTCGGCCGGGTGCATCGTACGGTCGGAACCATTGCCGCAGGCCAGGGACTTCGCCGGACAATAACGGTCGCACCCCCAACAAATCCGTTCGGGGTGCTTGGGGTTGATGGGGAAGTTCTTAGCCATGCCGATCTCCGGTCATTGGGAGGCGTTCTTCCAACCTATAGCCCTTACGCAAAGCCAGCCTTGATACACATCAAGAATCGACATCAGATGACTGCGCTCACCTCCTTCGCAATCCCGGGGCTAAGCTAACGCTTTAACAGACTTGGAGACGCCTCTCATGCTCAATAAAAATCCTTTCCCAAGCGGCCTATCAACTTGGGACGATCAAGATGCTGCAACATCTCTTGATGACAAAGCGTTTACCGCCCCGCCCGCCTTGACCAACGCTGAACTGGTTCATCTGCGTGTCCGAGTGATTGCCTTGGAAAACCTGGTCATCGCCCTGCTGGCCGATGGTTCGGAACACCAGCTCGCCGTTGCGCGCGAGATGGCCACCTACATATCCCCCAGACCCGGCTTTACCCAGCATCCGCTGACCATTCACGCAGCCGAACAGATGACCCACACCGTCGAGCGCGCCCAGCGATTTCGCCAGAGTGATGTGCCATCGGTTTAATTTCTCGAAACTTGATGCCAATCATTATTGTTCGCAGCAAAGCTTCCTAGACTCGGGCTCCTACTCGTCAATGCCCAGGAAGAAATTATGCGTACCCCCTTGTCGCTTTCGCTTGCCCTGCTCTTGCTCACACCGCTGGCTCACGCTAAGGAATACCCGATCGGTGAGCCACAGTTGTGTCCTGGGCTGGAAGTCGGGGCGGTGTATTTGCAGCCGATCGAGATGGCACCTGCCGGAATGATGCGGGCCACCGCGGATTCCGATGTGCATCTGGAAGCCGACATTCGCGCCACGGCGGACAATCGACAGGGCTTTCAGGAAGGCAGTTTCGTGCCTTACCTCAATGTCTCGTTCAATCTGAAAAAACAGGGCAGCGAGAACGAACTCAAAGGCGATTTCCACGCCATGGTCGCCAATGACGGCCCGCACTATGGCGACAATGTAAAGCTGCTCGGCCCAGGCAAATATCAGCTGACCTTCAACGTCCTGCCACCCGGCGGTCATGGGTCCCTTGGCCGTCATACCGATAAGGAAACCGGCGTAGCCCCCTGGTTTGAACGCTGCGAATTGCACTACGAGTTCATCTACGCCGGCATTGGTAAAAAAGGCGGCTATTGAATGAAGCGCCTGCAGATTGCCTGGCTGATGCTTGCCGGAGCAGTGGCGCCGTTCACGGCCTATGCCGAATTACCCAGCTATGAACTCAGCCTGCGCGATGGCCACTTCACTCCTGCCCTGTTGGAGGTTCCGGCCGGTCAGCGCTTCAAGATCATCCTGAGAAATATCGGCCAAGGCCCAGCCGAATTTGAGAGCACACCATTGCGGGTTGAAAAAGTACTGTCGCCGGGCGTGACAACCTTCGTGGTCATTCACCCGCTCAGGCCCGGCCACTACCCCTTCTTCGACGAGTTCAATCCACAACTGCCCGAGGGTGGCATCCTCGCGAAATAACCCGTTCAAACACGGAGTTTTCATGTATCAATCAATGTTCATTGTCTGGCGCGAAAGCGTCGAGGCGCTGCTGGTGATCGGCATTCTCCAGGCCTGGGTCAGTCAGCAGCATCAGGGTGATCGACTGGCGAAGTACTTGTGGGCAGGCGTCGTGCTGGGGTTGATGCTTTCGGGCCTGCTGGCGGTGTTGATTCTGTTTGCCGGTGAGGCCATGAGCGGTTCAGCCAGTGAATGGTTTCAGGCTGCACTTGCGCTGGTGGCCAGCCTGCTGATAGTGCAAATGGTCGGCTGGATGCACCGCCACGGGCGCACGCTCAAGCACGATTTGCAACGACACGCTGATAGCTACCTGGCTCGGCATGGTGGCGCGAGTCTGTTACTGCTGGCCCTGCTCGCCGTCAGCCGCGAAGGCAGTGAAACGGTAGTCTTTCTCTATGGCTCCGGTGCTCAGTTGCGAGGTCCGCAGCTCAGTTTGTTTGTCGTCGGCGGCGCAATGGGATTGGTGCTGTCGGCGCTGACCATTGCCTTGCTGCACAGCAGTCGCCGGTTCATCTCGTGGCAGCGATTCTTTTCCATCAGCGAAGCTGTTTTGCTGATACTCGGCGCGGCGTTGCTGGTCAGCGGTACCGAGCGAATTGGCGGCCAATTACTCGCCATGGATTTACCGGAGGTGATGTACAGCCTCGTTGGTGATGCGCTTTGGGACAGCAGTGCCTTGCTCAGCGACAGCCATGGACTGGGTGGTTTTCTTGCCGGTTTTGCCGGTTATCGTGCGACGCCCAGCGGCATGACGTTACTGGTGCTGGCCGGTTATTGGCTGACCGTCGGGGGTTGGCTGCGCCAGCGTGCTGTGGAAAAAGTCCCATGCCTGAGCTGAGTCGCCGCAATCAATGGCTGCAGCGCCTGGGCGACGGCATGCGTCGTCACGCGCCCGTCATCCGTGCCGTGCAGTGGGTCGTTGTACTGTTTTACGCGTTGCTGTTGGTGATCCCGGCGGTGTTGTCGCTGCCGGACAGCCAGGCACGGCTGCTCGATAACCTGACTCTGTTCGCGCAGTTTTTGTTCTGGGGCATTTGGTGGCCGTTCGTGTTGCTGTCGATCGTACTGTTTGGACGAATCTGGTGTGGCGTTCTCTGTCCGGAAGGCTCACTCAGCGAATGGGCCAGCCATTACGGCAAAGGTTTGGGTGTACCGCGCTGGTTGCGCTGGGGCGGCTGGCCAACCCTGGCGTTCTGCCTGACAACCCTCTACGGCCAGTTGATCAGCGTCTATGACTACGCCCAGGCGGCGCTGTTGATTCTGGGCGGTTCGACCGTCGTCGCGGTCGTCGTCGGGTTGCTGTTCGCCCGAGGCAAGCGGGTCTGGTGCCGTTACCTGTGCCCGGTCAGTGGCGTCTTCGCCCTGCTCGCCCGACTGGCGCCCGTGCATTTTCAGGTCGACGAACAACGCTGGATGGAAAACCCCGCGCCACGGCTGCCGCCGCCCAACTGCGCGCCCTTGCTCGATATCCGTCGTATGCAAGGCGCCAGTGACTGCCATGCCTGCGGACGTTGCAGCGGACAACGCGGCGCGGTTCAGCTGATCGCGCGCTCCAGCAACCAAGAGATTCTTCATGCGACGGCGCAGACGCTTTCACCATGGGACGCGCGTCTATTGCTGTTCGGTGTGATCGGTCTGGCCATGGGCGCCTTTCAGTGGACGGTCAGCCCATGGTTCGTCGCCCTCAAACAAACCCTCGCCCAATGGCTGGTCGAGCACGACCAACTCTGGGCCCTTGAGGACAACGCGCCCTGGTGGCTGCTGACCCATTACCCGCAGCTCAACGACAGCTTCAGCTGGCTCGACGGTTTCAGCATCGTCGCTTACTTGAGTTTGAGTTCGATGGTGTTGGGCACGGCGTTGATGATCCTTCTGCGCCTGACGGCTCGACTGGCGCAAGATCCTGCACTGTATTGGCCCCTGGCGCTGACACTCACGCCCTTGGGTGGTGCGGGATTGTTTCTAGGGCTGTCGGCCACAACGGTAAAATTGCTGCGCTATGAAGGTCTGCTGCTGGATTGGGTACAACCGGCCAGGGCTTGTCTGTTAATGGCTGCGATGGGCTGGAGCCTGTTGCTGGGTTGGAAACGGCTGGACCGCGAAGGCCTTTCCCAGGTTCGTTGCTGCGCTGGCAGCACTTGCCTGTTACTCGCCATCGGCTTGGTAGGGTTCGACTGGTGGTTGCAGTTCTGGGGCTGGTCCTGAGCGCCCTCATCCACAACCACCAACCCGAATTACCTAGACTTTAAAACGCGCCACCGTCTGGTGCAGCGCCCCGGCCATCTGCGCCAAATCGTGACCTGCGGTGTGAGTATGTTGGGCACCCAGCAAGACCTGCTCTGACAAGTTGCGAATCCCCATCAGATTGCGGTCCACCTCACGCGCCACCAATGCCTGCTCCTCCGTAGCGCTGGCAATCATCATGTTGCGCTCGTTGATCTGCGAGATCGACCGGGTGATTTCATCCAATGCATCGCCCGACCGTTGCGCCACTTCCAGGGTGGCCCGCACCAGGTTGCTGCTGCTTTGCATGGCCGTCACCGCATGCCCGGTATCGAGACGAATGTTGCCGATCATCTGCTCGATTTCCTGGGTGGACTCTTGAGTGCGATGCGCCAGGGCGCGCACTTCATCGGCGACCACGGCAAAACCGCGTCCGGCATCACCAGCACGAGCCGCTTCAATGGCCGCGTTCAGGGCCAGCAAATTGGTCTGCTCGGCGATGCTGCGAATCACGTCCAGCACCTTGCTGATGTCCTGCACCCTGCCAGCCAGTTGCTCGATGCGCTGTGAGGTGTCGGTGACCCCATCGGCCAGTGCGCCGATTGAAACCACGGTTTCCTGAACCTGTTCACGCCCGCGTTGCGCGGTTTGCTCGGACTGCCGCGAGGCCTCGGAGGTGCTGACCGCATTGCGCGCCACTTCATCGACCGCCGCGGTCATCTGGTTCACGGCGGTGGCCGCCTGCTCGATCTCCAGCCCTTGCAATTGCAGGTTGCTGCTGGTCTGGCTGCTGACCGCACTCAGCTCTTCGGAGGAACTGGCCACCTGGTCCACCGACATCGCGATGTGCCTGACCATGGCATTCAGACTTTGCTGCATCTGATGCATGTTCATCATCACGCTGCCGCCGGCACTTGAGTTCACGGGTACCTGAATCGTCAGGTCGCCTTGAGCGATCTGACTTAAAAACCGTGCGGCATCATCCGGCTCGCCGCCCAATGGACGGGTCACACTGCGCGTGACGATCACCGCCGCGGCGATGACCAGCGCCACACAGAACAAAAACAACCCGAGCATATTGCGCCGGGCATCGCTGTACAGCGCCTGCGCTGATTGTTCTCTGTCGGCGAATATTTTGCCTTGCAGCGCCATCAATTGATCCAGGCTGCCATAAACCTCGCGTTCGGCCGGCACGACCTTTTGTTTCAGCTGTGCCATGGCGTCATCGAAAGCCCCTTGCCGGATCAACACCTGCACTTGAGTGAACGCCGCCACGTAGGCTTCACGATTCTTCTTCAACGCGGCATAAGCGGTTTTGCCCTCTGGCAAATAGAACAATGGTTCAAGCGTATCGAGTGCCTGGGTAATCCGTTTCTTGGTAGCGTCGATTGACTGCTGCACCTGCTGATTATCTTTATCGATCAGTAGATCCCGGGTGTTCCTGGCGTTATCACGTACGCCGGTGGCGATGACCATGATCGGATCGATCTTCGGCCAGTCCTGCTTGACGATTACTACCGCCTGTTCCTTGAGCGTTGCCAGATCGTGCAACGCGTAAAACGCCATGCCCATCAGCGCCAACGGCGCGATGGCAAAGCCGATGACGATACGTTGTGCTGTCGTTAATTTGGCCATATCAAATGCTCCCTGTTTGATACCTGCCGATTGGCAGCGCATTTGAAAACCTAATGATGGATGTCACCGTTAAACGTTGATTCGCAGCCACGGTTACCCCCGTAACACGAAAGCGGGAAACAGCTCGCGCATGGCTTCCCATAAGTCAGGTAGCAAGGCTTGTGCCGAAACACTCGGCAGCAACGGGTCGAACATCCGCTCGGTGCGAACCAGTTGCACGGCGAAACGCTTGACGCCGAGTTCGCTCAAGCGCTTGGCAAGGATCAGCAGACGCGCCGGTTCAAACAGATGCCAGTGCACGGTGGTACGACATTCATAATCGACACCACTGGCCAGCAGATGCTCAAGACTGCGCCAATTGGCGGTACCGCTGCCTTCGACCCGGGTGATCGCCTGGCAATCCTCCGGCAGCGCCTTCACATCGAAGCCAACCCAATCAGCGCCAGGCAATGCCTTGGCGAACGCAACCGGCTTGATACCGGCACTGTGCAAACCAATGCGAAACCCCATCGCCCGCACCTCCTCCATGGCGCCGAGCAAACCGTCCTGCAGGGTCGGCTCACCGCCACTGAACACCACCGCATCGAGCAGGTCCTGACGCCGTTGCAGAAACGCCAGCACCCGCCGCCAATCCACTTCGTCTGTGCCACGAGGCGGGATCAACTGCGGGTTATGGCAGTAACGACAACGCCAGGCGCAACCCTGGCAAAACAGCACGCAGGCGAGCTGTCCCGGATAGTCGATAGTGGTCAGGGGCACCATGCCCCCGACCCGAAGCGTTCGACTCATTGGCGCCCGGCCAGCGGCGCGCTTTCAGTAAAGTGCACCCGCTCACGGTGCTCCGACTGTTTACCCGGATTGAACGCCGACACAGGGCGGTGATAGCCCATCACCCGGGTCCAGACTTCGCAGCGTTGACGTTGAGCCTGGGGCAGTGCTTGCGATGCAGTCATGGTGAAGCTCCTTGCGGTTGAGTGGATCGATCAATGAACGGTGCCGAGCTTCTGTTCTTGCAGCAGCAAGACCTCGTCGCATTTGGGGCAGAACTCATGCTCGCCATCGAGGTAGCCGTGCACCGGGCAGATGGAGAACGTCGGGGTCACGGTCAGGTACGGCAGGCGGAAGCGGCCAAGCGCTTTGCGCACCAGTTGCTTGCACGCCTCGGTCGAGGAAATCCGCTCGGCCATGTACAGATGCAAGACGGTGCCGCCGGTGTATTTGCATTGCAGTTCGTCTTGAAGCTCCAGGGCCTCGAAGGGGTCTTCGGTGTAGCCCACGGGCAGTTGGGAAGAGTTGGTGTAATACGGCGCTTGCACGCTGCCAGCCTGGAGAATGCCGGGGTAACGCTTGAGGTCTTCCTTGGCGAAGCGGTAAGTCGTGCCCTCGGCCGGCGTCGCTTCCAGGTTGTACATGTGGCCGGTTTCCTCTTGGAAACGCAGCAACGTGGCGCGCACATGATCGAGCATGTTCAGGGCAAACTGCCGGCCATGCTCGGTGTGCATGCCCTCCTCGTCGCCGGTGAAATTGCGCAGCATTTCATGCATGCCGTTGAGGCCGATGGTCGAGAAATGGTTGCGCAGGGTTCCGAGGTAGCGCTTGGTGTACGGGTACAAACCGGCATCCATGTGGTGCTGAATCACCTTGCGCTTGACCTCCAGGCTTTCCATCGCCAGTTCCATCAGTGTGTCCAGGCGCTGCAATAATCCACTGGTATCACCCTTGAACACATACCCCAGCCGTGCGCAGTTGATGGTGACAACGCCAAGCGATCCGGTCTGTTCCGCTGAGCCGAACAAGCCGCCGCCACGCTTGAGCAACTCGCGCACATCGAGCTGCAAACGGCAGCACATTGAACGCACCTGATTGGGTTGCAGATCAGAATTGAGGAAGTTCTGGAAATACGGCAGGCCGTACCGCGCGGTCATCTCGAACAGACGATCGGCGTTTTCACTGTCCCACGGAAAGTCATGGGTGATGTTGTAGGTCGGGATCGGAAAGGTGAATACCCGCCCTTTCGCGTCGCCGGCCTGCATCACTTCGATGTAAGCGCGGTTGAGCAGCTCCATTTCGGCTTGCAGGTCACCATAGGCAAACGGCATTTCTTCACCGCCGATGACGGGTATTTGCTCACGCAAATCCTGGGGGCACACCCAGTCGAAGGTCAGGTTGGTAAATGGCGTCTGCGTGCCCCAGCGTGACGGTACGTTGAGGTTGTAGATGAACTCCTGGATCGCCTGGCGTACTTCCTGAAAACTCAGTTGATCCTTGCGCACGTAGGGCGCCAGATAGGTGTCGAACGAGCTGAACGCCTGGGCACCGGCCCATTCGTTTTGCAGGGTGCCGAGAAAATTCACCATCTGCCCCAAGGCACTGCTCAAGTGCTTTGGCGGACCGGCTTCAACACGCCCCGGCACACCGTTGAGCCCTTCGTGCAACAGGGTGCGCAGCGACCAGCCGGCGCAGTAACCGGCGAGCATGTCGAGGTCGTGCACATGCAAATCCGCCTCGCGGTGGGCCTGGCCTATGGCCTCGCTGTACACCTCGTCCAGCCAGTAGTTGGCAGTGACCTTGCCCGACACGTTCAACACCAGTCCGCCCAGTGAATACCCCTGATTGGCGTTGGCCTGGACCCGCCAGTCTTCACGGTCCAGGTATTCGTTCATCGAAGTCGCCACCTCGACCATGGTCCGGCGGTCGCGGCGCAAGCGCCCGTGCTGTTCGCGGTAGACGATGTAGGCACGCATGGCGAGGAAATATCCGGCGTCCATCAACACCCGTTCAACACGGTCCTGGATTTGCTCGACATGGAGTCTTGGCAAACCTTCGAGCCTGGCCAATACCGCGTTAAGCAAGCCTTCAACCTCAACCTCGGCGTACTCCCCCGTCGCCTTGCCGGCGGCGATCAATGCCTGACGGATTTTGTCGGCATCGAAGGCGACCTGACTGCCATCGCGTTTGTGCAAGCGGTTACATCCTACTGCGATCAGCGTGCTTTGCATTTGGCCTCCAAACACTACATATAGATTTAAAAAAATATAAAACCACAATATGCAGTGAAGGCTACGGAAAAAGTGCTGATCTGCAATTGATCGACATCAAGATTCCCCGGCGAAAGAACGTCCGATAACGGCAGAAGAAAATCTAATGTGGGAGCGAGCCTGCTCGCGATGACTGCAGCACGCTCAACATTGATGTCGATTGTTCTACCGCTATCGCGAGCAGGCTCGCTCCCACAGTGATTTGCTGTGTTTTACAGATCAGCTCAACCGCCACTCATGTTCATGAACCGTACAATCTGCACCTCCCCTTCGGGGCTGAAATCGTGGCGCAACGGTTTGCCGCGCAAGGCCTTCTGCACGGCATTGATCACGGGCTGATCATCCAGCGGATAACGCCGCAGCAATCCTCTTAAATCCAGGGCATCGTCCTGCCCCAAACACAGCAACAGCTTCCCTTCAACGGTCATCCGTACCCGGTTGCAGCTGCCGCAGAAGTTGTGGCTGTTGGGTGAAATGAAGCCGATCCGGGTCTCGGGATGGCGTTCCAGACGCACATAGCGTGCCGGTCCGCCGCTGTTCTCGGTGCTGTCGAGTAACCGATGCTGGCTGGCGATCAGCGCCCGAACCTCGTCGCTGGAACAAAACGATTCACCCCGGGAACGCCCGACATCGCCCAAGGGCATTTCCTCGATGAAACTGATATCGATGCGCTGGTCGATGGCGTACTGCACCAACGCCGGGACCTCATCAAAGTTGCGGCCCTTCATCACCACGCAGTTGAGTTTGATTCGCTCGAACCCCGCGTCCCGTGCTGCCTCGATGCCGTTGAGCACTTGGTCGAGATCGCCAATGCGGGTGATCGCGCGAAACTTCTGCCCGTCCAGGCTATCGAGGCTGATGTTCATCCGCTTCACCCCAGCATCGACCAACGGCCGGGCCAGACGGCCCAGCTGCGAGCCGTTGCTGGTCATCACCAATTCGCGCAAACCGGGCAACGCGGCGATGTTGCGACAAAGTCCGACAATGCTCGGACGAATCAGCGGCTCGCCGCCGGTCAGGCGAATCTTGCGTACACCCAGGCCAACGAACAGCGTTGCCAAACGCTGCAACTCTTCAAGGGTGAGCACCTGCTGACGCGGCAGGAAGGTCATGTTTTTCGCCATGCAATACACACAGCGAAAATCACAGCGGTCCGTCACCGACATCCGCAGATAATCAATCTGCCGTCCAAAGCCATCCTGCATTACAGCGTTCATCACATCTCCCGGTTTGCCTCGATGCTCACTGCACCAGCGGTGAGTCGGCGCCCTGCAAATGGATACCGCGAATATCCGCCGCACCGATCAGGGTTTGCAGGTATTGCACCAGGGCTTTTTGCCAGACGCCTTGCTGCAACTGCGTGCGGATCGCCGTCGACACCACTTCATAGGGCAACGGCATGCCTTCGATTCGCTGATCGACACTGACCACATGCCAGCCGTAGCGACTTTCCAGCGGTTTGCTGGCCAGGCCCGGTGCCAGAGTGAACAACTGACGTTCCAGTTCAGGCACGGTCTGGCCCTTGCTGATCTGCCCCAAAGAACCACCCTGAGCCTTCGACGGGCAGGCCGAATATTTCAACGCCAGTTCGGCGAAAGTGCCGGGGAATTCATCCAGACGTTGCAGCAGGACTTCCGCCTGAACATGCGCAAGGCTGCGCGCCTCGACATCGTCCGGCGCACATTCGAGCAGGATGTGCCGTACCGCCAGCAATGGTGCGCTGTGAAAGCGCCCGCGATTGTTTTCGTAGTAACGAAGACTGGTTTCCTCGTCGCACTGCGGCACATGCACCTCGCGTTCAAGCAACAAACGCGTGGCCGCTTCTTCTTCGTTCTCGCCAGCACCGATCTCCATCGATACGCCGAGTTCGGCAATGCGTTGCTGCAACAACTCGCGGATCACCAGTGCCCTGGCGGCCAGGTACACCGCTTCTTCACGGCTTTCGGCCGGGTGATATTGCAGCTCCAGCGCCATCGCTTCCGGCGTGATCGACACCTCGTTGACGCTGATGATCGGCCACTCCTGTTCACTGCTGGCGATCAACTGCGCCGGGGCGTCATCGGCCCCTGCGGGCTCAACCGGCAGCGCTTCGAACTGCGCCTCTGCGACCGGCGCCATGTCGAGAATGGCCTCCGCTTTTTTTGAAGAACCACAGCCACCGCTGCCCCCATTACCGCCACCACATCCGCATCCACCTGACATGATTGTCTCCTCAGTACTTCTGACGAACGATTTGATAACGACGCCCCAGGTACCAGATCGGTGCGCTGATCATGTGTACGAGACGGGTGAAGGGGAACAGCACAAACAGAGTCAAACCGAGAAACACATGCAGCTTGTAGATCAGCCCGACCGGCGCGATGGCCGCCGCTGCTTCCACCGGACGCAACAACACGGTGTTCTGTGCCCAATCGGCGAGCATCACCATCACCGAGCCGTCCATGTGCGCGGTGGACGCAACGATCGTCAGCAGCCCCAGCAGCAACTGCGCCAGCAACACCAGCAGAACCAGAATGTCCGAGGGGCTGGACGTGGCGCGGACCCGTGGATCGGTCAGCCGCCGATTGACCAGCATCAGCAAGCCAATCAGGCACAACAGACCAAAGAAGCCACCGGACACCATCGCCAGCAACTGCTTGTTCTCAGTGCTGATCACGTGGTGATACACCGACGCCGGGGTCAGCAGGCCGACAAAGTGCCCGGCCAGTACGAACAACACTCCGATGTGGAAGAAGTTGCTCGCCACGCGCATGCCGCGCTGATTGAGCATCTGGCTCGAGCCGGCCTTCCAGGTGTACTGCGACAGATCGAAACGCGCCCAGCTGCCAATCAGGCAAATCGCCAGGGCGACGTAGGGATAGACCCCGAACAACAACAGGTTCCATTTAGACATTGCCTACCTCCTTGGCCGGCACGACGGCCAACCCTTCATGCTGAAAATCCACCCAGTGCAACGGCACCGCGCTTTCTTCCCGGGCCTTGCCCGGTGCGCTTGGCAGTCCACTGCAACGGTCCTGCTGTTCGGCCTGGAGAAAGTCCACGGCCTCCTCTTCCCAAATCTTGTCGAGGGCTTCCAGGGAGTCGTCGCGCGGCTCCGCCGCCACCTGCGCCCGCAGGTCGGCCACCGCTTGATGCGGCTCGGCCCCGGCAATTTGCAGCAGCGCCCGGAAGCAGCTGGCATAGGCACTTTCACGCGCTTCCAGACGCGCCGCGAGCAAGGCCAGCAAGTGCGACACATCCGCCAGGCCCTCCCGGGCCTCGATGTCTTCGCGGGTGGACAGGAACTCCAGGTACAGCGGGATGTAATCGGGCAGCTCTTTGACACCGATGGCAAAACCGGCTTCTTCGTATTGCGCCATCATGTCGACCATCGCCTGGCCACGATCACGGGATTCGCCATGCACGTGCTCGAACAAGAGCAGCGACAGCGAGCGACCTCGACCGAACAGCGCACCGTAGTGCTCCTGCCCATCCATCAGGTCATTGGCGCAGATCAACTCCAACAATTCGAACAACGCGCCGCGTTGCTTGGGGCTGATTTCCCGAGACTGGATGATCGCTTGCTCGAGTTCGTCGCGACCGCCAATCAGTGTCTCGGTCGGGTAATCGAGCAGCAGCGAAATCACTTTGAGAATTTGCATGCTCATTCCTCCCACAACTGGACGGTTTTCAGGATGTCGCGGCGGTTGGCTTTCTTCGCACCGAACATGTTGGTGTCGGAACTGCCGCTGCAGCCGCTACCAAAGCTGAAACCGCAACCGGAGCGCTCGGCAAAGGCGTCGCTCATGGCGTCTTCACGATGCGCGCTCGGTACCACAAAGCGGTCTTCGTAGTTGGCGATTGCCAGGTAGCGATACATCTCCTCGACCTGGGCCACACTCAGGCCGACATCCGCCAGCACCTGCAGGTCCTGCACGCCGTCGACTTGCTCGGAACGTTTGTAGGCGCGCATCGCCAGCAAGCGTTTAAGCGCACGCTTGACCGGTTTTTCATCACCCGCCGTCAAAAGGTTCGCCAGGTACTTCAGGGGAATACGCAGGCTGTCGACATCCGGAATCACCCCGTTCATGCCGACAGTGCCGGCGGTCGCGGCGTTCTGGATCGGCGACAGTGGCGGCACGTACCAGACCATCGGCAAGGTGCGGTATTCCGGGTGCAGCGGCAGGGCGAGTTTCCAGTCCACGGCCATTTTGTAGACCGGCGAACGCTGAGCGGAATCGATCACCGATTGCGGTACGCCATCGGCCAGGGCCTGACGAATCACTGCCGGATCGTTCGGATCGAGGAAGATCTCCAGTTGTTTCTCGTACAGGTCCTGCTCATTGGCGGTGCTCGCCACTTCGCTGATGCGGTCGGCGTCATACAGCAGCACGCCGAGGTAGCGGATGCGCCCGACGCAGGTTTCCGCGCAAACGGTCGGCATCCCGGCTTCGATACGCGGGTAGCAGAAGATGCATTTCTCGGACTTACCGCTTTTCCAGTTGAAATAGATCTTCTTGTACGGGCAGCCGCTGATGCACATCCGCCAGCCACGGCATTTTTCCTGGTCGATCAGGACGATGCCGTCTTCTTCACGCTTGTAGATCGCACCGCTCGGGCACGATGCCGCGCACGTCGGGTTGAGGCAGTGCTCGCAAAGGCGCGGCAAATACATCATGAACGTGTTTTCGTACTCGCCGTAAATGTCCGCCTGAATCTTGTCGAAGTTCTTGTCCTTGCGACGTTTGGCGAATTCGGTGCCGAGGATTTCTTCCCAGTTCGGACCCCACTCGATTTTTTCCATGCGCTTGCCGGAGATCAGCGAACGCGGACGCGCGGTGGGCTGATGCTCGCCCAGCGGCGCGGTGTGCAGGTGCTGGTAATCAAAGTCGAACGGTTCGTAGTAGTCGTCGAGGCTCGGCAGGTCCGGGTTGGCGAAAATGTTTGCCAGCACGCGGAATTTACCGCCGATGCGCGGGTTGATCGTGCCGTTGGCGTTGCGGATCCAGCCGCCCTTCCACTTGTCCTGGTTTTCCCATTCTTTCGGGTAGCCGATCCCGGGTTTTGATTCGACGTTGTTGAACCAGGCGTATTCCATGCCTTCGCGGCTGGTCCAGACGTTTTTACAGGTGATCGAACAGGTGTGGCAACCGATGCATTTGTCCAGGTTCAGAACCATGCCGATTTGTGAGCGAATCTTCATCTCAGTTCTCCTCAATATCGGTCGGCAGCGGACGTGGCAGGTCATCGCCACTTGAACCATCGAGCCAGTCGACTTTGGACATTTTGCGCACCACGACGAATTCATCGCGGTTGCAACCGACCGTGCCGTAATAGTTGAAACCGTAGGCTTGCTGCGCATAGCCGCCGATCATGTGGGTCGGCTTGAGCACGACACGGGTAACCGAGTTGTGATGGCCGCCACGGGTCTTGGTGGTTTCCGAACCTGGCACGTTCACGATCCGTTCCTGTGCGTGATACATCATCACCATGCCGTCCTTGACGCGCTGGCTGACCACCGCCCGGGCGGTCAGTGCACCGTTGACGTTGAAGCACTCGATCCAGTCGTTGTCCTCGATGCCGGCGCTTTTCGCGTCATTCTCCGAGAGCCAGACAATCGGCCCGCCGCGGCTGAGGGTGAGCATCAGCAGGTTGTCGCTGTAGGTGCTGTGGATGCCCCATTTCTGGTGCGGGGTAATCCAGTTCAGGACGATTTCGATCTCGCCGTTGCTGCGCTTGCCTTTCACCCCTTCGATGGTGCGGGTGTTGACCGGCGGCCGATAACTCATCAGTTGTTCACCGAATGCCTGCATCCACGGGTGATCCTGATAGAACTGCTGGCGACCGGTGATGGTGCGCCACGGGATCCCTTCGTGAACGTTGGTATAGCCGGCGTTGTAGCTGACGTGATCGTCTTCGAGGCCCGACCAGGTCGGGCTGGAAATGATCTTGCGCGGCTGTGCCTGAATGTCGCGAAAACGAATCGCCTCGTGGGCCTTGGACAGCGCCAGGTGGCTGTGGTCGATGCCGGTAAATTCCGACAGCGCGGCCCAGGCCTTGACCGCCACCTGGCCGTTGGTTTCCGGCGCCAGGGACAGAATCACTTCAGCGGCATCGATGGCCGTGTCGATTTTTGGCCGACCCTGGCTGATACCGGCATCGCCTTCTTTGTGATTGAGTTCACCGAGGAATTTCACTTCGTCTTCGGTGTTCCAGTTGATGCCCTTGCCGCCGTTGCCGTGTTTTTCGAGCAATGGCCCGAGGGACGAGAACTGTTTGTAGATGTTCGGGTAGTCACGCTCCACCACGTGCAGATTCGGTGCGTTTTTGCCCGGCACCGGCGCTACACCGGCACTTTTCCAGTCGGTGCCGCCAAACGGCTGGGCCAGTTCGCCGACGCTGTCGTGCATCAGCGGGATGGTCACCAGATCCTTCTCAACGCCCAGGTGCCCTTCGGACATGCTGGAAAACGCCTTGGCGATGCCTTTGTAGATTTCCCAGTCGGAACGCGATTCCCACGCCGGGTCGATCGCTGCCGACAACGGGTGAATGAACGGGTGCATGTCCGAGGTGTTCATGTCGTCTTTTTCGTACCAGGTTGCGGTCGGCAACACGATGTCGGAATAGACGCAGGTCGAGGACATGCGGAAGTCCAGCGTAGTGACCAGATCAAGCTTGCCGATGGCGCCCTCATCCACCCATTCGGCTTCTTCAGGTTTGCAATCGCCGACCTGGCCGATGTCTTCGTTCATCACCCCGTTTTTGGTGCCCAGCAGGTACTTGAGCATGTACTCGTGGCCCTTGCCCGAGGAGCCCAGCAGGTTGGAACGCCAGATGAACATGTTGCGCGGGAAGTTGACCGGGCTGTCCGGCTGTTCGCAGGAGAAGCGCAGCGAACCGTCCTGCAGCGACTTGACCACGTAGTCTTTCGGGTCCATGCCGGCCGCCGCCGCGTCACGGCAAATGTGCAAAGGGTTAGTGTTGAGTTGCGGTGCGCTGGGCAACCAGCCGGCGCGTTCGGCGCGGATGTTGTAGTCCAGGGCATGCTCAGGGAACTGTGATTTATCGGCCAGTGGTGAGAGCACGTCGTGCATGCTCATCTTCTCGTGGCGCCACTGCGAACTGTGGGCGTAGAAGAAGCTGGTGCCGTTCATTTGGCGAGGCGGACGGTTCCAGTCCAGGCCGAACGCCAATGGCAGCCAGCCGCATTGCGGACGGAGTTTTTCCTGGCCCACGTAGTGCGCCCAACCGCCACCGGTCTGACCGACACACCCGCAGAGCATGAGCATGTTGATCAGCCCGCGGTAGTTCATGTCCATGTGGTACCAGTGGTTCATCGCCGCGCCGACGATGATCATCGAGCGGCCCTTGGTCTTGTCGGCGTTGTCGGCGAACTCACGGGCGATCTGGATGGCCTTCTCGCGGCTGACGCCAGTGATCTGCTCCTGCCAGGCCGGGGTGCCGGGCACCGAGGCGTCGTTGTAATCCTTGGCGACGTTTTCACCCCCCAAGCCACGGTCGATCGCCAGATTGGCCGCCGACAGGTCGAACACAGTGGCCACTTTGGCCACACTGCCGTCCGCCAGCACCACGCAGTGTACCGGCACGCGGCGGTATTGCACGGCATCGCCGGCCACGTGCTGGAAGTGTTCGTGGGACTCGCCGGCAAAATACGGGAACGCCACTTCGGCCACGTCATCGCCGATCAGGCTCAGCTTCAGATCGATCTCACGGCCTTCGCCGCCTTCGCGGGGAAGGATGTTCCACTTGCCCTTCTCTCCCCAGCGATAGCCGATGGAGCCCTGAGGGGACACCAGTTCGCCACTGACATCCAGCGCGATGGTTTTCCATTCCGGGTTGTTTTCCTGGCCGAGGTTGTCGGTCAGGTCGCTGGCGCGCAGGAAACGGTCTGGCTGGTAACCGGCGCCCGGTGCCTTGTCGACCATTTGCTTGAGCAGCACCAGCACCGGCAAATCGGTGAAGCGCTTGGCATAGTCGGTGAAATAGGCGCTCGGTTTGTCCAGGTGGAATTCTTTGAAGATCACATGGTTGAACGCCTGGGCCAGCGCCGCATCGGTGCCTTGTTTAGGGTTCAGCCACAGGTCGGTGAGTTTGGCGACTTCCGAGTAATCCGGGGTGATCGCGACCGTCTTGGTGCCCTTGTAACGGACTTCGGTGAAGAAGTGCGCGTCGGGGGTACGGGTCTGCGGGACGTTGGAACCCCAGGCAATGATGTAGTTGGAGTTGTACCAGTCGGCCGATTCCGGCACGTCGGTCTGCTCGCCCCATACCATCGGCGAGGCCGGTGGCAAGTCGCAGTACCAGTCGTAGAAACTCAGGCAGGCGCCACCGATCAGCGACAGGTAACGCGAGCCTGCGGCATAGCTGACCATCGACATGGCCGGGATCGGCGAGAAGCCGACGATCCGGTCCGGGCCGTATTGCTTGATCGTATAGACGTTGGCCGCGGCAATGATCTCGTTGACCTCCTCCCAGTTGGAGCGGATGAAGCCACCCATGCCACGCTTGCTTTTATAGGAGTCGGCCTTGGCCTTGTCCTCGACGATGCTGGCCCAGGCTTCCACTGGCGCCATGGTCTGCCGCGCATCGCGCCAGAGCTTGAGCAATGGCTTGCGGATTTTCGGGTACTTGAGCCGGTTGGCGCTGTAGATGTACCAGCTGTAACTGGCACCACGTGGACAGCCACGGGGCTCATGGTTCGGCAGATCGTTACGGGTACGCGGGTAGTCGGTCTGCTGGGTTTCCCAGGTGATCAGGCCGTTCTTGACGTAGATTTTCCACGAGCAGGAACCGGTGCAGTTCACCCCGTGGGTGGAACGCACGATCTTGTCGTACTGCCAGCGCGAACGGTAGACGTTCTCCCAGTCACGGGACTCTTTGCGGGTCTCGCCATGACCGTCGGAAAACTCGTTTTGCTTGCGGTTGAAAAACCGCAATTGATCCAGTAAATGACTCACGGTGTAGTCCTCTCAGGCTTTGTCGCGGGGTCTGTGCCCCGCCCACGCAATGGTTGGATTCGGCTCGACTCAGCAGGGTGTCGCGGCGCCTTTGCGCGCGTACCACCACCACGTCACCACGATGCAGCTCAGGTAAAAGCCGACGAACATGTAGAAGGCCATCTCCGGGCCGCCGGTCAGGGCCATCGAAGAACCGAAGGATTTGGGAATGAAGAACGCACCGAAGGCGCCCATGGCCGAACTGAAGCCCAGGACGGCGGCGGACTCTTTGCCGGCATTTTTCAGCGCTTGTTCGCGCACGGCGGCTGATTTTCCAGCCGAGGCTTTCTCATGCTGGGTGCGGAAGATCACCGGGATCATGCGGAAGGTGGAGCCATTGCCGACGCCGGTGGTGATAAACAGCAGCATGAACAGGCCGAGGAAGCCGTAGAAGTTGCCGCCCTGGCCACTTTCGGGAAGAAAGTGCAGAACACCGAAGACCATCACGATCATCAGCACGAAGTTCCACAAGGTCACTTTCGCGCCACCGAGCTTGTCGGCCAGCCAGCCACCCAATGGCCGTACCAGAGCGCCAACCAGTGGACCGAGAAAGGCAAACTTCAAGGCAATGACGTCAGGAAACGAGGTTTTGATCAGCAGCGGAAACGCGGCGGAGAAACCGATGAACGAACCGAAGGTCGCCAGGTACAACCAGCACATCAGCCAGTTGTGTTTGCGTTTGAAGATCACCGCCTGTTCGCTGAACGAGGCCCGGGCACTGGACAGATCATTCATGCCAAACCAGGCCAGCACGGTCACCAGGACAATAAACGGTACCCAGATGAAGCCGGCGTTCTGCAACCACAACTGGCCGCCGTCCGGCAGTGCTTGCGGCGAGCCGCCCATGAAACCGAACACACCGAAGGTAATCACCAGCGGCACACAGAACTGCATCACCGAGACGCCCAGGTTACCCAGCCCCGCGTTGAGGCCAAGGGCCGTGCCCTGCTGCGACTTGGGATAGAAGAAACTGATGTTGGACATGCTCGACGCGAAGTTGCCGCCACCAAAACCGCAGAGCAACGCAATCAACACGAACACGCTGTAGGAGGTGCTCGGGTCCTGCACGGCGAAGCCCATCCAGATCGATGGCAGCAACAGCGACGCGGTGCTCAGGGCGGTCCAGCGACGGCCACCGAAGATCGGCACCATAAAGGAATAGAAGATCCGCAAGGTCGCCCCGGACAGCCCCGGCAACGCCGCCAGCCAGAACAGCTGGTCGGTGGTGAAGGAGAAACCGATGGCGTTCAAACGCACGATCACCGTGCTCCAGACCATCCACACCGCAAAGGCGAGCAGCAGCGCAGGAATGGAAATCCACAAGTTGCGCGTGGCGGTCTGTTTACCGCTACTTCCCCAGAACGCGGGGTCCTCGGGGCGCCAGTCATGAATGACCGGGCCTTTGTCAGGCTTTTGCAGAACGGACATGTTCTTCTCCTAGGGCAATGCTGGAAATCGGGGACGGTGTCAGCAGCGGCGCTTTACCCAGCACCGGGCTTTTGCGTATTTCGCTGAAGTACATCCAGGTGAGGGAGACCCAGACCACGCCGTACATCAACATGAAGCAGGAAGAGCGCACGCCGGTGAGGTCCACCAGGGCGCCGAACAGGATTGGCAACACGAAGCCGCCCAGGCCACCGGCGAGGCCGACGATGCCGGACACCGCACCCATGTTTTTCGGGTAGTCATTGGCGATGTATTTGAAGACCGAGGCCTTGCCGAACGCGAAGGCGATGCCCATGACGAACAGCAGTACGGTGAACAGCGCAGGGTTGAGGCCGATGTGAAAATCCACCGGGCCGTTGATCGTTTGCACTTGCAGTTGGGTCTGGGGATACGAGAGCAGGAACAGGCAGATCCAGCTGACCCACAACACCCACCAGGTCACGCTTTGCGCACCCCAGCGATCCGACATCCAGCCACCGACCGCACGCAGCACGCCACCGGGCAGGGAAAAACAGGCCGCCAGCAGCGCCGCGCTTTGCAGGCTGAAACCGTATTCCTGTACGTAGTATTTGGTCATCCACAGCGCGAGGGCGACGTAGCCACCGAAGACGATCGAGTAATACTGGCAGTAGCGCCACACGGCCGGGTCCTTCAGCGAACTCAATTGCTCACGCAACGTGGCGCCCGAAGCGCTGCGGTGGTTTTTGTTCTCGGCGCTGAGGAACCAGAACAACAGCGCGGTGATAAATAGAATGGCGCTGAAAACTTTCGGCACCAACTGCCAACTGCCGGCAGCGATCAATGCCGGGGCCAGAAACTTGGTCACCGCGGCTCCGGCGTTACCGGCGCCGAAGATGCCCATGGCGAAGCCCTGATTCTCCTTGTCGAACCATTTGGCGACGTAGGCAATCCCTACCGAGAACGAGCCGCCGGCCAGGCCGACGAACAAGCCCAGCACCAGGAACTGCCAATAGGCGGTGGCGTGACTGATCAGGTACAGCGGCGCGACGCAGGCCAGCATCAGCAGGAAGAACACGCTGCGCCCACCAAAGCGGTCGGTCAGCAGCCCCAGTGGCAGACGCACCAGCGAACCGGTCAGCACCGGCGTCGCGGCCAGCAGGCCGAACTGGGTTTCGTTGAGCTGGAGAAGGTCCTTGATCGGCACCCCGAGCACGGCAAACATCATCCAGACCATGAAGCAGACAGTGAAGGCCAATGTGCTCATGCCCAGCACCAGGCCTTGTCGTACACGGGGTTCGGTCACAATGCTCTCCAGTCAGTTAGCCATGGCGGCAGACTAGAGAGGCCAACCCCGCAAAAACTTGACCTACGTCAACGAAGCCCATGGGGGCATAGGCCTATGCTTGCGGGGTCTACCTCTAAGGAGGTAGTACAGAAGAACCCTGAAACCGTTTGTTTATCAGTGTCTTAAGGTTTTTCGCCAAGGTTTTTGCTGACAAGGATCAGTCGACAACTCTTTAGAGGTAGCGCGCCCGGGATCGGCGGCAAAGCCCTGACCTGGGGTTCCGCATGCTCTGTTTTCCTGAAATTTTCCGGGACCTGCGCTGATGATGCGCTGGTTGCGCAGCTCCCTGCCCGCTCGCGCCGGGCTGGCCGTGATCCTGATCGCCGTGCTCGCCCTCGCCAGTTCGTTGAGCGCCGGACTGATCGCCTGGTTCAGCCAGGGTGATGCGGCTGCCATCAACACCGCAGGCTCTGTGCGCATGGAGACTTACCACCTGAGCTGGAAACTGGCCGCAGGGGCAACCGGCGAAGAAATCCTGGCCATCACCGACAGCCTGCAAACCCGTCTAAACAGCCAGTCACTCAAAGCCGTGCTGGAAGATGGCCCGACCACCGCGCTGCAGATCAGCTACGGGCAAATCCAGCAACAATGGAACGAGGATTTGCGTCCGGCACTGGAGCGCGGTGATGCCGCCTATTTTCAGGTCCAGGCCTTGTCCTTCGTTGAGCAACTGAACCATTTCGTCGACCTGTTGCAGCGCCAAAGCGAACAGAAGCAAGGCTGGCAACAAGTTATCCAGGGCTTGGCGCTGTTCACCACGATGATCGTCCTGCTGCTTGGGCTTTACGAACTGCAATATGGCGTGGTCACGCCCTTGAAAGAGTTGGTGGACGCGACCCAGCGCTTTCGTCGTGGCGATTTCAAGGTGCGGGTCAACCATCAGTCCCAGGACGAATTGGGCCAATTGGCCATGAGTTTCAACGCCATGGCCGAGACGATCGAAGACTCGCATCGCACCCTTGAGAGTCAGGTGCAGCAAAAAACCCTGAACCTGCAACAAGCCAATGCGGCCCTTGAATTGCTGTACCAAAGCAGTCGGAGCCTGGCCACACGCCTGGCCAATGCCGAAGGTTTGGATGAGTTGATCCGGCGCTTCCAGCAACGCCTGCCCGGCTTGCGCCTGTCGCTGTGCCTGCAAGGTCAATTGCAGGCCCCGGCCCAACAGTTGCTCGCCCTGCATGGCGCCAACATCCGCGAAGTTTGCGCCAGCAGCGATTGCGCCACGTGCCAGAAACACCATAAAGCCAGCCCGCAAACCTTCAGCATCAGCAACCAGGGCAGCGAACTGGGTGAGCTCAAGGCGCATTTTGTCGATGGACACCCGACGCAAGCCTGGGAAACCCAACTGATCCAGGCCCTGGCCAACCTGATCGGCACCTCGCTCTCGCTCAAGCGCCAACGGGAACAGGATCATCGCCTGCTGTTGCTCGACGAACGCACGATCATTGCCCGCGAGCTGCACGACTCACTGGCCCAGGCCCTGTCCTACATGAAGCTGCAAGTCAGCCGCCTGCAAACCCTGATGCGTCGTGGCGAACCGATCGAGACCCTGGAAAACGTCACCGCCGAACTGCGCGAAGGGTTGAACAATGCCTACCGCCAGTTACGCGAATTGCTGACCACCTTTCGCTTGCAGATTCACGATGCGGGGCTGGTGCAGGAGCTCAAGGACACCGCCGAAGAATTCTCCCGTCGCGGGGAGTGCCAGGTGCACCTGCACGTCGACGCGCTGGCCTTTCAATTATCGGCCAGCGAACAAATCCACATTCTGCAGATCACCCGCGAGGCGCTCTCCAATTGCCTGCGTCACGCCCATGCGCAAAACGCCTGGCTGCAACTGCGTCAGGACGGTGAAACCGTGAGGCTCATCGTCGAAGACGACGGACGTGGCTTCAGCGGCAACGTCGACCAACGCGAGCATCACGGCCTGAAAATCATGGATGAGCGGGCCCGCAGCTTGCGCGGTCAACTCGAAATAGTCTCCAGGGAGCCGCAAGGCACCCGTGTCCAACTGGAATTCCAACCGGAGTTTCTGGGACAAAAAACAGAAGGTAGCGTCACATGAACCCGTCCCTGCAACACACCATCCTGCTGGTCGATGACCATCCGATGATGCGTCACGGCATCCGCCAGATGCTCGAGCTCGAAGATGATTTCCTGATCGTCGGTGAAGCCAGCAACGGTGAAGAAGCGCTCGGACTGATCGAGCCGCTGCAACCGGATCTGGTATTGCTCGATAACAACATGCCGGTGATGAATGGCATTGAAACCCTGCGCCAGTTACGGGCGATGCACTACACCGGCAAGGTGCTGCTGTTCACGGTCTCGGATGCCGAAGACGATATTCGCGACGCACTGCGTCTGGATGCCGACGGCTACCTCCTCAAGGACATGGAGCCCGAACTGTTGATTCAGTACATCCGCAATGCCTTGAACGGCGAATTGGTGATCAGCCCGGGGCTGACCCAGGTCATGGCCCAGGCACTGCGCTCACCCCAGCGCCAGACCGTGGTGGAACTGACCGAGCGTGAACGTCAGGTGCTGAAAACCATCGCCAGCGGCTTCAGCAACAAAGTCATCGGGCACAAGCTCGGCATCACTGAAGGGACGGTCAAGGTTCATGTGAAAAACCTGCTGCACAAACTCGGCTTGCGCTCGCGGGTCGAGGCCGCCGTATGGGCCATGGAACATCTGCGCAATGCCGGATGACGGGCATGCCTCTTTGGAGGTAGGCCGGCAGAGGCATAGGTCATCTGGCCGACGCTCTCTACTATGAGCGTCAGCGGAGGTACGCCATGCTGACCCACCCTTCCATCGTTTTAACGTTGCGCCGTCACCATCTGTTCAGCCAACTACCGGAGAAAATCTTCGAGGAAGTCTGCGGCCTGGCGATGCTCAAGCGCCTGAGTTGTCACAGCACACTCATGCACCAAGGGGATCCGGCCAAGCGTTTCTTCCTGTTGGTCAGCGGCCAGATCAAATTGTATCGGCTGACCGGCGAAGGCCAGGAGAATCTGGTGGAGATCATCCAGCCGGGCCAGACCTTTGCCGAAGCCTTACTGTTCAGCCAGGCCCGTCTCTACCCGGTCAGCGCCACGGCGCTGAAAGACAGCGTACTGGTGAGTATCGAGGGCAACCACTACCGCAATGCCCTGGAAGATCAGCCGAAAGTCTGCCTGGCGATCCTGGCGAGCATGAGCGTGCACCTGCACCTGCGTCTGCGCGACATCGACACCTTGACCATGGCCAGTGCGAGCCGCCGGGTGATCAATTTCCTGTTGCAGGAACGCAACCCGGTCAGCGGTTTGATTGTGTTGCAGGTGTCCAAACGCCTGGTGGCCTCGAAGCTGGGCATTCAGCCGGAAACCTTTTCGCGGATCTTGCACCGCCTGGTGGACAGCGGCCTGATCGCGATGGAACGCCGCAATATCAGCATCCTCGCCGAAGAGGATCTCGCGGCCTTCCAATAGTCGTAATTGACCGCCGTCAATGCGCAATGCCACCGCTCTTGCAGACTGAAGAAGTCCCTCCATGGAGAGTGCTGATGCCCCGTTCAACCTTGCCGCTGATTTATGCCTGCTCAGGCTGCTCAAACGTCGCCCAACTGGCCAATACCCTGGCCGTGCGGCTTGATCGCTGCGGACTGGCGGAAATGTCTTGCATCGTCGGTGTTGGCGGGCATGTGGCGGCGCTGGTCAACAAGGCCCGCTCGGGACGGCGGATTTTTGCGCTGGACGGCTGCCCGCTGCAATGCGTCGAAAACTGCCTGAAGCAACATGGCCTGCACGCGGACGTGCACTTGATTCTTAGCCATTACGGGTTGCGTAAACGCAATGGCGAGGATTGCACGCCAGCGCAGGGGGATGAGTTGTTCGAAGAGATCAGGCAGTTGATTGCGAGTGATGCTCGCCAGCATGAAAAACGCCAGTAAACGATGGTCTGACAGCCACCGAAAATCCAACAGGGGGAGCGAGCCTGCTCGCGAAGGCGGCGTGTCAGTCAGCCTCCATATGGATGGACTGGCCCCTTCGCGAGCAAGCTCGCTCGCACAGTTAATCTGTGTGGGTCAAACCGTCGCCAACCCCTTCCCTGCCCGCTCCAAATTGCGCCACAGCCACACAGGCAACACGTCGGGATCGAGGCTGTCGATCAGGTTCTTCAGCGCCAGCCCCAACTCCGTATCCCCCTCAATCACCAAACGCCTGCGAAAGAACAACGTATCCGGATCCTCCTGACGGCTGGCCAGCAATAAAAACTCGCGCCAGTTACCGCTGATGGTCACATGCGCCGTGGCATGCTCGGCAATTCGCAACCCTTGACGGGTCAGCGTCAAATACCAGGACAAGCCCAAATCCGGAATCCGCAGGCACAACCAGCGCCCACGCAACACTTCAAACTCGCCGTCGCGCAAAGGCTCGGCAAGGCAACGATTCAACGCCTGCTGCAACGCCAGACGCTGCACTGCAAAAGGCACCCGGCGCACCAACGGCAACAACCGGTCGGCGCCTTTGAGCAGCCACTTCTTCCGATTCAACACAAGCCGACCTCCTCGATGCGCAACATGCCGGCCTGGCCATGCCAGTAACCGTTACAACCGTCGACGAACACCGGCGGTGTCTCGCCCAGACGAACCCGTTGATAGGCGGCAATGACCTGCGCCATGCCTTGATAACGAGGGCTCAGTCGCAACAAATCAGCGCCGCAGGCCACCAGCCCCGCGTAATCTGCCAGGAGATTGGTCACCTCGGCCGACATTGTTTGAATGCCGTTAATGGTGAACAGTGCTTGCCCTTCCTGACTGGTCAGCGGCAGGCCGTCGGGGTAGTTGATGCAGCAAAACTGGCAGTCGTCCTTGGGCCGGTTTTCCGCCCGCGCGGTGAAGCAGCGTGCGGAATAGGCCAACGGCAAATGCCCGTAAGCAAAGACTTCGACTTCCGGGACCTCTCGACCCAGTTCCCGCACCTGATCGAGCACATCGCTAATCAGCGTCGCCGAACACTCCACGGGCGGCACCCAACGGGTCATCCCGCCGTCCAGCAGTTGCGTGAGCGTATGCCCGTTGTACACATTCAGCGCAGGACCGCCCACGAACGGCAACTTGCGCTCGGCCAGAAACTGCACCGCGCCCATGTCGTTGGCTTCCACCAACAGTTGGCCGTTGTCGCAGAGCCGCCGCAGGCTAGAGAGTTCGGAGGCCGCTTCGATAAGCGTCAGGCTGGAGAGAACCAGTTGTGCCTGGCTGCAGTCTTGTAACTCGCGCCCCAGCCCCAACCATTGATCCAATGAAAATGACCGGCGTTTCGAGCACACGGTTTCCCCCAGATAAATCACATCCAGGGGCAAGGCCGACATCTCGGCGTAAAAGTTGCTGAGTTGCGCTTTGTCCCAATAAAACAGGACCGGTCCAAGGCTGAGCTTCATGTCGCCTCCCTCATTGCCATGATCGATGGTAAGCACCCAAAGTGGTCTGGCTGCCTTCGGACAAACCGGCCAACACCCGGCGCCATTCCTCCTTGACCCGAAAACTGCCCGGCGAGCCACGATGGGCATCCAGCGCCGCACGCCAGACACGGGTGACTTGTTCGACATACGCCGGGCTGCGTTGCCGGCCCTCGATTTTGACCGCCTCGACGCCGATGGCCGTCAATTCCGGCAGCAAGTCCAGGGTGTCGAGGCTGGTGGGTTCTTCCAGCGCATGAAAGCGTTTACCGCCGACCAGGAAACGGCCTTTGCACAAGGTCGGATAACCGGCGGGTTCCTCAGGGGTGTAACGGTCGATCAGCACTTCACTGAGCCGTGCGCTCAAGCCGTCGGCGTCTTCGCTCCAGCGCACCGCTTTGGCCGGCGAACAGACGCCACAGAGGTTCGGCGACTCACCGGTAATGTACGAAGACAGATGGCAACGCCCTTCAGCCATGATGCACAAGCTGCCGAAGCCAAAGACTTCGATGGGCACCGGGCTGCTTGCAGCGACCTGGCGCACCTGCGCCAACGACAACACCCGAGGCAGTACCGCGCGACGAATTCCGTAGCGCTGCGCATAAAACTCCAGGGCCGCGGCATGGGTCGCCGAACCCTGCACCGACAGGTGCAGCGCCAGTTGCGGATGCCGCTGGCTGGCGTAGTTGAGTACGCCGGGGTCGGCGGCGATCAGCGCATCCACACCAAAATCGGCGGCGCGATCAACCGCGCGCTGCCAGCGTTCCCAGCCCTTGGGTTGCGGGTAGGTGTTGACCGCGACGTAGAGTTTGCGTTGGTGCTGACGGATGTGGGCGACCGCCGCGTCGAATTGTTTGTCGTCCATGTTCAGCCCTGCAAAATGCCGGGCATTGGTGTCATCGCGAAAACCGACATAAACGGCATCGGCGCCTTGGCGCACCGCCGCTTTCAGCGCAGGCAGGTTGCCTGCCGGGCAGACCAGTTGCATGGGTAATCCTCATGGAAAAACGCGTCTGGACCCTCCCTCGATGCCTGTGGCACAGCGATCGAAAAAGGCGCTGCCAGTCTAGCGAGACCGGCAGGCACGGCCTTGACGGCAATCAATTGCGATCAATGCATCAGGTCGGCGAAGGACAGGAACATCACGTTGTCGTGCTTGAGCACTTGCTGCTCGCACTCGATCACCGCCAGGCCATCGGCCCAGCACGCGGCGGTCAACATCGCCGAGCTTTGCTGAGGGTGCAGCTCCACGCTCAACTGACCATCAGCACCGGGTGTCAGCCGAGCCCGCAGGTACTGCCGACGTTTGTTGCGCTGCAACCAATCGAACCCGGCGGGCACGGCCAGTGGCGCCGGCAACACATCGCTGACGCCCTGAGCCCTGAGCAGGAACGGGCGCACCACCACCAACGCGGTAATCAGCGCCGCCGAAGGATTGCCCGGCATGCCGATCCAGGGTTTGCCGGCGACTTCGCCGAAGGCCAGCGGCTTGCCCGGCTGAATGGCCAGCCGCCAGAAATCCAGGCTGCCGAGTTCCTCGATCGCTTGTTTGAGGTGATCTTCCTCACCCACCGAGACGCCCCCCGAACTCAACAACAGGTCGCATTCCGAAGACGCCAGGCTCAAGGCATGCCGGCTGGCGGCCAACTCATCGGCCATGACGCCATAGTCATGCACCTCGACCCCCCAACCGCTCAACAACGCGGCGAGGCAGTAGCGATTGCTGTTGTAAATCTGCCCGGGCGCCAATGAATCACCCGGTTCACGCAGCTCATTGCCACTGCTGAGCAAGCACACCTGCAACGGTCGATAGACCTCGACCCGCCCGATGCCAGCGCCAGCCAGCAACCCCACTTCTTGCGCACGCAGACGTTTGCCGGCCTGGATTAACAGGTCGCCGCGGCGAACCTCCTCACCTTCTTTGCGCACGTGATCGCCAGTACTGACGGGCGGGAACCACACGCGCTCGCCCTCGATCCGACAACGCTCTTGCGGCACCACGGTGTCGGCGCCTGCAGGTAATGGAGCGCCGGTAAAAATCTGCACTGCTTGCTGCGCGAGCAACGGTGAGCACGCCGAATCCCCCGCTGCGATTCGTCCGCCAATCAACAACCAGCCACCCTCCGGTGGCAGGTCAGCGGCCCTGAGGGCATAACCGTCCATGGCGCTGTTGTCCCAGGCCGGCAGGTTGACGGGGGAATGAATGTCCGCCGCCAGCACCCGACCCAAGGCTTGATCCAGGTCGATCTTTTGCGCCAGGGGCGGCGGCGGTGCCTGGTCCAGCAAACGATTGATGGCCTCGTCCACCGGCATCAAGTGACCAAGGTCACACACCCGGCCGGTCATGAGCGGGTCTCGCAGGCGTCGACGACCCGTTGCCCTTGCGGTTTCAAATGGGGGGCGAAATTGCATGGGCCGGTGCGGCTGTCCAGCTGTTCGAGCAGGATCTGGTTCCAGGCCGTTCGACACGCGCCCGGCGAACCCGGAACGCAGCACACCAGCACGCCATTGCTCATCCCCGCCAATGCCCGGGATTGCAGGCTGGACATGCCGATTTCCGCAAGGGACACCTGACGAAACAGTTCACCGAAGCCTTCCACGTGTTTGTCCAGCAACGGCAAGACCGCTTGTGGTGTATTGTCGCGCGCGGTGAAACCGGTGCCGCCGGTCATCAATACCACCTGCACCTTGGGGTCGGCGATCCAGTGGGAAACCTTGGCGCGGATCTGATAAATGTCGTCCTTGACCAGACCACGATCGATCAATACATGCCCGGCCGTTTGCAGCAAATCCGTGAGGGTCTGCCCCGAGGTGTCGGTGTCAAAGGTGCGCGTATCGCTGATGGTCAGTACGGCAATGTTCAGGGGTTCAAACGTGCGTTGCGCCAGATGGGCCATATCCAAGCCTTCCCGTAAATGAGGGTATGGGGCAAAGCCTGAACTGGAATGCCCGATGAGCCTATTCCTCCAAGGAGGTACCTCTACAGGGACATATGAAGAACGTGTAGGCCACACGATACCTGTGGGAGCGAGCCTGCTCGCGATAGCGGCTTGTCAGGCAACATTGATGTCGACTGACCCACTGCTATCGCGAGCAGGGCTCGCTCCCACATTGTTCTCCATCGCTGCGTGTTCTGCGGGTTCAAGGTGCCAGGCGGTTCCGTTGCCATACGCCATCGCGCAACCGGTAATCGAGGCGGTCATGCAAGCGGTCGGCACGGCCTTGCCAGAATTCCAGGCGATCCGGCTGCAAGCAGTAGCCGCCCCAATGCTCGGGCCGCGGCACGGTCTGGCCGGCAAACCGTTGGGTGGTTTGTGTCAACAGCGATTCAAGCTCGGCCCGATTGGCCAATGGTCGGCTTTGCGGTGAGGCCCAGGCGCCCAGGCGACTGTCCTGTGAGCGGGAATCGAAGTACGCATCCGACAGCGTCGGGGCGAGCCTGGACACCTGACCCTCGATCCGCACCTGACGCTCCAGCCCCGGCCAAAAAAAGGTCATCGCAGCATACTGATTAGCAGCCAACTGCTGCCCCTTGTCGCTCTGGTAATGACCGAAAAACGTGAAGCCTTCATCACTAAAGCCCTTGAGCAGCAGGACCCGACAGTGCGGGCGACCTTCACTGTCGACGGTCGCCAACACCATGCTGTTGGCTTCGACAGGCGCGCGCTCGGTGTCGCGGGCCAGTTGCATCCACTGTCGGAACATGGCCAGCGGGTCGTCCAGCGCCGCTTCGTCTTGCAGGCCAAAAAGGGTGTAGTTGCGGCGCATCTGTGCCAGAGAAAGGGGCATGACGGTGATCTCCGAAAAGGTTCTGCCCAGCGTGCGAGACTTCGCGCAACAGCACCTTGACCACCATCAACACTGAGCATGCCCCGCCTTATTTGAGGCGTAACCGCCGCGCCAGTTTGTGCAGGTTGCTGGGATCGATTTCCAGGATCCGCGCGGCGCTGGCCCAGTTATCCCCGGACAGGCTCAAGGCCTGGAGAATTTTCTTGCGCTGGTAATCGTCGACCGCTTCCCCCAGGGGCTGGAACGGCGCGTCAGCCGTTTCGTCCAGAGGACTTTCGACGACCACGCCCTGCCCGCCCATGGCACTGTCGAGGTCCAGAATCTCGGGTTCCAGCGTCATGATCAGGGTACGACTCGTGCCGCGGCTGAGCGTCTTCAACGCGGCTCGGCTGATCACATGTTCCAGCTCGCGCACGTTGCCCGGCCAGTTGTAAGTCAGCAGCGCGCGCTCGGCGGCCGGCGACAGACGCAAACCGCGCAAGCCAAGCCGCGCCCGATTCAGCTCAAGGAAGTGCCCGGCCAGCATCAACACATCGTTACCCCGCTCGCGCAACGGCGGAATCGGCACCGGATAGACCGAGAGCCGGTGATACAGATCCGCCCGAAACAAACCATCGCGGATGCTGTCCGGCAGGTGCCGGTTAGTCGCGGCGATGATGCGCACATCGACGTGCAACGGCTTGTCGGCGCCGAGGCGCTGGATCTCGCCGTTCTGCAGGGTGCGCAGCAGTTTCGCCTGCACAGCCAACGGCAATTCACCGACTTCATCGAGAAACAGCGTGCCGCCGTTGGCCGCATCGAAACGCCCGGCACGGTCACTGGTGGCGCCGGAAAACGCGCCTTTGACATGGCCGAACAATTCACTTTCCGCCAGAGACTCCGGCAAAGCAGCGCAGTTGACCTGCACCAGCGGCTTATGACTGCGACGCGACAGACGATGCAAGCGCCGGGCGAACAGCTCTTTGCCGACGCCGGTCTCGCCCAGCAGCAACACCGGCAGCTCGGAATCGGCCAGTACATCCAGTTCATTGAGCAACTGGTGCAGCACTTCACTTTGCCCGAGGATTTCGCCTTCGTCCGCCGGTCTGCGTACGTCTTGAATATCGCTGCGGGACAAGCGCAGGCTGCGGTTTTCCTGTTCCAGTCGGGTGACTCGCACGGCGGCTTCGATCTGCAAGGTGCAGCGCTTGAGCTCTTCCCGCGCACGGCTGTCGAAGGTCCCGGCATGCAGCGCATCGAGGGTGATCGCCCCCCAGATCCGACCTTCCACATACAGGCTCACGCCCATGCAGTCATGCACTGGCATCGGTTCGCCGGCGTGATTGTCGAGCAAGCCATCATAGGGATCCGGCAGCCGACTGTCGGGCTCGAACCAGGTGGGTTCGCGCGACGCCATGATCGCCGCCAGCCGCGGATGCTGAGCGATGACAAACCGGCGGCCCAACGCTTCATGCACCAGCCCCACCGTCGCGACCGGCCTGAGGCTGTCGTCATCCAGACGCAGCAATCCCACGGCGCCACTGTTGAAGTACTCGCGCAGGGTCTGGACCAAACGTTGCAACCGCACAGCATTCGGCAACTCGACGATCAGGTCGGCCGCCAGGCTTTCACGCAGCATGGTAGTTATTACCCTCTATGGTTGGATTCACCCTAAAGTGTCCGGGTGTCTATCACCACAACTAAAAATTAAGCCATATTTTTCAATACGTTAAATATGGCATGTCGGATGCAATGAGCCTGGGGAACCGTTGAAATCCAAACAAGGAACCCCTGATGAGCCTGACTCTATTGGAACAAAGCCTCGGCCAACTGGCGTGCGACATTCCCGGCGCCACGCGGATCTTCCACACCTTTAAACTGGACTTCTGTTGTGGCGGGCATAAAAGCCTGCTTGAAGCGGCCGCTGGCAAAGGCCTCGATCCGGCCCTGATTGCCGATGCGCTGCACCGGCTGCAAGACACCGGCGAAACCCAGCACGACTGGCGCAACGAACCCTCGGAGCTGTTGATCGCCCATCTTCTGGCGCGCTACCACGCCCGCCATCGCGAACAACTGCCGGAACTGATTCGTCTGGCCCGCCGCGTCGAGCAGGTCCATGGTGCCCGCAGCAGTTGCCCCAACGGCCTGGCCGATCTCTTGACCGACATGCAACAAGAACTTGAAGGCCACATGCTCAAGGAAGAACAAGTGCTCTTCCCGATGCTGCAACAAGGCATCGGCCCTCAGGCCGCACCGCCGATCCAGGTGCTGCGCTTTGAACATGATCAACATGGCGAAGCATTGGAAAGGCTGCTTGCGCTGACCAACAACATCACCCCGCCGGCCGATGCCTGTAATACCTGGCGTGCCCTGTATCGCGGGCTGCTGGAGTTCCGTGATGACTTGATGCAACACATCCATCTGGAAAACAACGTGTTGTTCGTCAACGCACTTAAACCTCGCCATTGATCGATTGCGGGTCATACAAAACCAGTGACACAGCTTTCGCGAGCAGGCTCGCTCTCACAGGGGAACGGTATCCCAATGTGGGAGCGAGCCTGCTCGCGAATGGCGCCGTTACAGGGTTGCGGGTTCTCCAGCGCGATCAACCGTGCCAATAGAACATGGCCTTGGCCAGGATCACGATCAACACCATGTGCCCGAGGATGCTGCGGCGAATCCAAGTGGCGCGGGTCGTGGTCAGGCATGCACTTTTCAGCCAGTACGCCAGCAGAAAGTAATGGCCGATGATGCTCAGGGCCAGGATGATCTTCAGGCTCAGCAACGTACCAAAACTGCTCGCCAGCGGCTGACTCAATACACCCCGGTGTTGCCACGCCAGGCTGATACCGGCGGCATACAACAGCAACACCACGCCATGCAGCACCTTGCGCGAACGCACTGCAATCGCTTGATCGGCGCTCGTTTGCGCGCTAACGGCCACCTGCTGGCGGGCGTTGTGCCAGATCACCACCTCGAAAAACAGCGTGCCGATGAAGGCAATCGCCGCCAGCAAGTGGGTGACCAGTAAAAAGGGATACATCACCGGCAGCCTCCATCAGTTAGCGTGCTTAGCCCGGATGGCCGTCCACCCGGGACTGCAACAGCATCGGCCCATAGCGCCAGGCGTATAGCGCAAACGCCAGCACCCAACACAGACCGGCCAGCCACAACGCCGGCAAGGGGAAAAACAGGATCAACACGACCCGGCTCAGACAGGCCAGGTTGAGCAGAATGAACGCCAGGGTCATGCCCGACGGCGGCTCCAGCGCGCGGCCGGTATGCCCCAGGCTGACCCGTGCAATCATCGCCAGCACCAGGCCGCCCATGGCGCCAATGGTCAGGCAATGCACCGCCAGACTCGGATTGATCGGCACACCGAAATGCCACAGCGCCATCCCGAGACAGGCCACCGCCAGCCAGGCATAAGCCAGGTACAACGACCACAACAACGGCACATGCCAGAGGGCGCGATCATGCCAGCGCACCAGGCGCACCAGATGCCCAGCGGCCAACACCGCGAACAACAGGCCCACCCAGAAATCGGGGGCAAGCGCAGGTCCCGCGGCATAGAGCAACGCTACCAGCGGTGAGCCAATCAGCAGCAGCCAATCCAGCCACGGCCAAGGGGTTACGCCCTCGACCTTGCCGAGGCCGCGCTGGATGAAGAACGGAATGACGCGCCCACCGATCAAACCCATCATTGCCGCCACCAGCCACATACCCGTCAACACGCCTTGACGCTGCCAGCCTTCATGACCTTCGACCAGACCATACAGGGACAACCCATCGGCCGCCGCTAACAGCAGCAACACCACCGCAATGGGGTAGTTACGTTTCTGCCGCACCTTCCACAAGGTGAATCCCATGAGCGCAGCCACCGCCAGCGGGAACGCCAGTTCCAGCACCGCAAGCACCGGCAACGGTGCATTGACCAGCCAGGCCACGCGCGCCAACAACCACAGCAGCGCCAGCATGGCCAGTGGTTGCCCGCTGATGCCGGGGCGACCGGTCCAGGTCTGCACCGCCGTCAGCAGAAAGCCGGCGATGATCGCCAAGCCGAATCCGAACAGCAATTCGTGTCGATGCCAGCTCAGCCAGCCACCCGCCGGCTGCCAGCCGGAAAGCTCACCACTGAAGGCGAACAGCCAGAGCGGAATGACCAGCACCGCCAGCAGGCAGCCGGCGAGGAAAAACGGCCGAAAGGCCAAACGCAACAGCGGCGCGATAGCCATCGCTTTACGGCGGTCAAGCACTTGCATAAAGCTACTCCTTTACCTTGCTGCTGACCTGACGCCAACCCACACGCGTCGAGGCAAGTCCGGGGGCAATCATCGGGTATTGACGATTAATTGCCTTTGTCGCAGATCAAGTGTGCAAGGGCCGTGCCCTGATATTCATTCGCCCGCTGTGGTGAGAGGACCCGCGCCCCTGCGGGACCGGGCCAGGGTAGAAATGACCATCAAAGGGTTACTTGAACCCTAAACCCCGTGGTCGTTTTTACCCTCCTATCTGGCAACCCCAGTAAACAAAGGACTCCAGGCATGGCCCGCGTCTTGCTCAATGGTTCAGAAATTAAGGAAAACCTGATCCTTCTCGATCCCCAGGAGTCGTCATGAAAAAAGTCATCCAGCCATTGGCCTGGTTTGTGGTGCTGACCTCGGTGCTGGCGTTGGCCAGCGGTGTCTCGCTGGGCCTCGTTTGACTTGATCGCCATCCCCTCTTCAAACTTCAGGATGAATTCTTATGGTGCTTCATCGCGTCCATCACCAGATTCTGCGCAGTCATCACTTGTTCGAGCCGTTGAACGAAGAACAGCTGGATGAGTTGATGAGTACCAGCCATTTGCTGAGCATCGACAAAGGCGAACCGTTGTTCCGTCAGGGCGAGCCGGCAGACTCGTTCTATTTCGTGATTGCCGGCGCGGTGAAAATCTATCGCCTGACGCCCGACGGGCAGGAGAAAGTGTTTGAGGTCATTGGTGACCGGCAAACCTTCGCCGAAGCGATGATGCTGATGGACACCCCGAACTATGTGGCCTCGGCCGAAGCGATCTGCCCCACTCAGCTCTATCGGTTATCCAACAGCACCTATATGCGCCTGCTGCAAAGTAACAGCCGACTGACCTTTGCGCTGCTCGGCAAGCTGTGCGTTCGCTTGCATCAACGGGTCAACGAAATCGAAACCCTGTCACTGAAAAACGCCACCCACCGGGTCGTGCGTTATCTGCTGACGCAACTGGTGCGCCAGCAAACCGTTGGCAGCCAATTCGAATTGCCAATGGCCAAGCAACTGATTGCCGGGCACCTGTCGATCCAGCCGGAAACCTTTTCGCGGATTATCCGTCGCCTGATCGATGAAAACATCATCACCCAGGACGGCCGCCAGATCGCCATTCTCGATCGTCTGCGCCTGGAACAGTTCGAGTGAGTGCCATGCCCGTCTGTTTGTATTGCCAACGTGCCAACCCCGCACAAGAAACCGAGTGCCGCCAGTGCGGCATGCCCTTGCCAGTATTGGCCGCACACGCGGCGCAACGTCGGTTGCGCCGATTCACGTGGTTCTGCATTGGCCTGACGATCTTCTGCGTGACGATGTTTTTCTGGCTGCCACGCGGCATCAGTTGATGCTGCGTACCCCCCTCAAGGTTGGGTCAACTGGCGGTACAGCTGCGGCAATCGCAGGGGTAATTGCTCGGGCTGACGGATCAAGGTGTAGCCATTGGCGCCGAACATGTAAGGCAGGTAATCCCCGGCCTCGCGATCAATCGTGATGCAAAACGGCGTCAACCCCTTGCGCCGCGCCTCCAGCACCGCTTCGCGGGTGTCTTCAACACCGTAACGTCCCTCATACAAGTCCAGATCATTCGGTTTGCCATCCGTGAGCAGCAGCAACAATTTGCTGCGGCGCTTGCTCTTGCCCAGCAGTTGGGTGGCCTGGCGGATGGCGGCGCCCATGCGCGTGTAATAACCCGGTTTGAGCCCTTGAATACGACCGCGGGTGTTGTCGTCATAACGCTGGGTGAAAGACTTGAGTTCCTGCATCCGCACTTGATGACGGCGCAACGAGGAAAACCCGTACAGGGCGAAATCGTCACCGAGCACCGACAGGGTCTCACCGAACAGCAGCAAGCTGTCGCGGATGACATCAATCACCCGATGCTCATCGTTCAGGTGCGCGTCGGTGGACATCGACACATCGGCCAGCAACAGGCACGCCAGGTCACGGCGTGTCTGCCGTTGTTCCATGAACAAACCGCGTTCCGCACACTGGCCATGCTCGCGTTCAACGTGAAAATCCAGCCAGGCCTGCATATCCAGTTCAAACCCTTGGGGTTGCTTGCGTAACCATTGGCGGTCATTGCGCAGGTGCTCGAACTGGTGCCGCAGACGGTGCGCCGAAGCTTTCAGCCGTGGCGGCAGTGGCTGCGCCTCGCAGTCCCGGGGCACCATCATTTGCAGATTGACGAAGGCGACTTGCATCTGCTGTTTGCGATAGTCCCACTCCGGCAACTTGATGCCCTCGCCCAGGGGAATATCGTCGACATCGGCCGGCGGTAAATCCAGGTGCAGCTTGAGGCCGCCGCCCTTGCGCAGACGGGTGCGCGACAGGCTCAACTCGTCGAGGTCCTCGGCGACTTTGGCCGCGTCCGGGTCCTCGCTGTCGTCCGACCAGCGATCCAGGTCCACGTGTTCGGTCCAGCTGAACAGGTTCTCCAGACGCACGATTAACAACCCGCCGTCGCGGGTGCTTTCATCTATCCGCTTGGCGCGTTTGCTTGCGCCCTTTTGCTCACCGGGTGGGGTCGTCAACGATTCTTCGGACTCCTCCCCCAGGTCGGCAGCCTGAGGGCTCGCGAGGTTTTGCGGCGGGTACAACCACAGCGGCAGCGGCCACGCGGCCCGTTCGCTGCGGGGAAAATGTTCGACACTGCCGGGCTCGCGCAGCGCCTGGCATAACGCCCGTTCCAGGGCCGCTTCGCCACGACTCAATGTGGCCGGATCCGGGCGCAATTGCAGGTGAGCATCGACCAGACGTTTGTACCGGGCACGCAACGCGGGATAACGCCCTAACAGCAGTTGCGTCCAGCGTTGATTGTCCCGTCCCCAGTGCCGCATCTGGCCGGCCTGTGCCGCCAGCAAGGCGAGCCAACGATAGAGTTCTTCGTTCAGTGCGACTTCGGGAAACACCGCGAGGCTCGACGGTAGACGAAGGTTGCTCGCATCGCACCACGCCAGGGGCACTTGCTTGCAGGTGCCGGCGATCTGCTGCAACACGTTGCGCCGCAACAGCAGATCGCGGTCGCTGGCGGCTTCGACACCGATACCACTGGCACCGCCCATGGCGCGAAACAGCAGCGCCAGCGGACGTTGCTGGCTGGCCAGTTCAACGCGTGCTTCGGGGAAGTCCGGGCTGGCGCGCCGGGTGATGAAGCGATGCCAGACGCTGCCGACCCACTCTTCCAGTTCGACGGTAAAGGCCATGATCATTGCCCTTTTTGTAAAGCAAAAAAACGGCCCGCTGTCTCAGCCGGGCCGACCTTTTCTAACCTTGACAGCAGCTCATGAAGGCACCACGGCCGCCGGGGCGCGCAAGGCTGCGCGGGCACGTTGCTTGAAGCTGAACAGGTAACAGAGCAGTCCCGCAAGGAAACCAAGACCGGCACCAAAACGGGCCCAGAACAGCACCTGCAGTTGTTCGACCGTGGCCATGAAGGGCAACGCAACACCATCGACCTGCCAGCGTTGCAGGTAGACCTGAACGACACCGGCTGCGGTGAGGAACAGCGTGATCATCACCATCGACAGGGTCATCAACCAGAAGCCCCAGATTTCGAAGGTCTGCGAGCGCTCATCGCCTGCTTCACCCAACCCGCGCAGTCGTGGCATGGCGTAGCTGATCAAGGTCATCACGATCATCGCGTAAGCACCGTAGAAAGCCAGGTGGCCGTGCGCCGCCGTCAGTTGCGAACCGTGGGTGTAGAAGTTGACCGGTGCCAGGGTGTGTAAAAAGCCCCAGACGCCAGCACCGAAGAACGCTGTGACGACGGTTCCCTTGGCCCACAGGGTGGCGGCGCGGTTCGGGTGTTGCCGGCGGCGGTTCTTCACCATGCTGAAGGCGAAGATCACCATGGCCAGGAACGGCAGAGGTTCGAGTGCCGAGAAGATTGAACCGACCCACAACCAGACCTCAGGCGCACCAATCCAGAAGAAGTGGTGACCGGTGCCGATGATCCCGGTAATCAGCGCCATGGCGATGATCACATACAGCCATTTCTCCACGACTTCCCGGTCTACCCCGGTGATCTTGATCAGGACAAACGCGAGCATCGAACCCATGATCAGTTCCCACACACCTTCCACCCAAAGATGCACCACCCACCACCAGTAGAACTTGTCACGGGCCAGGTTGCCGGGGTTATAGAAGGAGAACAGGAAGAACACCGCGAGCCCGATCAACCCGGTCATCATCACCATGCTGACGGTGGTCTTGCGACCTTTGAGCAGGGTCATGCCGATGTTGTAGAGGAAGCCCAGGCACACCACCACAATGCCCATCTTGGTGATGGTCGGTTGCTCCAGGAACTCCCGGCCCATGGTCGGCAGCAGTTCGTTGTGGGTCAGCCTGGCCAGGCCGGCATACGGCACCAGCAGATAGCCCAGAATCGTCAGCACACCCGCGGCGGCGAAGACCCAGAACAGGATGATCGCCAGCTTCGGACTGTGCAGTTCGCGGTCGGCCTCTTCCGGAATCAGGTAATAGGCAGCGCCCATGAACCCGAACAGCAGCCAGACGATCAGCAGGTTGGTGTGCACCATCCGCGCCACGTTGAAGGGAATGATCGGGAACAGAAAGTCCCCTATCACGTATTGCAGGCCCATGATCAACCCGAACAGCACCTGCCCGAGAAACAGCATCAGGGCGAACACGAAGTAAGGTTTGGCCACGGCTTGCGAGGCAAATTTCAGATGCGGATTAGCAATGCTCATCGCTTAGCCCTCCTTGTTTGGCGGCCAGCCATTGGTGTTGATGTTCGAGCTCCATTTGAGGAACTCGGCGATGTCATCCACCTCCTGGTCACTCAACTTGAACTGCGGCATCGCGCGCCGGCCGGGTACACCCAGTGGCTGCATTTTCATCCAGGCATGCAGAAAGGGTTTGAAGCCCTCTTCCCCACCGCGCCGCTGGAACACGTTGCCCAGCTCAGGCGCAAAGTAGGCGCCCTCGCCCAGCAGCGTGTGGCAGCCGATGCAATTGTTTTGCTCCCAGACCAACTTTCCGCGCACCACGGATTCAGTGAGCTGCGCCTCATTGCTGCGGGCCGGAAAGGTCTGTTCCGTGTGATAGGTCAAGGCCAGGAATATCAGGAAGAAGAAGATGCTTCCCCCGAAATAGATATTCCTGGCCATGCCTTTGGTGAAGGTCTCTGACATGGTCGCTTCCTCTTTGCTTGGCCCGTCCATGATAGGAAGCGAAGGGTTGAAACCTGCTTGATGGCGATCAAGAAAGACAGATGGTTTTGGTCGGGTATTACTGACAACGCAGATCGAATGTGGGAGCGAGCCTGCTCGCGAAGGCAGAGTGTCAGTCAACTTGGATGTTGAATGTGACGGCTCCTTCGCGAGCAGGCTCGCTCCCACGTTGAAAGTTGGGCTGTTTTACGGGCTGTATTCCTTCAGCGGACCACCTCCAGCGTCAGGCCTACAACCGCCGCCAACACCAGCGCCCAGCTCAACATCAACCGGCGCCACAGTCGCGGCGCGTGGCGCATCTCCATGAAGCCATCGGTGATCAGCCACGCCTTGCCCACCGCCACCAGCAAGATGGCCATCGACAGCAGCGATGTCGCGCCAACGTGGGCCAACACCACCGTGCACACACTTAACGTGGCAAGCGCCGCCCAACAGGCGAGCAATACCCTGGAAACAGACATGAGAACCTCGTCAACTCAGCACGTAGACCAGCGGAAACAGCATGACCCAGATCAGATCGACCATGTGCCAATAGAGCACGCCGGATTCAAACCAGCTGCGCTTGCTGGCGTCGTACAAGCCACGGCGACAGCGCTCCGCGAGCCACCCGAGAATGACCATGCCGAGCAGTACGTGGAGAAAATGAAAACCGGTGAGGATCCAGTAGAGGGTGAAAAAGGTGTTGTGCTCCATGCCCAGCCCCGAGGCGAGCAAGTGCCGGTATTCCGTGAGTTTCAGCACCACGTAGACACTGGCGGCGAGTAACGCCATCAGCAGGAAGACCGCACCGTGACGCGGCCGCGAGTGCCTGACTTGCTCTTGCGCCAGCGCGGCGAACAGCCCCGCAGTGAGCAGGCTCAGGGTCATCGCCAACCCGGTTGAGGTGTTCAGCAACAGGCGGCTTTCACTGAACATCTGCGGTTTGAGCGCTTGGGTCACGGCGAACGCCAGGATCAGGATGGCGAACACCGACAGCTCGGCCAGAATGAAAAACCACATCGCCAGATCGCCCGGCAAGTGACGGCGCAAGACGCCCGCGGACTCAGCCGAAGTGGACATCAACCACGTCCATCAGCGCGGCAACGGTCAACGGATCGTCGCTCAGCGGCTCGGCCAGGCAGGCCATGCAGGCCTCACGCGGGCTCATGCCGGAGCGGATCATGCGCGCGGTAAAGATCAGCAGCCGCGTTGAGGCGACCTCTTCCAGATCATGTTGATCGAGCCGGCGCAGCGCCTGGCCCAACCGCACCACTTGCGTCGCCAGCGCGGTGTCCACCTGGGCTTCCCGGGCCACGATACGTTCTTCGTCGGCCACCGGTGGATAGCCGAAACGCATCGCCACGAAACGTTGGCGGGTGCTGGGTTTCATGCCTTTGAGCAGGTTCTGGTAACCGGGGTTGTAGGAGACCACCAGCATGAAGGACGGCGGCGCCTTCAGCACTTCGCCGGTGCGTTCCAGGAACAGTTCACGACGATCATCGGCCAATGGATGCAACACCACCACGGTGTCCTGACGCGCCTCGACCACTTCGTCGAGGTAACAGATGCCGCCTTCACGCACCGCGCGGGTCAGCGGTCCGTCCTGCCACCAGGTGCCCTGGGCACCGATCAGGTGGCGTCCGATCAGGTCGGCCGCGCTCAGATCGTCATGGCAAGCCACGGTGTACAGCGGCAGTTTCAGCCGATGGGCCATGTGCTGGACAAAGCGGGTCTTGCCGCATCCCGTCGGGCCTTTGATCAGCACCGGCATGCCGTGTCGCCAGGCTTGCTCGAACAGCGCCTCCTCATTGTTGAGCGGTTGATAGAAGGGTTCGCAAGACGGGTTACGGTCCATGGGCTGCCTGTTCCAAAAGCGGATTCAAGGAACACGCTACGGGCCCCTGCGACAACCTGGCAAGTGAGATGGCCGGCAAACTTGATCGTCGTCAAGCGAACATTGGCCTGCTCGGGCATAGCCTTGCACGGCACTAAGAACCTGCGTTCTGTGCTGCCGTTTCAGCACATCGCAAAGGTCTTGCCTGAGGAGAAATGGAATGCTGATCAGCAATAGAAAAACGTTTGCCCTGACCCGCGCTGCATTGTGTTCGTCACTGGCCCTGGTGGTGGGTCATGCCGCCAGCGCTGAAGAGCCCGCCGCAGTGGTGGCCAACCTGCCCATGGTTAAAACTGCTGGCGCTCCCGACATGAGCCAGGCCGAGTTCGACTCATCCAAGGAAATCTATTTCCAGCGCTGCGCAGGCTGCCACGGCGTTTTGCGCAAAGGAGCCACGGGCAAACCGCTGACGCCGGACATTACCCAAAGCCGCGGGCAACCATATCTGGAAGCCTTGATTACCTACGGGTCACCGGCGGGCATGCCGAACTGGGGGACGTCCAATGCGCTGACCAAGGATCAGATCACGGTCATGGCCAAGTTCATTCAGCACACGCCGCCGACGCCACCGGAATGGGGCATGGCCGAGACGCTGAAAACCTGGAAAGTGTTGGTCAAACCCGAAGATCGTCCGAAGAAGCAGCTGAGCAAACTCAACCTGCCGAACCTGTTTTCGGTGACGTTGCGCGATGACGGCAAGATCGCCCTGGTCGACGGTGACAGCAAGAAGATCGTCAAACTCATCGAGACCGGTTACGCGGTGCACATCTCGCGGATCTCTGCCTCAGGCCGCTACCTGCTGGTGATCGGTCGAGACGCCCGGATCGACATGATCGACCTGTGGCCGGTGGAGCCGACCAAGGTCGCCGAAGTCAAAGTGGGCATCGAGGCGCGCTCGGTCGAGACCTCCAAGTTCAAAGGCTACGAAGACAAATACACCATCGCCGGTTCTTATTGGCCGCCGCAGTTCACCATCATGGATGGCGAAACCCTGGAGCCGAAGCAGATCGTTTCGACCCGCGGCATGACCGTCGACAAACAGGAATATCACCCCGAGCCTCGGGTCGCAGCGATCATCGCCTCCCATGAATGGCCGGAGTTCATCGTCAACGTCAAGGAAACCGGCAAGGTCATGCTGGTCAATTACCAGGACATCAAAAACCTCACTGTCACCTACATCGATGCCGCGCCGTTCCTGCATGACGGCGGTTGGGACAGCACGCACCGCTACTTCATGACCGCCGCCAACAACTCCAACAAGGTCGCCGTGATCGACTCCAAGGAGCGCAAGTTGACCGCACTGGTGGACGTCGGCAAAACCCCTCACCCGGGTCGCGGCGCCAACTTCAACCACCCGACCTATGGCCCGGTCTGGGCCACCAGCCATCTGGGTGATGACGGCATCTCGCTGATCGGCACCGACCCGACCAAACACCCGCAATACGCCTGGAAGCAGGTCGCCTCGCTCAAGGGTCAGGGCGGTGGATCGCTGTTCATCAAAACCCATCCCAACTCCCGTCATCTGTACGTCGATACCACCCTCAACCCGGATACAAAACTCAGCCAGTCAGTGGCGGTGTTCAACCTCGACAAACTCGACGCCGGCTACACCGTGCTGCCCATCGCTGAATACGCGGGCATCAAGCAAGGCGCCATGCGCGTCGTGCAACCGGAATACAACAAGGCCGGCGATGAAGTCTGGTTCTCCGTGTGGAGTGGCCAGGCAGACGAGTCGGCGCTGGTGGTGATCGACGACAAAACACTGAAGCTCAAGTCAGTCATCAAGGACAAGCGACTGATCACACCCACCGGAAAGTTCAACGTCTACAACACCCAACACGACATCTATTGAGCTCCATCAATGCAAGGAAACACCATGAAAAATACTCTGTTTTCACTGTTCGCCCTGACCGCTGCGCTGAGTGTGCAACCGGCCATGGCCCAAGACGCGCTGGAGCTGTTCAAGAGCAAACCCTGCGCAGCCTGTCATTCCATCGACACCAAGATTGTCGGCCCTGCGCTCAAGGATGTAGCGGCCAAGAACGCTGGCGTACCCGGAGCCGTGGACACCCTCGCGAGCCACATCAAGAACGGTACACAAGGCAACTGGGGGCCGATGCCCATGCCGGCCAACCCGGTGACTGAAGAAGAAGCGAAAACGCTCGCGACTTGGGTACTGACACTCAAATAACCGCCAGGAGGGCGTCTTGATGGTGTATCGACACGCTGTGATTCTGGCGGCCCTCCTCCTCATTTGCGCAACCGCGGTTGCGGCGCCGGACGCCCAGCGTCAGGCGCAACTCGAACACCTGCTGACCCAGGACTGCGGTGCCTGCCATGGGCTGCACCTGACTGGCGGGCTAGGCCCCGAACTGACGCGCGCAGCGCTGGCCGGCAAATCCAGGGACAGCCTGATTGCCACCGTCACCCAAGGCCGGCCCGGCACCGCGATGCCCGGTTGGGCCCCGTTGCTCAGCCCCGGCGACATCCGTTGGCTGGTCGATCTACTTCTCCAGGGATATCCCGCACCATGATCCGTTCAATTCTGCTGTCAGCGGCGACCGGGCTGTTGTTGTCCGCTTGCGTTCAGCCACCAGTGCGTGGCACCGGCGACTTGGGCCTGGTCGTGGAGCGCGCCACCGCCAGCGTACAAATCATCGAAAGCGACACCCACACCGCGCTGGCCCGACTCGAGGGTTTTGGCGACCTGTCCCATGCCTCGGTAGTGTTCTCCCGTGACCAGCGCTACGCCTATGTGTTCGGGCGCGACGGCGGGTTGAGCAAAATCGACTTGCTGACCTGGCGTATCGACCATCGCGTCATCCAGGGCGGCAACAGCATTGGTGGCGCCATCAGTCAGGACGGCAAGCTGATCGCCGTGTCCAACTACGTGCCCGGCGGGGTCAAGGTCTTTGATGCCGACACCCTGCAACTGGTGGCCGATATTCCGGCCACGCCCCTGGCCGATGGCAGCAAGCGCTCCCGGGTGGTCGGCCTGGTCGACGCGCCGGGGCAACGTTTTGTCTTCAGCCTGTTCGATACCGGCGAGATCTGGACCGCCGATTTCAGTCAGGGCAGCACACCACAAATCAGCCGTTTCACCGGCATTGGTGAGCAACCCTACGATGCCTTGATCACCCCGGACGGACGCTATTACATGGCCGGCCTGTTCGGTGAAGACGGCATGGCGCAACTCGACCTCTGGCATCCAGAACGCGGCGTGCAGCGAGTACTCGGCGATTACGGACGCGGTCAGGCGAAACTCCCGGTCTACAAGATGCCGCACCTGGAAGGCTGGGCCGTCGCCGATAACCAGGCCTTCGTGCCCGCCGTCGGCCGGCATCAAGTGTTGGTGATGGATTCACGCACCTGGCAGCAGACCGCCGTGATTCCGGTGGCCGGCCAACCGGTGTTCGTCACATCGCGCCCGGACGGTCGGCAGCTGTGGGTCAATTTCGCCTACCCGGACAACGATCAGGTTCAGGTCATCGACACCGAAACCCACGCCGTGGTCGCCGATCTGCGCCCCGGGCCAGCGGTGCTGCACATGGAATTCACCGCACGCGGCGACCAATTGTGGCTGTCATTACGCGACGGTGATCAGGTCCAGGTCTGGGATCCGTACCGCCTGAAGCTGCTGAGCACCCTGCCCGCCAGAGCACCGAGCGGCATCTTCTTCAGCAGTCGCGCGCAGAAAATGGGGTATTGAAATGGACCTTGAACGACTCAGCCGCCAACTCATCGACCGCTTTCAGCACGGCATGCCGCTGTGTCCGTCACCGTACAAGGAGATGGCCAGGATTCTCGGTTGCCGCGAATCCCAGGTGATGGCCTGCCTGGAAGAAATGGATCAGGCCGGCACCCTTTCACGCATCGGCCCGGTGTTCGAACACAGCCGCGCCGGGGCCAGCACCCTCGCCGCCCTCGCCGTGCCCGCCGACCGCCTGCAACAGGTGGCCGAGCGCGTCAGTCAGTACCCGGAGGTCAATCACAACTACGCACGGGAGCATTTCTACAACCTGTGGTTTGTGCTGACCGGCCCTGATCGCCAACACATCGACCGCGTGCTCAAGGAACTGGAGGACGACACCGGCCTCATGCCGCTGGACCTGCCGATGTTGACCGCCTACCGCATCGACCTGGGCTTTGCCCTGGGAGAAAACTCATGACACCAGGATTGAACCCCAAACAAGCATTGGCGCTGCGCCGGCACCTCGAAGGCGGGTTGCCGCTGGTGTCGCGCCCGTATCAGGCTCTCGCCGAACGGCTCAACGCTGACGAAAACCAGGTACTCGAACAGATGCGCCAATGGAGCGAGCAAGGGCTGTTTCGCCGTATCGGCCTGGTGCTGCACCATCGAGCGCTGGGCTTTACCGCCAACGCCATGCTGGTGCTGGATGTTCCCGATGCGCTGATTGACGAAGTCGGCCAGCGCCTGGGGCGAGCGCCCGGCATCAACCTCTGCTATCAGCGGCCCCGGCGCCTGCCGCAGTGGCGGTACAACCTGTTTTGCATGGTGCACGGGCGTCAACGTGAGCAGGTTGAGGCGCAGATCCAGGCGTTGTTGGAGGAGCATCTACTGAGCGACCTGCCCCATCAATTACTGTTCAGCACCCAGGTCTTCAAACAGTGCGGCGGCCGTTTTGCGCCCTCGCGCACCGGAGTACCGACCCATGGATGACCTCGACCGCCGACTGATCAACCGTTTGCAATTGGGCTTGCCGCTGGTGCGCCACCCCTGGCGGGTATTGGCGGCCGAACTGCAGAGCAGCAGCACTGAACTGCTCGACCGATTGCACACCCTGCTCGCTGATGGCGTGCTCACACGCTTCGGCCCGATGTTCGACATTGAACGACTGGGCGGCGCCTTCACCCTCGCCGCGTTGGCGGTGCCGGAAGAACGTTTCGATGACGTCGCCGAACAACTCAATGGCCTGCCGGAAGTGGCGCACAACTACCGACGCGAACACGCCTGGAACATGTGGTTCGTGCTTGGCTGCGCGACCGAAGAAGGCATCGCCGAGACGCTGCAGCGCATCGAAACCCTGACCGGCCTGCCCCTGCTCAACCTGCCTAAGGAGGAGACTTACCATGTCGGTCTGTATTTCCCGGTCTGAAGACACCCTCGCCCAGCGTCTGATTGCGTTGACCCAGGCCGGTCTGCCGTTGCTGGATGACCCGTGGGCGTGGCTCGCCGAACAACTGGAATTAAGCATCGAATCCACCCTGGACCTACTTAAGCGCTTGCAGGCCGAGGGCGCGATTCGGCGCATTGCCGCCGTACCCAATCACTACCGACTGGGCTATCGCCACAACGGCATGACGGTCTGGGATGTGCGCGACACCGACATAACGCGCCTCGGCGCGCTGATCGGCGCGCAGCCTTTCGTCAGCCACTGCTATCGCCGCCCGCGCCGAACCGGATGGCGCTACAACCTGTTCGCCATGGTGCATGGCCGCAGCCGCGATGAGATCAACAGCTACCGCGAGCACCTGCGCTATTTGTTGGGCGAGGCCTGTGTTGCCGACGAGATGCTGGTGAGCAGCCGCATCCTGAAGAAAACCGGCTTGCGATTACCTGTCGCTTCGCACTGAACACGCCCTGACTCAAGGAGAGTTGCATGTTGAGGATCAGCCAATACTTGCGTGCGCTGGCAGGCCAGGCGCCTGCACCGAGAACCAGTCCACCGGGCAGTAACCGGGCGCCGGTGGTGATCTGGAACCTGCTCAGGCGCTGCAACCTGACCTGCAAACATTGCTACGCCACCTCGGCCGACAGTGTCTTTCGCGACGAACTGGATACGGCCGCCGCGCTGACCGTGATCGACGATTTGCACGATGCCGGGGTGAAGGTATTGATTCTTTCCGGTGGCGAACCGCTGTTGCGCGAGGATCTGTTTGTGCTCAGCGCCTACGCCCGCACCAAGGGTTTCTTTGTGGCCTTGTCCACCAACGGCACGCTGATCGATGAGCAGAACATTGCGCAGATCAGCGCAGCGAATTTCGATTACGTCGGCATCAGCATCGATGGACTGGAAGCCACCCATGACGCTTTCCGCCAACTCAAGGGCAGCTTCGCCCGCTCCATGCAGGCGATCCGGCTCTGTCGCGAACAAGGCATTCGCGTCGGGCTGCGCACTACCCTGACCCAGGAAAACCATCCGCAGTTACCCCAATTACTGGCGCTGATGCGCGAGTTCGACGTGCAGAAGTTTTATCTGTCGCACCTCAACTACAGCGGTCGCGGTAAACGCAGTCGCAAACTCGACGCGCACCAGCAGATGAGCCGCGAGGCCATGACGTTGATCTTTGAGCGAGCCTGGGAAGACATCCAACAGGGGCGCGACAGCGATTTTGTCAGCGGTAACAACGATGCCGATGCCATTCTGCTGCTGCAATGGGCAGCCCTGCGTATTCCCGAGCATTACCCACGCCTGGAAAACATGCTCCGCGCCTGGGGTGGCAACGCCTCCGGCTGCGGCATTGCCAATATCGACAACACCGGCGAAGTGCACCCGGACACCTACTGGTGGCAGCACTCGGTGGGCAATGTCCGCCGCACGCCGTTCCGCACGTTGTGGCTGGATCAGCCGGATGCCCTGCTGTTGCGCCTGCGTGAGCATCCCCGCGCTGTCGGTGGTCGTTGCGCGCAATGCCGCTGGTTGCCCATCTGCAACGGCAACACCCGCACGCGTGCCTGGGCCGAGGGAGATCTGTGGGGCCAGGACCCCGGCTGCCACCTCAGCGATGACGAAATCGGTGTTACGCCGTCAACGAACATCCCTTGCATCACCCACTGAATAGCCCGTCCGGCCAACCACCTGACAAAGGCTGGGGCCGGCCAACCTGATGAAGCACCAAGGACGTCCCATGCCTCCATCAATTGCTATACCGGCCACACTTGAGTCGCCGTTCCGGCCGGGCGAAGTTGCCCTGGTCGGCGCCGGCCCCGGCGATCCACGCCTGCTGACCCTGCGCGCCTGGAGCCTGTTGATGCAGGCCGACGCAGTGGTGTACGACCGGCTGATCAGCCCCGAACTGCTGAACTTGATTCCCCTGACCTGCGCTCGGCAATACGTCGGCAAGGCCAGCGGTTGCCACAGCCTGCCCCAGGAACAGATCAACGAACTGCTGGCCGACCTCGCCGATCAAGGGCAGCGCGTGGTCCGGCTCAAGGGCGGCGACCCGTTCATTTTCGGTCGCGGTGCCGAGGAGCTGGAGTACCTGCTGCAACGCGGCATTGATTGCCAGGTGGTGCCGGGAATCACCGCCGCTTCCGGCTGCAGCGCCTATGCAGGCATACCGTTGACCCACCGCGACCTGGTCAATTCCTGCCGGTTCATCACCGGCCATTTGCAACGCGATGGCGAATTGTCGTTGCCCTGGAGCAGCCTCGCCGACAGTAGCCAGACGCTGGTGTTTTACATGGGCTTGTCGAACCTGGGGATCATCGCTCAACGCTTGATCGAAGCCGGGCTGTCGGCCGACACACCGGCGGCGCTGATCAGCAACGGCACGCGACCCGACCAGCACGTCGCCCGCGGCAAGCTGCACCAATTGCCGACCCTCGCGCTGGATTGTCCACCGGGTATTCCGACACTGACGGTAATCGGCTCAGTGGTCGATATGTTTGACGCAGAACAGCTGGAATACCCGGCGCGACTCTACCCGACCCAAGCCCTGCTACGTCGCGCCAAGGTGGCGATATGAGGCGCATCGTACTTGCCCACCTGTTAGGGGTCAGTGCGGCCCAGGCCGGCGCAGCAGTGCCGGCACTTGAACACGCGGCGCAACTCTATCAGCAGCATTGCCAGAGCTGTCACGGTATCAACCGTCTCGGCGGCGCAGGGCCGGCGTTGTTGCCTGAGAGCCTCAGCCGGATCAAACCTGATGAAATCCGCAGCGTGATTCAAAACGGTCGCCCCGCGAGCCAGATGGCCAGCTATGCCAACGTGTTCAGCCCCGCGCAGATCGACGCGCTGGTGGATTACCTTCAGCAACCGCCCGCCACCCCGCCCACCTGGAGCAATGACGACATACTCGGCAGTTACTCGATGCTCGCGGACCTGAGCAAACTGCCCTCCACGCCCCAGCACGGCGCCGACCCGATGAACCTGTTTGTGGTGGTAGAAGCTGGCGACCATCACATCGACATCCTCGACGGTGACCGATTTGAGGTGCTCGCGCGGTTCGCTTCGCACTTCGCCGTGCACGGCGGACCGAAGTTCTCGCCCGACGGGCGCTTCGTCTACTTCGCTTCCCGTGACGGCTGGATCAGTCTGTATGACTTGCACAACCTGAAGCTGATCGCCGAGGTCCGCGCCGGCCTTAACACCCGCAACCTGGCGGTGAGCAAGGATGGACGCTGGGTGCTGGTGGGCAACTACTTGCCCGGCAACCTGGTGGTGCTCGATGCTCGCGATCTGTCGCTGGTCAAAACCATCCCGACCATCGGTCAGAACGGTACCGCGTCACGGGTCAGCGCGGTTTACTCCGCCCCGCCGCGCGACAGTTTCATCGTCGCACTCAAGGACGTGAAGGAAGTCTGGGAGCTGTCCTGGGCGGGCACACCGGATTTCGAACCCCGGCGGATTCCTGCCGGGGATTTTCTCGATGATTTTTCCTTTTCGCCGGACTACAAACAGCTGCTGGCCACGTCGCGCAAGGCCCAGGGCGGCCAGGTCATCGACCTCGACAGCGGCAAGGTGGTCACCGACATACCGCTGCCGGGCATGCCGCATTTGGGCTCGGGGACCTATTGGAAACGCAACGGTGAATGGGTGTTCGCCACGCCGAATATCAGCAAGGGGCTGATCTCGGTCATCGACTTCAAGACCTGGAAACTGATCAAGGAAATTCCGACCCTGGGGCCCGGGTTTTTCATGCGCAGTCATGTCAACTCGCGGTATGCCTGGACTGATGTGTTCTTCGGGCCCGACAACGATGCGATCCACCTGATCGACAAACAGACGCTGGAGATTGCCCACACCTTGCGCCCGATGCCCGGTAAAACCGCCGCTCATGTTGAGTTCACTCGCGACGGCCGCTACTTGCTGCTGAGCATCTGGGCCACCGATGGCGCGCTGATCGTCTACGACAGCAACACCTTGCAGGAGATCAAACGCATTCCGATGAACAAGCCTTCGGGCAAGTACAACGTGGGGAACAAGATTGAGTTTGCCGAGGGGACTTCGCATTAGGCCTTGGGGGTATATCCGTTTCTTTGGTAACGGCGGCTATTGGTTTCGCTTTTACAGCGAGTCACTTTGGAAAAGCGCCAAAGTAACCAAAGCGCTTCTACCCCTTTCGTTCGGAGGCTCGCCATACCCTCGCTCCGGTCCTGCTCCGTGGGCCTCTCGAGGGGGCGACCACCGCAAAAACACTGCGAGGCGGCCTACCGGCCGGCCTGTATCTTCAAGCGTACGCATTCCCCTGTGGGAGCGAGCCTGCTCGCGATGAGGCCCTGTCAGTCGACATCAATGTTGAATGTAAGTCCGCCTTCGCGAGCAGACTCGCTCCCACAGTTGGATTTTTGGCGGGCATGACATAGAGGTCCACCGCCGATGCCCTTGACAGACATCAGGTCGGCTATCAGGCCGCCTCGCTTTTGCTTTTGATCTGGCTTTTGAACTTGATCTTGATCTGCCCCGTCGGAAGGCCGAGCGCAGGTTCTGCGCAGTGGGCACCGCGGCAAGGATGCCGCGGTAGCCGCCCCCGGCCATGGATGGCCGATGGCGGCGGGCCCACGGAGCAGGACCGGAGCGAGGGCATGCCGAGCCTAGGCGAGGCACCGTACGTCAGGGGCGAAAGCGTTTGGTTACTTGGCGCTTTTCCAAGTGACCCGCTGTAAAAGCGGAATCAATAGTAGCCGTTACCGCAGAAACGGATATGTACCCCGAACGGACTTCAGCCCAAGGTGTAACCGTTATCAACCTTCCAGTCCTGGCCGTAAACACCCCGAGCCCCCTGCGACAACTGAAAAACAATCACATTGGCCACCGCCGCCGCATCAAGAAAATGCCCCGGCAACAGACGTTTACCCAGGGTGTCGGCGACGTCGCCGAGTTCCCCCTCGCTCAACCCCAGGTTGTCCCACATCGCGGTGGCGGTCGGTCCCGGCGAGACCAGATTGATGCGCACATCAAAATTCGCGAACTCCACCGCAAGCGTGCGCGCCTGAGCCGCGAGTGCGGCCTTGCTGGCAATGCAAGCGGCCAACCCGGGAAAGCTCGAGCCGGTCAGGAAGCTCCCGACAAATACTACCGAAGCCGGGCTCGCCAATTCCCCGCGTAACGCCGCCAGGGTGTTCAACGCCCCAGCGCCGTTGACCGCCCACTGACGCTGGAAGGCCTGCATATCCAGGCTGTCGGCCATTTCGGCGACACCCGCGTTAGGCACCAAATAGTCCACGGGGCCCATCGCCGCAGCGCGCTCGGCCAGTTCGCTCAGGTCTTGCTGACTTGTGACGTCCCCGGCAAACCACTGCAACCGCTCGCCGTAGATCTGCTGCAAGGCCGGCAATTCACCGAGGGTCCGTGACATCGCCAGCACCTTGACCCCGCGCGGTAACAGCGCGGCGCACAGCGCAAGGCCGATCCCGGAGCTGGCACCTGTGACCACCGCCAAACGATCTTGAAACTCGGTTTTCATCATTTTCTCCTGGGCATCACGGATGCCAGCACTGGGGACGTAGCGAGCCCTATCTTTGAGCAGGAGACGAAAAAACGACTTGACGGCGATCAGGCTTTTAAAACGACGTTAGTGTTGTTGCAGCAGCGCCGGAGTGATCTCGCTGAAGCGCAGCAAGCGACCGCCCTGTTCAGCGGCAAGCTTTTCAGCGGCCTCGCGACTTGAGAACGACGCCAGCACCACGCCCATGGCGCCTTTGAGTTGGGTACCGACCACGTAGAAGGCGTCTTTTGCATCGATCAGATGGGCGTCATTCGGCGCGTTCCACGGGCTGCGGCCCATGTCATGGACATACAGTTTTGCATCGCCATGATGGTTTTCCGGCTGCAACCACCAGCCGATCATTTCCGCCGTGGAACAGAACTTCTTGATCCCCGCCCGCTCGACCACTTCGCCCTTGGGCCCGGGGAATCCGTCGATAATCATCCCGCAGACATGGCATTCATCACTGGGATGAAAGGCCGCGGCGGTGTCGCTGTAAGTGGCTTGCACTGGGTTGTCACAGGCCGTCAGCAGGAGGCACATCATCAGGCCCGCCACCGCGCGCATCGTCGTCAGATAAAACGCATTCATCGTCAACTACTCCAAAACCATCAAAGTGAAAATTCATGTCGCTCGGCGACGAAACAACAACCAGGCCGAACCCAATGGCACCGCCACCCACAGCGACAGGCATAGCCAGAGCATCGAGCCCGGCATCGGCAAATCGCTGCCAAGCGTCAGCACACCCGTGTTGCCGGCACCGGGTTCAAAACCGGAAAGGTTGATCAGGCGATAGATGTCAGCGGGATTGAGCAGCAGCAACCAGGGCAGCACTTTCGGGTTGAACTGCCCTTCGCTGAGCACCAACAGCGCCAGCAGGGCCAGGTCGAACACCAGCACGAAGAAGAACCACACGCCCAGTGCCAGCCCGGCCGCCGTGGATTTTTCGGCCGACGCACTGCTCAGCACATAGGCCAACCCCAGAAACCCCCAGCCCAATAACGTCGACGACGCCATGAACCGACCGAAGGCCCAGAGCAGCAGGCTCAGTTCGACGTTGTCCACCAGCACCGCGATGGCCAGCATGGCGCAGCCGAAACCGATCAGCGTCGCCAGCGCCAGGATCAACCCGTGGCCGACAAACTTGCCGAGCAGAATCTGCCCGCGACCCAAGGGGTACGTCAGCAACAGCAGCAACGTGCCGCTCTCGTCCTCGCCGACGATGGCGTCATAGGCCAACAGCAACGCAATCAACGGCATCAAAAACGTCGCCAGACTGGCGAGGCTGGCGATGGTGGCCGGCACCGAGGTGAAACCCAACTGCCCGGAGGCCGCGGCGCCCAGCCAGGCGATGCCGATGGCCAGCACCGCGAACAACACACTGATTGCCAACAACCAGCGATTGCGCAAACCGTCACTGAATTCCTTGCGGGCCATGTTCCAGACAGCGTTCATACGGCCTCCCCGATTGGCGCCGCACCGGCCCGGCTCATGTAGTAGCGGTAAATATCTTCCAGCGACGGTTGATGGATTTCCACGTCGGCCGGCTCGTCTTCATTGAGCAGCTGGCGCAACAGCCCGAGCTTGCTGCCATTGAGTGCGGCCACTTCAAGACCTTCGACGCCCCAGCGCTCGGTGAGGTGCCCGGCGTTGTTCCAGCGTTGCTGCAAGGGCCCGGCGTGCTTGAGGCCGTTGGCGCGAATCAGCGTCGGCAACCCGGCTTCCTCGCGCAAACTGCGTAGACTCCCCAGTGCCAGCAGACGTCCCTGGGTCAGAATCGCGGCGCGGTTGATGTGCGCCTCGACACCGGGCAAGACGTGGGAACACAGAATGATGCTGGTGCCTTGGCTACGCAGGCGATCGAGCAACCGATACAAGTCCTGAGTGGCGATGGGGTCGAGGCCGACTGTTGGTTCGTCGAGCAGCAACAAACGCGGCTCGCCGAGTAGCGCCTGCGCCAGCCCCAACCGTTGACGCATGCCCTTGGAGTAGGTCTTGACCCGCCGATGCGCCGCACCGGCCAGGCCGACTTCCTCCAGCAGTGCGTCCACTTGGGCGGACGCGGCGCCTTTGAGTCGCGCGAAATGGCGCAAGGTTTCAACACCGCTCAGCTGCGGGTAAAACGTCACGTTCTCCGGCAGATAACCGAGCAGGCGTCGTACGTGGGGATCGCAGGGCAAGCGACCGAACACCCGGACCTGCCCTTCGCTGGGCTGGAGCAGGCCCAGCACCAGTTTCATGCTGGTGGTCTTGCCCGCGCCGTTATGACCGAACAAACCCAGCACTTCACCTTCCGCCAGGCTGAGGTTGAGCTGATGCAACACGGTGGCATGCCCATAGCGCTGGCTGACGCCTTCGATGTCGATGACGTTCATGAGTTGGGCTCCTGGGTCAGGGGTTGAGTGGATGATTTCATCAGCGGATGGCTGTCCAGCACCCCCGGCGATTTCATCACCGGAAAGGCCCGTTGCACCCAGCGCAGCAACTCGATGCCGGGGCTGTTCATCAACAGCCGCACCTGCGGGTACAGCCAGAGCAGGCGGTCGACGTTGTCATTGGGTTCGTAGGCGATATCGCCGAGGCCGTCGTTGTTGCGGTCCCAGCCCAGGTAATCGCTCCAGTAGTTACCACGGCCATCCACCGACCATTCCTGCAAGCGGGTGGCGACGTACTTGACCTGCCGCTGGTTGCCGACAAACGCGTTGTCGGCGATGCGGTTGTCTTCCGAGCCGGCGGTGAGATGGATGCCCACGGCGCTGTGCTCGAAGTGGTTGTGTTCGATGCTGTTGAACAGCGAGTTGTAGATGAACAGCGCCTTGCCCTCGGCGCCGCTGATCATGCTGTCGCCGGTCGAGCCGTCGCGCACGTCAGTGACGAAGTTGTCACGCAAGGTTGAATAGGTGATGTAGTTCATCAGGATCCCGTAGTTCTGGTCCTGTTCGGAGCGATTGCCGATCACCGTGAGCTTGCGGCTTTGCATCAAGGCGTAGCCGGTGCGGGTGCGGCGGGTGGTGTTGCCGATCAGTTGGTTATCGTTGGCGAACATGTAATGCACCCCGTAGCGCAGGTCTTCCAGGGTATTGCCCTGCAGCAGGTTGCCGTTGGAGGTGTCGATGTAGATGCCATCGCGGGTGTCGCGCACCTGGTTGCCAATGACCTTGGCGCCATGCACGGCATACAGGTGAATGCCGTTGCCGCGATCTTGCGAACGCATCGCCGGATCACCCTGAATGCGGTTGTCGATCAGGCTCACATCCTGAGTGCCGTCGACCCAGATACCGAAGCCCTTACCCTGCAGGCGATTGCCTTTAATCACCGCACCATGGGCCTTGGGCTGGATAAACACCGCCGCATTCATGGCGGTGAGGTCGTGTCCCCAGTTTAGAAAGGTGCAGCCTTCGATGGCGACATCCGGCGCGCTGATGATCACACCGTTGCCCTGCCCCTCCCCCTGAAATACCGCGCCGGGCTCGCAGAGAATCTGCATCGGTTGATCGACACTGAACGAGCCCCGGTATTCCCCCGCCGGCAGGTGCCAGCGTTGATTGGCGTCCACCCGCAGCGGCAACGAGGTGATGGGTTGCACCGCCAGCGCGCTGCCGGACATCAGCAGGAGCGCAAATGCAATGACCGTCACCGGGTTTCCCTTGCTATCAGTCATTGCTTCGCTCCTGTCGATGGGCAACGGTCAGGCCTTCTCTACCTTCATGCGGCCGACCATTTCCATGTGCAGCGCATGGCAGAACCAGCTGCAGTAGTACCAGTGCAGGCCGGCCTTGTCGGCGATGAAGGTGATCGACGAGGTCTGCTGCGGGCTGATTTCCATGCTCACGCCATGGTTGGTCATCACGAAGCCGTGGGTCACGTCTTCAATCTGGTCGATGTTGGTGATGGTCACCGTGACCTCGTTGCCTTGCTTGACGGTGAACTCCGGCAAACCGTAGGCCGGGGCCATCGAGGTCATGTAGACGCGGACTTTGTTGCCGTCGCGGATGACCTTGTTGTCAGTCTCCAGCTTGATCCCGTCTTTGGCGGCGATCGCCACCGTCTCGGCAAAAAACGGGTCATTGCGGTCCCAGATCTTCTTGGTCTTGATCTGGTCGCGGCGGGCCATGACGCAGTCGTGGGGTTCGGCGAAGGCCGGGCCGTCATGCACCAGTTTCATTTCCTCGCCGGAGATATCGATCAGTTGATCGTTTTCCGGGTGCAGCGGGCCGGTCGGCAGGAAGCGATCCTTGGAAAACTTGCTGAGCACCATCAGCCATTGGCCGTCGGCCTCACTGGTTTCGGTCAGCGACGCATGGTTGTGGCCTGGCTGGTATTGCACGTCGAGTTTCTGCTTGATGTAGTTGACCTTCTCGCCGGTGTACGCGCGAATGGCCTCCTCGACGTTCCACTTCACCACCTGGCTGTCGATAAACAGCGTGGTATACGCATTGCCGCGGCCGTCGAAAGTGGTGTGCAGCGGGCCCAGACCGAGCTCGGGTTCACCGACCACCACGTCGCGCGGGTCCTTGAATTTGTCGTCGAACAGATCGTCAAGCTTGGCGATGGCAATGATGGTGCAGGTCGGCGAAAGCTTGCCGTTGGCAATGAAGTATTTGCCATCAGGCGAGGTATTGAGGCCGTGGGGGTTCTTCGGCGTCGGGATGTAACGGGTGAATGCGCTGTCCTTGCCATCGGTTTTACGACCGTCGACCACCGGCACTTTCGAGCCATCCAGGGTGATGAACTTGCCAGCCTTGATCGCCGCTTCGATGCGCGGGATGTTGAACACCACCACCCAGTCGCGCTCGTTGCGCATCATGCCGCCCAGGTCGTAGGCCTTCTCCGAGTTGTAGCAGGTGGACGCCGCGTATTTGCCGGTGTAGTCGGCGTCGGTGTTGTCCAGGTTGCCATCGACAATGACCTGGAAGGCCATCTCCATTTTCTCGGCATCGATGGCGTTAAACATCGTGTAGCTGTTCTTGTCCTGCAGGTCGAAGGTGCTGCCGTCATTGGGGTGTGGAATCACGAATTCGGCATTGGCGAACACGTATTTAGTGTGCGGCACTTTTTGCAGGCGCAGCCCGTGAACGGCCTGCACATTGGGCACGGTGAGCATCTTGTCGCACTTCATGATGTCCAGACGGATTCGCGCAACACGGCTGTTGGCCTTGTCATTGATGAACAGGTATTTACCGTCGTACTTGCCGTCAGTCATGGACAAATGCGGGTGGTGGCAGTCGCCATTCTGGAAATGCGCGCTGTCGCCCATGATCCGTTTGCTTTCGTTGGTCAGGCCCCAGCCAGTGGCGGAGTCGACGTTGAACACCGGTACACGCAACAGCTCGCGCATCGACGGAATGCCCATGATCCGCACTTCCCCCTGATGACCGCCACTCCAGAAACCGTAGTACTGGTCCAGTTCGCCCGGCCCGACGTGGGTTTTGAGTTGCGCGTCCTTGGCCGCTGCCGCCCAGGTCTCACGGGTAAACACCGCGCCACCGATGGCCGTGGCACCGGCCAGTACCGCGCCGGTCACCGCGCTGGTGCCCAGGAAACCGCGACGACTGAGGCCGGTCGATTCCGGCACTTCAGTGGTTTTCTTGGATTCTGTGTCGTTCATCAGGTGTGTTCCTTGAAGGGATAAAAACGGTCGCAGCGCACAGGCGCTCGCGGGGTTCATTCCAGAGCGCTCACTTCCACGACAGGTATCAGTTGCACAGCGATGGGTGCCGGTTTGCCGCGCTTCTTGCGCTTGTTGATCAGCGGCGGACACTTGTTGTCGTTCTGGTAAGTCATCTGGCAATCGAGGCAGTAGTGGCACTCGTTGGCATTGATTCGGCCATCGGGATGAATCGCCTGGATCTCGCACTCCTTGGCGCACAGCTGGCAGGGAGTGCCACAGTCCTTGCGGCGTTTGAGCCAGTCGAACAGGCGAAATTTGCTCGGAATCGCCAGCGCGGCTCCCAACGGGCAGATGTAGCGGCAATAGACTTTGCGGGTGAAGAGGTTGATGACCAGCAGTGCCACCGCGTAGAGGACGAACCACCATTGGCGGTCGAACTTGAGGGTGACAGCGGTCTTGAACGGTTCCACCTCGGCGAACAATTCGGCGGTGGACATCGACTCAAGGGAGAGGCCGAACAGCAGCAGCAAAATGATGTATTTGATGGCCCACAGCCGTTCATGCACCGCGAAAGGCAATTCGTATTGGGGGATTCTCAGCTTGCGCGCGGCTTCGTTAATCAGTTCCTGCAAGGCACCGAACGGGCACAACCAGCCGCAGAATACGCCCCGCCCCCACAGCAGAATGCTCGCAGCGGTGAAGACCCAGAGCATGAAGATCAGCGGGTCGGTGAGAAACAGCTCCCAGCGAAAGTGATCGAACAGCGCATGGGCGAAGGTCAGCACATTGACCACCGACAGTTGCCCCAGCGCATACCAGCCGAGAAACACCACGGTAAAGACCAGGTAACCTCGGCGCAGCCAGTGCAGAAAACGTGGCCGACGCGTGAAGGAGTCCTGCAGGAACAGGATCGCCATCAGCAGCAGTAATGCGCTGCCGAGCACGGTGATCTGAAAGGATTTCTGGTACCAGATGGTCAACCACATCGGCCGACCGGCTTCCTCGAGGGCGGCCAATTCTTCGGCGCTGGGCAGTGGCCGCTCAAGGTATGGCTCGGGCAGTTGATAAGGCAGTTCGAAGCTGCTGAACGTGCCACTGAGCGGCCCGGTTTGACGACGCACCAGCAATTCCAGGGACCAGGGCGATCCCGGGTCGAACCGGGCCGGCTCGCGCACAATGAAAATCGACATTTCAGTGAATTCCGGCATGCCCTTGGCAAAGACGTCGGAGAGCCGCTGATGGTCCATGTCGCGAAAACTGATGACGTTGCCGAACTGGCGCAATTGCACCCGATCGAAAATCCCGCCGCGCACATACCCCGAGCCTTTATAGGAAAAAAGCCCACGACCCAGCACCACAATGGCCTGCTCGCCGGGCTTGAGGTCCTGCATAAGGAAGCGATATTGATTGTCGCCCAGCAGCGCACGGCCGATGGTCGGCGGATTCAGGTCGGCGGTGTAGAGCTCGATAAAGGTCTCATCCACCTGATCGGCGGCGGCGTTTTCCACGCCTTCGGCGTCGGTGCCCTTGAAGGCGGCGTCGACCTGGCCACGGGTCAGGTTCAAGCGGCGGATGGCGCCGTTGCCGGTGAGTTGTTCCCAGGTGGCGGGTTCGAAAAAGTCCTGGCGCACGGTGGCAGGCATGCGTGCCACACCGCCCGTGTCCTCGATCAGCTTGAGCGATACGGCCACGTCGTGGGCGGCGCGCATGATGACCTCGTTGACCACCATCGCCGTGACGGTAGCCCCGGCAATCGCATCGACGGTGACGGCCTTCGGGTCGCTGGAATGGCCGACGACCACCCGCTGGCTGACCTTGATGCCCTTGTACCTGGCGCTGAAGCCGTGAAGTTTTGCCTCAGGAATGCCGATCAGCAGAATGGGCTCATGGTGCTCCAGCACATAGGCATCCTGAATCGCACCAGCAGTGTCGAGGATCACCTGGGTATTGATCGGCTTGCCCGAGTAGGCAGGAATGTCCACCACGTCCAGACTCTGGAACACATAGCCGAGCACCTTGCCGGCGGCGGACAGCGTGCGCACCTTGAACCGGCCTTCGGGGGCGGAAACGGAATCGGTCTGAGGGAAGGTTTTCTCGATGCGCTGCTGCTCGATGTCGCCGTATTGCTTGGCTTGCACCGCCTCAAAGGTGGCGAGCATCAGCATTAGCATGACCACCAGCCCGACGCCCCAGACGCGCAGGTTGCCGTGTATCGAAGGCGGATGGATTGTCATGGGCTCGCTGATTTCAAAAGGGCTTTCGGTCATGTTAGGGAGCGTTGCGCCCCCTGCCCTTGATTGAAATCAACTTGAGAAATTAGCCCATGAGGACAGGCGCCAATGACTCAAACCGTGCGTGAAAACAGGCCTTTTTGCTCACTACCCAGATAGGCGTCAAACGCCATCGCGGCACTGCGCATCATCAAGTGCCCCTGTGGTAACAGCACCAGTTCGTCGCAGTGGATCTGCAGCAGTCCGTCGCGAACATGCTCCTCCAGTTGGGACAAGGCGTCGGCAAAGTACTCGGTGAAGAGAATGTCATGACGCATTTCATAGCGGTTAAACGTAATACGGCCATGGCACATCAGGTCGCTGATCACTTCGCGGCGCAGCAAGTCGTCTGCGCTCAAGCGGTAACCGCGATGCACCGGTAGCAGGCCTTGGTCCAGACGCGCGTAGTACTGAGACAGCTCCTTGACGCTCTGGCTGTAGCTGTCGCCGACCTTGCCGATCGAGGACACGCCGAGGCCGATCAAGTCGCAGTCGGCGTGGGTGGAGTAGCCCTGAAAGTTACGCTGCAGGGTGCCATTGGCCCGGGCCAGCGACAGCTCGTCGTCCGGCAAGGCGAAATGATCCATGCCGATATAGACGTAACCGGCCGCGGTCAGACGGCGGATGGTCAGTTCAAGCAATTCCAGCTTGCGCTCCGGCGGCGGCATGTCGGCGGGACGAATCAACCGTTGTGCGCGAACCATTTCCGGCAGATGCGCGTAGCTGTAGGCGGCAATCCGGTCCGGACGCAGCGCGATGATCTTGCCGAGGGTGACGTCGAAACTCTGCACGGTTTGCAACGGCAGGCCATAGATCAGATCGACGCTGATCGACTTGAATTGCGCCTCGCGTGCCGCAGCAACCAGCGCATAAATCTGCTCTTCACTTTGCTGGCGATTGACCGCGGCCTGCACGTCGGGGTCGAAATCCTGAACACCGAAGCTCAGGCGATTGAAGCCCAACTGGCGCAGCGACCGGATCTGCTCGGTACTGATGGTGCGCGGGTCGACTTCGATGGAAAACTCATGGTCATCGCTGTCATCCATGTTGAACGCCTGGTGCAGGCAATCCATCAGGTCCGCGAGCTGTTCACTGGTTAAATAAGTAGGCGTGCCGCCGCCCAGGTGCAATTGCGTGAGTTTACGGGTGCTATCGAACAAGGCCGCCTGCATCGCAATCTCAAGCTTGAGGTACCGAAGGTACTCGACGGCGCGATGGGTTTTCTGGGTAATGATTTTGTTGCAGGCGCAGTAGTAACAAAGACTTTTGCAAAACGGAATGTGGATATACACCGACAGCGGTTTCGACGCGCTTGCCTGGTTGCTCTCGCGGGCGGCACGCTGATAGTCGTCAACGGCAAAGGCCTGATGGAACTGTGGCGCGGTTGGGTAAGAAGTGTAGCGCGGCCCCGGGCGGTCATACTTTTCGACCAGGGCGCGATTGAAATCAAAGGAAGGCTTCATGATCAATCAACTCGCAAATGGGTTAACACCTCGCACCGCCCACATCCTTTTCAAACAGGTTGCAGATGGCATCCACTTCCGGCCGACCGGCAGGGAGAATGCTGATGAAGCGGTCCGACAACTCAATCAACCCCTCACGACTCAATTGCTCCAGCAACGGCCAGACCGACGAGAAATACCTGGAAAAAACCAGCCCATAACGTCTTTCGATGGCGCGTATATCCAGTTCCAGATCACACGCCAGTCGCTCCATGACCATTTGCCTGATTTGCTCCCCCGCCTCGAAGCGCCAGCCTCGACACGTCGGCAATTGCCGCATGTCCAGTTGCTGCTGATAGCGTTCAATCTCGTCGGTGTTTTGCGTGTACAAATCGTCGATCTGGCTAATGGCACCCAAACCGAATCCAACATGATCGCAATAGCCGTGACGGGAGAAACCCTCACAGGTACGGCGCAACCGGCCTCGCTCCTGGGCGACGGCCAAATCATCATCGGGCCGGACAAACTGCCCCATACCGATGTAGTGATAACCCGCGCAAAGCAGTTGATCAAAGCAGATTTGGCGCATCGCGCCTTTATCGACCTGGCTGCACGGCGCTCTGACTTTGTCACCGGGCACCGGACGATAGCGCCGTGGTGGCCGGGCATAATCGAACACCATCAGCCGGTCTGGCTCCAGCTTGATAATGCTCGCCAGCTTCAACGCAAAACTGTCTGGCGTCTGCCAGGCATGGCCAAAACCCAGATCGACGTTGATGGATCGAAAACCAAAGGTCCGCGCCGCGTCCATGAGCGACTGGATCGGCGCCGGGTTCTGGTAACAGGCCACCGACCTTTCACAGTCGCTGTCGAAATCCGGAACGCCGATACTGACATGGTTGAAACCGTGGTCGCGCAGCACGCCCATGGTCGCCCAATCGGTTTGATAGAGGTCCACCTCGACGCTGTAGTCGCCGCAATCATGTAAGAGAAAGTTGAAACGGCTACGCAGGTGACTCATCAGCCGCCCTATGTGAGCAGTGATGAGTGTTCCGCCGCCCAGATGAAACTGTTCCACCCGTTGCTGCGCATCCAGGTGGCAACCGACGAGGTCGATCTCCTGCTCCAGATGCTGGAGGTACTGCTCAATAACCTGGTGCTCGTCGGCGCTGTCACGAGGGGAACAAAAGGAAAGCTTGAGGCTGGAGGGTAGCTGCACGTTCAGGGACAGCGGACGTCGCTTCTGGCGGCTGACGCGCAACGCGCGAAGCAGATCCAGTGATCCGATACCCTCATGGAATTTTTGCGTGTCGGCATGACAGTTGGGGTCGAGCACGCCCTGATCGCACCGGGCGACCAGCTCGCCGGGGTTGTGAAAGAAATCGAGCATGAAGGTCTCCGACACTGGCTGCGGATCATCAGTGTCGGGGTTCAACGATCAATACGCCTTGATTTGCATCAAGCACAAGCAAAGTCTTGGAAGAACAGACTACCCGTCAAAGCCGATCACCAGGTCAGATAAAACATTCCCTTGGCCAGCAGCACGATAACGACCATGTGACAAAACAGGCTGCCGTGGATGAACTGCAGGTACCGCGGACTCATTCGGCCACGTTTGAATAAAAACATGGCCACCAGGAAGTGCAGCAGTACGCTCACGGCCACCGCGACTTTCAAGGCAAGCAATGTGCCTAACGATGAAGCCAATGGTGAGGCAAGGACTGGCAGGTAGCGCAGCCAGACCATGCCGAGCCCCGCACCGAACAATACCAGCAGCACCCACGGCATCAGCGAGCGCGCTCGCCGGCCGATGCCTTCCTCCACCAGCAACATGACCCTGGTGGGTAGCTGTTTGCGGATGCTTTCAAGGAACAGCACTTCGAAGAACACCGTGCCGATAAAGATCAGGGCGGCAAACAGATGCAACGTCAGAATCAGCGGATAGATCATGGAGGTGTCGCCTTGAGTCAAGGCAACCCGTTACGCACGGGTATGTCGATCTCTGGAGACTACAGAGCCGTCCGCTCCATGTGGTTGACATCGATCAAGAAAGCACAAAACCCACACTCACCGCACTCCATCAGTATCGAACGTGCAGGAGCGACCGTTCTTATCGTTGGTCGAGAGAAAAAACTGAAACCTGGGTCACCACTGAGTCAGTTGGCAAGGCAATACTTGTTTCAATGGACGTACCGAGTGGCCCTGCCTTGATTTAAATCAGACGAATCGACAACGAACGAACTCATCCTGCGTTATCGCTTCTCCAGTCTCGACGATGTCAGGGCGCAGCTGGGTTTGAAGTCGGGCGAGCCGGTCAAACCCGAGCATGTGGACTAACCTGATGTTTTGATTTCAGCTGCGCCTCGTCCTGGCAATGACACCATTGCCTTTACATCAACCTGGATAAGCAGGTCTGCGATGTATCAGAACTTAGCTCTGCTTGCCGCCTTCCTCCTGACCTACAGCATATTTGCGGGGCGCTTCGAATCTCGCCTGCTCAACGGTCCACTCATGTTCATGCTTGCCGGCCTGATTCTTGGCCCTGCGTTCCTGGGAATTCTGCAACCCCGGATTGACAAGGATGGCCTCAGGATTCTGGCAGAGCTGACATTGGCCATTGTTCTCTTTAGCGATGCGGCCAATGCTGACCTCAAGGTTTTAAGGGCGCACGAAGGGTTGCCGTTGCGTTTATTGATGATAGGTCTGCCACTGACCATGCTCAGTGGCTGGCTGGTCGGTATCTGGCTGTTCCCGCAAGTACCGCCATTGGAACTGGCCATACTGGCGACCCTTCTGGCGCCCACCGACGCTGCGCTGGGGAAGGCGGTGGTGAGTAATCCCAAGGTGCCCGCCCCCGTGCGTGAAGGACTGAACGTAGAAAGCGGGCTGAATGACGGGATCTGTGTTCCAGTGCTGCTGATGTTCCTTGCACTGCTGGTCGAAGAGCAGACGCAGTCGCCGCTTTCACTCGCGGTAGAGTTGGTTATCGAGGAGCTGGGCATCGGTGCAATCAGTGGTGTGGCGCTTACGCTCATTGCCTGGCTGTTGCAGCGTTACGCCGCAAAACACCATTGGCAAGCCCCCATGTGGTCGCAACTGACGCTGCCGGGGCTCGCCATTTTGTGCTTTGCCACCGCGCAAACATTGGGCGGTAGCGGTTTTATCGGCGCGTTCGTCGGTGGGTTGCTCGCCAGCTTTTTGTTTACCGAACAAAAGCATCATCTGCTCGAAGCCAGTGAAGAATTCGCCAGCCTGCTGTCGGTCATCACGTGGGTCGTATTCGGCGCAATTGTGATCCCTTGGGCCTGGAACAATCTCACCCTGAACATCTGCCTGTATGCAGTGCTTAGTCTGACCGTGATTCGCATAGTGCCCGTGCTGATCAGCCTGACAGGAACCGGCTTTGATTTCGAAACCCGCCTGTTCATCGGCTGGTTCGGCCCACGCGGCCTGGCCAGCATCGTCTTCGCCGTCATGATATTGGACTACCCTCTAGAAACCAGTCGCACCTTGGTATCTGTCGCTGCCTGTACCGTTTTACTCAGCGTGCTGCTGCACGGCTTGAGCGCCAATCCATGGGTCTCGCGGCTGGCCGGTCGTATTCATTGATTATTGTCAGAAATGCCACGGTCTGCGGGTGTTAGCGTTTTACGAAAGCGTGGCTAAGCGTTTAGGGAGCGTGAGAATGGGCGCAAACATGATTGTTGTCAGGCAGCTCGTCGGTTTGCCTGTTGCCATTATGGTCGGGGTCTTGAGCCTGGTCGGTTGCGGCAAAGAGCCCGTGACCCTGGCTCGCCAAGCCCCCGATGTGACGGTCATGACGGTCACCGCCCGCGACACCCCGGTAACATTCGAATTCGTTGCCCAGACACAAAGTTCCCGCGAGGTTGAGATCCGCGCCCGGGTTGCCGGCTTCCTGGAGAAGCGGCTGTACACCGAAGGCGATTTGGTAAAAACCGGGCAAACGCTGTTCCAGATGGACCGTAAACCTTTTGAAGCGTCATTGCTGTCGGCGCAGGGCCAATTGGCTCAACAACAGGCACGCTGGGAAGTCGCCAAGGCTACGCTGGCCCGTGTCCGTCCCTTGGCGGCGCAGAATGCGGTCAGCAAGATGGATCTGGACAATGCTGTCGGTGATGAGCGTCAGACACGGGCTGCCGTGCTTGCCGCCGAGGGCACGGTTCGAACCGAACAGTTGAACCTCAGTTACACCACCATAGCCTCGCCCCTCACCGGCCTTTCAAGTTTTGCCAAAAAGCAGGAAGGCAGTTACGTCACGCCGGGTGAATCCGGGCTGCTGACCACCGTTTCACAGATGGACCCTATCTACGTCAACTTCAGTCTTTCGGAAAACGAGACGCTCAAGTTCCGCGACGAGATTGCTTCCGGTCACCTCATTTTTCCCCTGCGCAGTGAGTTCGTCGTAGAGGTCGTGCTGGCCGACGGCACCGTTGTCCCTGAGCGTGGCCGCTTGAATTTTGCAGCGCCTTCTTATAGCCAGGATACCGGGACCTTTCTGGTCCGGGCGGTGGTTGCCAACCCGACAGGCCTACTCAGACCCGGACAGTTCGTGCGGGTGCGGGCCATCGGGGCTTCCAGGCCGAACGCCATTACGGTGCCGCAGAAGGCCGTTCTGGAGGGAGCCAAAAGCCGTTTCGTCTGGGTGATCAATGCACAGGGCAAGCCCGAGCAACGGGTGGTCGAAGTGGGTGACTGGCATGGCAATGACTGGTTTATCACCCAAGGACTGCAAGCCGGTGAACGCATCGTGGTCGATGGTGCGATCAGAGTGACCCCCGGAGGGCCGCTGAATATCATCGCCCCCCCTCCCCCGGCAACCGAGACGACGGCAAAACCGACAGCCACCGCGTCGGTGCAAGACAGTGGGCGTCGCCCATGAGCATCTCTCACTATTGCATTGATCGTCCCATTTTTGCTTCCGTTATCTCGATCATCATCACCTTGGCGGGTGCAGTGGCGATGGTCAGTTTGCCGGTCGCCCAGTACCCGGATATCACACCGCCACAGATTACGGTGTCAGCCACCTACCCGGGCGCGGATGCCCAGGTCGTGGCCAATAATGTGGCAGCGCCTATCGAGCAGCAGGTCAACGGCGCCGACAACATGATCTACATGAACTCGTCGAGCTCAGCGACCGGCAACATGACCCTCAATGTGTTCTTCGAGATTGGCACCGACCCTTCCCTTGCCCAGGTAGACGTGCAGAACCGGGTCAACCTCGCCCTGCCGCAACTGCCCTCCGCGGTTCAGAGCCAGGGTATTCAGGTGCAGAAGAAATCTTCGGCCTTCATGATGGTCCTCGCCGTGTACTCCGCAGGTGATCGTTTTGACAGCACCTATGTGGCCAACTACGCCAACCTCTACATTCTGGATGCGATCAAGCGTATTCCGGGCGCCAACCAGGCCAGTATTTTCGGCACACCCGACTACGCCATGCGGATCTGGCTCAAGCCCGACCGGATGGCCCAGTTGGGCATCACTGCGGCAGACGTGCAAAAAGCCGTGTCCAATCAGAACCAGCAATTTGCTGTCGGTCGCGTTGGCCAGTCGCCCACCGGCCAGGCGGTAGAGCAGTCGTTTGCTGTGACCACCAAGGGACGTCTGACCGAGCCGGTAGAGTTCGAGAACATCATTCTGCGCGCCAGCAACGAAGGGGCGGCAATCGTTCGTCTCAAGGACATCGGCCGTGCCGAACTCGGACAAAAAGACTACTCGCTGCGTAGCACCTATCAGGGCCGTCCGGCAACGCTGATTGCGGTGTATCAACAACCGGGCGCCAACGCCCTCGACGTGTCTGCAGCGGTTACCAAGACCCTGGCAGACATGAAGACGACCTTCCCCGAGGGCATCGAATACAAGATCGTAATGGACACCACCGCGTTTACCCGCGCCTCGATTTCCGAGGTGATATACACCTTTTTCGAAGCGCTGGTGTTGGTGGTCATCGTGGTGTTCATCTTTCTGCAGAGTCTGCGTGCCACCCTGATCCCGGTGCTTGCGGTGCCGGTGTCGATCGTCGGCACCTTCATCGGGATGTCGGCATTGGGCTTTTCAGTGAACATGCTGACGCTGTTCGGGATGGTGTTGGCCATCGGTATTGTGGTCGACGACGCCATCGTGGTGATCGAGAACGTCGAACGCAACATGCACGTCCACAAGATGACGCCCAAGGACGCCGCGAAAAAAGCCATGGATGAAGTGGCAGGCCCGGTGGTGGCCATCGTGCTGGTGCTGTGCGCGGTGTTCATCCCGGTGGCCTTCATGGGCGGGATCACAGGCCAGCTCTACAAACAGTTCGCGATCACCATCGCCATCTCTGTGGTGATATCCGGTCTGGTGGCATTGACACTTTCGCCTGCCTTGGCGGCCCTGCTGCTCAAACCCCAACACGGCGAAAAAAATGCTTTTTTCCGCTGGTTCGAGCACAGCTTCGAACGCATGACCGAGGGCTACTCGCGCTCGGTGGCCTTCATGATCAAGCGCTTCGTGATGGCGTTGTTACTGTTCGCCGGCATGATCGCGTTGATTCTGCTCATGGCGCAGCGCATTCCCAGCGCCTTTTTGCCGCCGGAAGATCAGGGGTATCTGCTGGGGGCCGTGATCATGCCCGATGCCGCCAGTCTCGATCGCACCGGCGAGGTGGGCAAAGTAGCCAGTGACTTCTTCATGAACGACGAGGCCGTCGAGGGCGTTGCCATCGTTAATGGTTACAGCCTGCTCGACGGCCAGAACAAGAACAATGCCGGCGCCTTTTTTGTCGGGTTCAAGGATTTCGAGGAGCGCTACAAGGACTCGGACACAATCAAGGAACAAAGCGCCCCCGCCGTCATCCAGAAAGCAGTCCATGCTTTTGCCAACGTTCAAGGCGGGATCATTCTGCCGGTGAATCCGCCGTCCATTCCTGGCCTTGGCACCACCGGCGGCATGGAGGTATGGATTCAGAGCAAGGGGGATGCCGGCGTCAATCAACTGGCAGAAATGGTCGGCACGTTTGTCGCCAAAGCCAGGCAGCGCCCCGAACTCGGCGCCATCACCTCCACCTTCAACGTGTTTTCCCGGCAATTGCTGGTCGACGTAGACCGGGAAAAGGCAGAGTCGCTGGGTGTGCCGGTGGAAGAAGTCTATAGCACCATGCAGACCATGTTCGGCTCGCTCTATGTGTCGCAATTCAACAAATTCAGCCGGCTGTGGCAGGTGATCCTGCAGGCAGAACCAAGCTATCGCCTCAAGGCCGAGGACCTGCAACAGATCTACGTGCGCAACAAAAACCAGGAGATGGTGCCGCTCAAAGCCGTGCTGACCACCCGCTACGTCACCGGTCCCGACCTGCTGACCCGTTTCAATAACTTCCCCGCAGTCAAACTCACCGCCAACGCAGCCCCCGGTTACAGCTCCGGCCAGGCACTCAAGGCGCTGGAAGAAATAAGCGCTGAAATCATGACCAACGACTACGCCCTGGCCTTGAGTGGTGAAGCCTTCGAGGAGAAAAAAAGCGGCGGTGCCTCGTCCCGGGTGTTCATCTTCGGCCTGATCATGGTGTTCCTGATCCTGGCGGCTCAATACGAGAAATGGTCACTGCCTGTCGGGGTGCTGCTGGCGGTGCCCTTTGCATTGTTCGGTGCGCTGCTGGCTGTGCTGATCCGAGGGTTGAGTAATGACGTTTACTTCCAGATCGGCTTGACCATGCTGGTGGCCCTGGCCGCCAAGAACGCCATCCTGATTTTCGAGTTTGCGGTACTGAACCGCGAAAGCGGCATGTCTGCCTACGATGCCGCCATGACCGCCGCGAAGGAGCGCTTGCGCCCGATTGTGATGACATCCCTGGCATTTATTCTTGGCTGCGTCCCGCTGGCCATTGCCGTCGGTGCATCCGAAAACAGTCGCCACTCCATCGGCACCGGGGTCATTGGCGGGATGCTGGCGGCGACAGTCATCGCAATCTTCTTTATCCCGCTGTTTTACTACCTGGTCGAACGGTTGACCGAGAAAAAAGGCACGGTCAAGCAGACCACTCAACCACCGCCGTCTACGTCGACCGGGGAGATTCCCGGCGGCGCTGCGCAACACCGACATGAGGGGGATTGAGATGCGCACCTTTCATCTTCCCCTCGTGGTGTGCCTGGGCCTGACGGGCTGCATGCTAGGCCCGGATTACCAGCGTCCGACCACGGACACTCTGGCAACCTACCGTTATGCAGACCAGGAAGCCCATGACCTGTCCAATACGCTGTGGTGGGAACAGTTCAAGGATCCGGCGCTCAATGACCTGATTCGCACGGCGCTGGCGGAAAACAAAGACATCAAGATTGCCGCCGCCCGGGTCGAGGAATTCCAGGGCCGTTACGGAGTGGTGCGCTCGCAGATGTTTCCGCAAATCGGCGCCGGCGCGCAAGGCAGTCGGTCCAGGGCGCCACGCGACAACGGTCCGGTGCCTTTGGATGCCAACGTCGATCCGATTTACAACAACTACCAGGCCACCCTCAGTGTCAGCTGGGAGCTGGATATCTGGGGTCGTTTGCGGCGCCTCAATGAATCCGCACGCGCTGACCTGCTGGCCTCTGAAGAAGGTCGGCGCACAGTCATTCTGAGCCTGGTGTCGTCGGTGGCATCCAGCTACATCCTGCTTCGCGATCTCGACCGCGAACTGGAAATCGCCCGCACCACTGCCAAGGCCCGCGGCGACTCCTACGAGATTTTCAAACTGCGCTTTGGTGCCGGCACCATTTCCGAAATGGAACTGGCGCAAAACCTCTCCGAGTTCCAGCGCACCCAGGCCTCTGTATCGCAATTCGAGTCCCAGGTTGCACAGCAGGAAAACAACCTGGCCGTGCTGTTGGGACGCAACCCGGGCCCAATCCTGCGCGGACGTGACCTGGCCCAACTGACGCTACCGTTGGTGCCTGCCGGCTTGCCTTCGGACTTATTGGAACGACGCCCCGATCTGCGTCAGGCCGAGCTGGATCTGATTTCCGCCAATGCCCGCATCGGTGCCGCCAAGGCGCTGTATTTCCCGACGATCTCCCTGACCGGGCTACTGGGCTCAGTCAGTGATCAACTCTCGAATTTGTTCACCGGGCCGGCCGCCACCTGGTCCTATGGTGTCGCCGCGAGCATGCCGATTTTCACCGCGGGTGGCATTGCCGGTGAAGTCCAGCAAGCCGAGGCGTTCCAGCAACAAACCTTGCTGGCCTACCAAAAGACCATTCAGTCGGCTTTCAGGGATGTTGAAAACGCACTGGTGGCAGCGAGCAAATCCCGCGAGCAGATGGTGTCCCAGGCCAATCAGGTCGAGGCGTTGCGTACTTACACCCGGTTTGCGCGCCTGCGCTACGACAACGGATACACCAGCTACATAGAAGTACTGGATGCCGAACGCAGCTTGTTCGACGCCGAGTTGAATTACACCCGGACCCGGGGTTCGGTGTTCAGCGCCATGGTCGATGTTTACAAGGCCACTGGCGGAGGCTGGGTTACCGAAGCGGACAAGCTGACCGTCACTGCCAGCGAAAAGCCACCCTGATTAGCGCTAGACAGATGGGGTCAAACAAACACCAAGATTAAGCCCTTGCCCGACGACAAGTATCCAAGCGTCGGGCACAGGGTCAATGCGTCGAGCAGATCCAGGAGTTTCCGATGGCCGACTCAAGCAAGAAAATGAGCCTCATGGGGCTCACCACACTGGTCACGGTGAACATGATGGGCTCAGGCATCATCATGTTGCCGACAAGCATGGCGCAACTCGGGGCTGTTTCATTGTTGTCATGGATCGTCACGGCCATTGGCTCAATGTCCATCGCCTACTGCTTTTCCCAGTGCGGTATTTTCTGCCCGCGTCCAGGAGGGTTGTCTGCCTACACCGAAGAGGCACACGCCAAATCTGGGTTTTTCCTCTGTTCGTACCTGTACTTCCTTTCGCTGGCCATCGCCAACGTGGCCGTCGCCATCTCCGCGGTGGGGTACATGACATCGTTCCTGCCGTGGCTGGGAAGTGGCGCCATTCCATTGTTCATCGGAACGGTCGGCTTGCTCTGGTTGACCACCGTGGCCAACTTTGGCGGCCCCGGCATCACCGGCAAGATCGGTGCGATCACCGTGTGGGGTGTCATCATCCCGGTGGCCGGCTTGTGCATCATCGGTTGGTTCTGGTTCAAGCCTGACGTGCTGGCTGCCGCATGGAACCCGAACGAACTGCCCATCTCCGAAGCCATCAGCAAAGCGATCCCCCTGACGCTGTGGGCCTTCCTCGGCATGGAGTCGGCGGCTCAGGCTTCCGATGCCGTGGAAGATCCCAAGCGCACGGTGCCGCTGGCTTGCCTGTTCGGCACGCTCGGTGCAGCAGTGGTTTACGTGCTGTCGACGTCCGTTATTCAGGGCATCATACCCAATGCCGAACTGGCCAACTCATCGGCCCCTTTCGCGCTCGTCTATGCACACATGTTCAACCCGACAGTCGGCAATATCATCATGGCCCTGGCAGTATTGGCTTGTGTCGGTTCGCTGCTGGGTTGGCAGTTCACCCTGGCGCAAACGGCCAAGATGACGGCTGACCAAGGCATGTTTCCCAAACTGTTCAGCAAGGTCAGCGCGCTGAACGCGCCCATTGTCGGCATGCTTGTCTGCGGTGTGTTGCAGACCTTGATGGCGCTGTCGACCATATCGCCCAACGCCAGCGCTCAGTTTGCAAAACTCGTCAGCCTGGCGGCAGTGACCAACCTGATTCCCTATGTGACGGCGGCCACCGGCCTGCTGGTCATGATGTACAAAGCCAAAGTCAGCGCAGGCGTATACACCCGCAATACGGCGCTGTTACTGATTGCCGTGGCTTACTCCTTGTACGCTTTGTATGCCTGCGGCAAAGAAGCCGTGTTCGGCGGCGCCCTTGTCCTGGCGTTCGGCTACCTGCTTTACGGCTTCCTCTCCAAACGTTTTGTCGAGCCATCTGCACCGCCTCAGACTCAGGCCAACATCCCTTGACCGTCGTCTTCAGGACTGCCAGCCATCTGAATTCGGGGAACCAGGATATGAACGTTAAATTGTCCAAAGCCAACAACCTGCTGCTCGTCTGCCTGCTCACGCTGATGCCGGTATTGGCGGGTGCCGATACGCTTGAGCGCGTGCGGACGACTCAATCCTTCACCCTCGGCTACTTGCCGAACTTCCCCCCTTTTAGCGCCCAGGCAAGCGATATACCGAGCGGTTATGCGATCGATCTGTGCCTGAAGATCGCCGACAAGGTCAAGACCGAATTGGCTCTGCCTGGTTTGCAAATACGCTACCTGTCGGTCTCACCCACCGACGAGATAAATGCCGTCAGCTCGGGGAAAATCGACATTCTCTGTACACCGACCGCCCCCACTCTGGAGCGGCGCAAGAGGGTGAGCTACTCAGTACCGGTCTACACGGCTGGCCTTTCGGTAGTGGTGCGTCAGGATGCACCGCAGCCGTTGCTCAATGCGCTTGCTGGCAAGGTGGCTAACACCGGACCAACGTGGCGAGCGACGATCAACCATGGGTTGTCCAACCAGACCTATGCCGCCATTGCAGGCGGAGTCACCGAGACATGGATCCGTGAGCGGATGCGATTACTCGGGGTCGTGGCCACGCTTGTCACTGTCGAAAATACCGCGGCAGGCCTCAAGCAGGTCGCCGAAGGAAAGGCCGATGCCTTCTTCGCCGAACGCATGGTGCTGAAAAATCTTCTCGCCACGGATAAGTCTGCAAGCAATCTGGTTTTGCTCGACCGAATTTTCGAGTACGCACCGACTGCAATGGCAGTGGATCGAAACGATGAAGACTTCCGTTTGCTGGTCGATACCGCGCTAAGTGACATGTACCGCTCGGGCGAGATTGAGCAGGCATTCGACAAATACCTGGGGGGCGCCGACGACACGGCTAAAAAGCTGTTCAAGGTCTATGCATTGCCGCAATAACACACCCCGTTTTAGCGAGAGACAAGTAACGTATCCAGCAACGCCTGCAACCCCATGGGCTTGGCAAAATAGTAACCCTGAGCCTGCCCTGCCCCCATTTCGCGCAGCAAGATCAGCGTCGCTTCATCCTCGACACCTTCGGCCACCACGCTCAGGTCCAGCGATTCGGCCATCCGCACAATTGCCCGCACGATCGCCCGACTGCGGGCGCTGGTGGTCAGTTCAAGGATGAAAGACTTGTCGATCTTCAAGCCGCTGAAACGGTATTGATGCACGTAGCTCAGGGATGAAAATCCTGCACCGAAGTCATCGAGCACCACCGACATGCCATTGTCGGCCAATTGCTGCATGTTCTGCCGGGCAATAGCCGGCTCGGCCACCAGGGCACCTTCGGTCAATTCCAGGCAGATCCGCGACGGCGCGACCCGGTGCTGCGCCAACAGGGCAAGCACATCACTGGCAAAGTCCGGGCGCGTCATGCTGTAGCTGGAGCAATTCACGTGCACCGGCGGCCAATTGGCGTGTTGAGGGAGTGCGAGGATTACTGCAACGCTGGTGAGCATGTACAGGTCCAGTCGACCGATCAGGCGCAACCCTTCGACGTTCGGCAAAAACTCCCCTGGTGCGATCACTCGGCCGCCCGGCTGATGCCAGCGGATCAGCGCTTCAAGGGCCAGGAGTTCACCCGTTTCAACGCTGACAATCGGCTGGAAATACGGCAGCAGTTCGTCGGTGCGTTTCAGCGCATTGCGCAAGGCCCCTTCGCGCTCCATCTGGTCCGAGACTTCTCGGCGCACTTCCTGATTGAACACCGCGTAGCTGTCGCGACCGGCACTCTTGACCCGGTACATCGCCGCATCGGCATCGCGCAGCAAGTCGGCCGGTTCGTGATGGAACTGATTGTCGGCGCTGACAATACCGATACTGCAGGATGAAAAAACCTCATGGCCATTGATAAAAAACGGCAGGTCAAACGCCACCAGGATCCGTTCGGCGATTTCGATCACCACGTCCATCGGCGCGTCGGGAGCGAGCACCGAAAATTCATCGCCCCCCAGTCGTGCGAGCATGTCGGTGTCACGCAGGCAACTGCGCAAACGGTGGGCGGCCTGCCTCAACAGCAGATCGCCAAAATGGTGGCCGAGGCTGTCGTTGACCATTTTGAAACGATCAAGGTCGATGAACATCACCGCCAGGTGCCCGCCTTCGCTGCCGAATCGCAACCAGGCCTGATTGAGGTGCTGTTGCAGGTAGGTTCGGTTCGGCAGCCCGGTCAGCGCATCGTGGGAGTTTTCGTGTTGCAGCTTGGCATTGGCGTGATCGAGTTCTCGGGTGCGGCTCTGCACCCGGGCTTCGAGCTTGAGGTTGGCGGAATGGATGGCTTCGGCGGCCGTGCGTCGCGACAACGCGGTGTCGATGTGCCGCGACACAAACGTCAGCAGTTCCTGATCACGCAGGGTATACCGCACTTGCGAGGTATAGCTTTGTACCGCCAGTACACCACGCACCACATCGCCATCGAACAAGGGAATGCCCAGCCAGGAGTAGGACCGGTAACACTCTTCGGCAATTTCGATTTCACCGTGCACATGCAATCGTTCAGCCTCGTCGGCGTCAATCAAGCAAGGTCGACGCTGACGAATAACGTACTCAGTCAGGCCCCGGCGTCCACGCCGTGCCGACGGACAAGTTGTCTGCCGATCATCAACGTAATACGGAAAAGTCACTTCAGTGGTCGTGTCGTCGAACAGTGCAATGTAGAAGTTCTGCGCGAACAGCAGATCACCGACGATGCCATGCAATGTTTGAAACAGTTCAGCCATATCGCCAGGCTGGCTTGACAGTTCAGCAATCTGGAACAGCGCGCTCTGCAGATGTTCGGCGCGCTCACGTTCTGCCACTTCCTGCCTCAAGGCGTCGTTGAGTGCCGAAAGCTCCAGGGTGCGACGCATGACGATCCCTTCGAGATTCTCGCGGTGCAGGATTCGGTCCAGCGCCATGGCCACGTGGCGGACCACCACCAGAAACAATGCGCGGTCTTCAGCGCTGTAGGTACGGGAAACGTCGTAGACCTGCATGGCCAGCATGCCAAACACGTCATCCGAAGCATTTTTCAACGGCGCGCCCATCCAGAACTCGGGACGATCCCCCACGCAGTAGAAGCGGCCCTCGGCCTGAGCCGCGCGAATGCCGGCGGCGTCGATCAGCAACGGCTGGCCGGTGGTCAACACCTGGCCGGTCAACGACAGGTGTGAAACATCAAGGTACTCGTAGTGTTCGGCCTCCACGGCATCAACGTCGATGATGTCGACGTAATACGGATAGTCAATCTTGCCGGTGTGCGGGTCATACAGTGCGAGATAGAAGTTCTCGGCGTCGATCAGGCTGGCGAGTAGCCGGTGAACCCCCACCAGAAATACAAACCGGTCGCGGGTCGAACTCGCGAGGTAGGTAATTTCATACAGCACCCGCTGAGTAATTTGCGCTCGGGCAAGGGTATCGGTCTGTACCTGCATGCCCAGGCGCTGGGCAAATTCAGCGAGCGCCGGTTCCGCAGCATCCTTGATGGGCGCGAGCAGCCATCCCAATACACTTTCGCCTCGACCGGTCGGCCATCGGTGCAAGTGCCGGGCCTGGCAAAAGGTCTCAAATTCTTCACTCGCCACACTGGACGGCCACTTCGCCTGCGGGTCGCCCTGCCCGACCAGGTGCATGTGTTCGCCGGCACGGTACACCACCCATGCGGTGGTGTGTGCCCAGTGGCGAGCCGAAGTCAGCAATTGTTCAACCGTTTCTTCATGGCCCTTGCAGGCTATGCCGACAGCATCCGGCCGACTCTTCGGTAGCGTGGCGACAACGGATTGCTGCGGGGAGTCGGACAATGGACAAAAACTCATCAGCGCTCCCTGTGCCAAAACTGGCGATATCCACTTTTTAGTTGCTAGCAATACGCCAGTGTTCTTCCCGTTTAAAGCTTATGTACCTTTTTATCAATAGTTTTATTCGCTTTAGTACCCATGAAAGATTTGACGACGCACTCAGAACTTTTCGGGAATGCGTTTTAGTGGGTAATCCGGTTCGTGATAACCGCCTGGCCGCTGACGCTTGGGCAACTTCACTTTCTCGCGCGGCACCTCTTCATAAGGAATGCGGCTGAGCAAATCGGTGATGATGTTCAGGCGAGCCCGTCGTTTGTCGTTCGAGTTGGCTACCAGCCAGGGAGCATGTCCGGTATCCGTCGCCTTGAACATGTCATCACGTGCACGCGAGTAGTCATACCAGCGGCTGTACGACTTCAGGTCCATTGGGGTGAGCTTCCAGATTTTGCGGCCGTCCTCAATCCGCGCTTCAAGCCGTCGGGTCTGTTCCTGCGGGCTGACTTCCAGCCAATACTTGAACAGCATGATGCCCGAGTCGACGATTGCCCGCTCGACCAAGGGGACAGCCCTCAGGAAACTGACCGCCTGCTCTTTGGTGCAAAACCCCATCACGCGCTCGACGCCCGCACGGTTGTACCAGCTGCGATCAAAGATCACCACTTCGCCAGCCGCAGGCAAATGTGGCAGGTAACGCTGCACATACATCTGGCTTTTTTCGCGATCGGTCGGGGCAGGTAACGCCACAACGCGAAAGATCCGTGGGCTCACGCGCTCGGTCAGCGCCTTGATGGTGCCGCCCTTGCCCGCCCCGTCGCGGCCCTCGAAGACAATGCAGATCTTGATGCCCTCATGCCGCACCCATTCCTGCAACTTCACTATTTCGACATGCAGTCGGCGCAGTTCACTCAGGTAGTCCTTGTTGGACATCTTCGCGATGTCGACGGAATGACGTTTCTTGGTGGATTTCTTGTCCTTTGCCATGAACAACACCTCGCAGTCGATTGGCTCGCTGAGTTTAGTCCATGGTTGAAGATTTACCGGCGCCGAGGACGCCGTCGAGGATTTAAAAGACAACACAAAACAAAAGTGGGAGCGGGCTTGCTCGCGAAGAGGTCGTGTCAGTCAACATCAGTGTTGAATGACACACCGCTTTCGCGAACAAGCCCGCTCCCACGGGGATTGCATCAAGCCGCCAGTTACCTCAACAACATTTAGGCCCGGCCTTGCTCCCGTAACGCGCTTCCTGGCGTTCCCGGAAGAACACTTCGTAGCTCATCACCGGCTTGTCCGGGTGTTTGCCCTGCATGTGTTCGACGTAGGTGTCGTAGTCCGGCATGCCCACCATCAAGCGCGCGGCCTGACCGAGGTATTTACCGAGGCGACTCAGGTCATTGAACATTTGGGGCCCTCCTCCCTCACGCTTGCGGCAGCGCCTGGTATGGGGCTTCTTTATCCGTACGTTCCTTGCTGCCCCAGGCCGCAATGCCGACCTTGAGCGCAAAGAACAGGATGCTGAAGACCACCAGCAGGAACAGCGCGGTCAGCGTTGCGTTGGTGTAGGCGTTGTAGATCACGTGGTGCATCTGGTCGATGCTCTTCGCCGGGGCGAGGATCTGGCCGTTGGCCAGCGCATCGCTGTACTTCTTGGCCAGGGCCAGGAAACCGATCGCCGGGTTGGCATCGAACAGCTTGATGAAGCCTGCGGTGGTGGTGCAGATCAGCAGCCACACGGCTGGCAACATGGTCACCCAGACGTAACGCTGACGTTTCATTTTGATCAGCACAACGGTCGCCAACATCAGCGCGATACCGGCCAGCATCTGGTTGGAGATACCAAACAGCGGCCACAAGGTGTTGATGCCGCCCAGAGGGTCGATCACGCCTTGGTACAGCAGATAACCCCACATCGCTACGCAACCAGCGGTCGCGATCAGGTTGGCGGTCCAGGATTCAGTGCGCTTCAGCGACGGTACGAACGAACCGAGCAAATCCTGCAACATGAAACGCCCGGCACGGGTGCCCGCATCGACGGCTGTCAGGATGAACAACGCTTCAAACAGGATCGCGAAGTGGTACCAGAACGCCATGGTGTTTTCACCTGGCAGAACGTGATGCAGGATCTGCGCGATACCGACCGCCAGGGTCGGCGCACCGCCGGCACGGGCCAGGATCGTGGTTTCACCGATGTCCTTGGCCACCGCTTGCAGCGCTTCCGGAGTAATTGCAAAACCCCAGCTGCTGACGGTCTGAGCAACCGAAACAGCATCAGAGCCAACCAGCGCCGCCGGGCTGTTCATGGCGAAGTACACGCCCGGTTCGATCACCGAAGCCGCGACCATCGCCATGATGGCGACGAAGGATTCCATCAGCATGCCGCCGTAACCGATGTAACGGGCATGACCTTCGCTGGCCAACAGTTTCGGCGTGGTGCCGGAGGCAATCAGTGCATGGAAACCCGAGACCGCGCCGCAGGCGATAGTGATGAACAGGAACGGGAACAACCCGCCTTTCCACACCGGGCCAGTGCCGTCGATGAACTGGGTCAGTGCCGGCATTTTCAGGTCGGGCATGGTGATCAGAATGCCGATCGCCAAGGCGACGATGGTGCCGATCTTCAGGAAAGTCGACAGGTAATCACGCGGGGCCAGAATCAGCCACACCGGCAATACCGCGGCGACAAAACCGTAGCCGATCAACATCCAGGTGATCTGAATGCCAGTAAACGTAAACGCTTTGGCCCAGACCGGATCAGCAGCAATCTGCCCACCGAGCCAGATCGAACCGAGCAGCAACAGCACACCAATGATGGAGATTTCACCAATGCGACCCGGGCGGATGTAGCGCATGTAGATGCCCATGAACATCGCGATCGGGATGGTCGCCATCACCGTGAAAATCCCCCACGGGCTCTCGGCCAAGGCTTTCACGACGATCAATGCCAGCACCGCAAGGATGATGATCATGATCAGGAAGCAGCCGAACAGCGCAATGGTCCCGGGGATGCGGCCCATTTCTTCCCGGACCATATCGCCCAGGGAACGGCCGTTGCGGCGGGTGGACATGAACAGGACCATGAAGTCCTGAACCGCACCGGCCAGCACCACGCCGGCAATCAGCCAAAGCGTACCGGGCAGATAGCCCATCTGCGCCGCCAAAACGGGACCGACCAGCGGACCTGCGCCGGCGATGGCCGCGAAGTGATGACCAAAAAGTACGTGTTTGTTGGTCGGCACGTAGTCCAGGCCATCATTGTTGATGACGGCGGGCGTGGCACGATTGGGGTCGAGTTGCATCACCTTGGTGGCGATGAACAGGCTGTAGTAGCGGTAGGCAACGAGGTAGATAGCGACTGCTGCGACTACGATCCACAGGGCGTTGATCGCTTCGCCGCGGCGCAAGGCCACGACACTTAGCGCAAACGCTCCCAGAACAGCCACGGCAAACCAGGCGAGGTGTTTAGCCATACGGGGCATAGCGTGTCTCCTGCCGACAGCCAGTGGACTGCGGCGGTAATTTTTTATAATTGTGTCCGCGGTGCGGAGCTGGCCCAATATCCCCGCATGCCGTCCACAAATAAATCCGCGTTACTACGTACATGGCGCCTACGTAGTTCTACGTAGATGCGCTCCTACAAGGGTTTTGCATTTCACCTGACAGACATCCCCGCCGCAGGTCATTCCGTCCAGCACCGCTACTGGACGCGCGTATCTTTGGCATATGATGCCGGGCCATCGCCTTCCCTCGGTCCGGTCAGGAGCCAAGATGCAGCTCAAACACAAAATCGTCGCGCTCGGGATTCTGCCGCTGGTGTTGGCGATCGCGGTGATCTGCGCGCTGGTGATTTCCCTCAATCGCCAACTCGGCGATCAACAGGCGCAGCTGATTGAAGACAGCATTCTGGCGAGCAAACGCGCCGAGCTTAAAAACTACGTGGAAATGGCCCAGAGCCTGATCGCGCCGCTCTACGACGACGGGCACGGTGACGAGCACGCCCAGCAACAGGTGCTGGAAGAACTGCGCAAACTCAGTTTTGGCATCAACGGCTACTTCTTCGTCTACGACCGTGAGGGTCGCAGCCTGATGCACGCGCGCCAGTCGGAACTGGTGGGCAAATACCTGTGGGACATGAAAGATCCCCAAGGTTTGCCGGTGATTCAGGCACTGCTCAAAAGTGCGCAATCCGGCGAAGGTTTTCAGCGCTACGCCTGGAACAAGCCTTCCTCCGGTCAGGTCACCGACAAACTCGCGTATGTAGTGATGCTGGACCGTTGGGGCTGGATGCTCGGTACCGGCATCTACCTTGAAGACGTTGAGCGCGCCACCCAGCAGGCGCGTGACGAAGTGGCCCAAGGCATCCGAAAAACCATGCTGGCGATTGCCGCGGTGGCCCTCGTGGCCGTGCTGTTTGTCTTCGCCAGCGGCATGACGCTCAACGTCAGCGAGCATCGCCTGGCGGACAAAAAGCTCCAGCGCCTGACCCAGCGGATCGTCAGCCTCCAGGAGGAAGAGCGCTCACGGGTTTCCCGAGAGCTGCACGACGGCATCAGCCAGGTGCTCGTCTCCATAAAATTCCAGTTCGAACTGGCCAGCCTGCTGCTGGAGAATGGCCAGGCCAACGACAAGGGTTTGAATACGCTGAAAGATGCCACGGAGCGCCTTGGCGACGCGATTGGCGAGGTTCGCAGCCTCTCTCACGATCTGCGCTCGTCATTGCTCGACACGCTGGGCCTGCCGGCGGCGATCGGCCAGCTCGCCGCCGAATTCGAGCAGCGCAGCGGTCTCACCGTGACTTACGACGATAATGAATTTGATTGTGACCTGGTCGACGGCGCGGCGGTTTCGCTGTTCCGGATTGTGCAGGAAGGCCTGACCAACATCGAACGCCACGCACAGGCTAAAAACGTTTCGATTACCCTGCATGGGTCACAGGAATCCGTGCGGTTGACGGTGGTCGACGACGGTGTCGGTTTTAATGTCGCCCAGGTCGAACGTCGCCACGCGGGCATCGGCCTGCGTAATATCCGTGAGCGTGTCGAACATTTTGGCGGGCGGTTCGACCTGATATCGATGCCTGGAAGAAGTGAGCTGGACGTGCTGCTGCCGATGAAAATGCCCGGTGCGAAACGCTGACCCACCCCCTTACAACAAGAGTGAATATCTGCGATGAACCTGCCCTATCCGATCCGCGTCGCCCTGGTCGACGATCACTCCCTGGTCCGCGACGGGATCAAAGCGCTGCTCGCGGTCATGGCGCCCCTGGAAGTGGTGGGCGAAGCCGAAAGTGGCGCGCAGGCCATCGAGATGGTCGGGCGCTGCCAGCCAGACTTGTTGCTGGTCGACATCAGCCTGCGCGACATGAACGGGCTTGAGCTGACCCGCGTGCTGCGCAGCCAGTACCCGTCGCTCAAGGTGCTGATGCTGAGCATGTACGACAATTATGAATACGTAAGTGAATCCGTTCGCGCCGGCGCCAGCGGCTATGTGTTGAAGAACTCACCGTCGCGGGAAATCATTGCGGCCATCGAAGCCATCGTCAGTGGCGGCACGTTCTACAGCGCCGAAATCGCCCAGCGGCTGATAGCCGACAAAAGCACCGACAATGAGCTGACCCCTCGCGAAAGCCAGGTGTTGTACAAAATGGCGCAAGGATTGAACAACAAGGAAATGGCCCGCGAGCTCGACATCAGCGTGCGTACTGTGGAAACCCATCGTTTGAGCATCCGCCGCAAACTGAACATCGACAAACCCGCAGCCCTGGTCAAGTACGCGATCGATCACGGGATCATTTCGCGCTAGCAGGCACGCCTTACACCGCCTCGGGATTGACCACCTTGGCAGAGCGGATAAACAACGCCCGCGCCTTCTCCCAGAAATTGCCCCCCAGCACAAAAAGACTCATGAGTGTCCTGCCTATCAATGATCGCAGAAGGTTTGAGGTTGCCTGAGAAGCTTAACAGCCGGTTGCTCATTTGGACGGCTATGCTCCAGTGACCTTCTCTGGTTGGACGATACGCGATGCCTCGAGGCCGTTCCTTGCAAAGACTGCCAGGCCACCTCCTCCTGCTCGGCGCACTTGGCCTGAGTGGCTGCGTGCGGCTGGGGCCGGACTTTCAGCCGCCGGGCGAAACGTGGGTCGAACACTGGAATACCGCAGCCCTTGAACACGCCAGTCAACGCGGACCGAATCCGGATATCCGCCAGTGGTGGCAGGTCTTCAACGATCCGCTACTGAATCAGCTGATCGCCGAGTCGGATGCAAATAATTCCAGCCTGAAAATCGCCGGCTTGCGCGTGATGGAAGCCCGTGCCCAGCTGGGCATTGCGCAAAGCGCTCTGTACCCGCAACTGCAACAAGCCAGCGCCGACAGTTTGTACTTCAATCGCCGGCAATCGGGTGGCACCAATCCCCAGGACAGCCATTTCTGGCAATACAGCGCAGGGTTCGACATGGGTTGGGAGCTGGACTTCTGGGGGCGTTTCAGCCGGGCCATCGAATCGTCCGACGCCAGTTATTTTGCCGCTCAGGCCAACTACGAAGACGTGCTGGTATTGCTGCGCGCCCAGGTCGCGGACACCTACTTTTCATTGCGCACCACCGAGGCCCGGTTACGCGTTGCCCGGGAGAACGCCAAACAACAAAAGCGTAATTTCGAGATCACCGAAAAACTGTTCAACAGCGGCCAGCAAGCGGAACTCGACCTGCAACAGGCCAAAACCCAATACCTCGGCACCCTGAGCACCATCCCCTCCCTCGAAGACCAGTTGCAACGAACGCGCAATGCCTTGGCCGTGCTGATCGGGCAACCGCCCGGCGCGTTACCGCTGCTCGTGAGCAACGAAGGCTTGATCCCGCTGGTCGATCGCGCCGTGCTCCAGGATGTGCCGGCCAATCTGCTGCTGCGTCGGCCCGATGTGCGCGCCGCCGAGCTGAATGTCGCCGCCCAGTCGGCATTGATTGGCGTGGCCGAAAGTGACTTCTATCCGTCGCTGACCTTGCTTGGCAGCATCGTCTGGTCGGCCGACACGCTCAACGGTACGTCCCGAAGCCTGGACCTGATCGGCGGTCCCAGCCTGCGCTGGAACCTGTTCGACCATGGTCAGATCAGCAATAACGTGCGCGTCCAGGATGCGCGGTTGCAGCAACTGATCGAGGCGTACCGCGACAAAGTCCGACAGGCTGCGCGGGAGGCTGACGATGCCGCCACTGGTTTGATCAAATCGCTGGAGCGCGAACGCATCCTGAGCGAAGCCGGAGTGGCCGCCAAACGCTCGCTGGTGCTGGCCAGCACGCAGTACCGCGAAGGTTACTCGGACTTTCAGCGGGTGCTCGATGCTCAGCGCGCACTGCTCGAACAGCAGGACAGCTACCTGGTCGCCCGCAGCAACGCGGTGAGCAACCTGATTGCCCTGTACAAATCCCTCGGTGGCGGTTGGTACAGCGCCCAGCCCAAAGTCGATGAAGCCACCCGCCAGCAGATGGAAAAACGCACCGACTGGGGCGACCTGCTGAGCGAGCCCGCCGCCCTCCCTGCCCCACAAGGTAAACAGCCATGAGTGAAACCGTGCAGCCTGTCCCCGAGGTGCCCGCCCCAAAGCCTCCTGAGCCTGCCGCTGACCCGGCGAAAAAAGGCATCAAATGGGTGCTGCTCCTGATCCTCCTGAGCCTGGCGTGGTACTTGGCGGCCGACCGTTTCACGCCCTATACGCAACAAGCCCGCGTGGGCGCCTTTGTCATTCCGGTCGCCTCGGAAGTCGCCGGCCGGGTGATCCGCGTCAACGTGCGCAACAATCAGGACATCCAGGCGGGCGACGTGCTATTCGAAGTGGACCCGCAGCCGTATCAGATCGCCGTCGACCGCGCCCGCGCAGACCTTGAATCGACCCGTCGGCAGATCGGCGCCAGCACCGCCGGTATCGCTTCGGCGCAAGCCAACTTGCGCGCGGCCCAGGCCAACGAACTGAAGGCGAAACAAGACAATCAACGTTTGGAAGGTTTGTACCGCGAAGACCCCGGAACCATTTCCGTGCGTCTGCTCGAAGTGTCTCGCGCCAATCGTGAACAGGCGGTCAGCCAGGTCGCGGCCGCCCGCGCCGAAGTGCAACGCGCCCGCGAGCAAGAAGGTGGCAGCGAGGAAGACAACGCCCTGCTGCGAAGCGCCGCCACGGCGCTGTCGAAAGCCGAGCTGGATCTGTCCAACACGCAGATTCGCGCCCGTTCGGCGGGGTTGGTCACCGACCTGCGCACCGACGCCGGGCAGTTCGCCGCGGCCGGTGGCCCGGTCATGACCCTGATTGCCATCCACGATGTCTGGATCAGCGCGGACATGACTGAAAACAACCTCGGTCTGGTGAAAGTCGATACGCCTGTGGCGATCGTCCTGGATGCATTCCCGGGCGAAGTGTTCGACGGACGCGTGCGCAGTGTCGGTTATGGCGTCAGTGTCGGACAGACACCGGCGCCTGGCACCTTGCCCAGTGTCCAGAACAGCCGCGACTGGCTGCGACCGGCCCAGCGTTTTCCGGTGATTATCGAGCTCTCCGAAGACGCCCGAAAAACCTTGCGTGACAGCGGCGCCATCCGTGCTGGCGGGCAGGCCGAAGTCATGGCCTTCCCGACTCAAGGCAACCCGCTGAACCCGTTGGGTCGGCTGTTTGTGGGTTTCATGAGCTGGCTGAGCTATGCCTACTAAACGCACGCCCCGGGAACAGCGCGCATTACGCCTGGCCACTGGCACGGCGCTGTGCCTTGCCGCCAGCTTCGGCCTCGGGTTGCCGATCCCCTTTCTCGCGCCGGTGCTGTGCCTGATCCTGCTGGCCTCGATCAATCGCCCGTTGCCGTTCAAGGCAGCCGTGGTGCTCGCATTGGCTGCGATGTTGACCACGGGCCTCGGCCTGTTGTTGATCCCGATCCTGCGTTATTACCCCTTCAGCGGCGTGCTGCTGATCGGTCTGAGCCTGTTCCTGGTCTTCCGTTTTGGCCTGCGCGGTGGAAATGCCCTGATCGTGACCTTTCTGGTGATTGGCCTGACGATGATTTCCTCGGCCGGCGTTGCCGAATTCGATCTGGCGGCGATGGTCATCGGTGCGCTGGTCAAGGGCTTGCTGCTCGCCGTAGCGGTCGTGGCGATCAGTCACGGGTTATTCCCGGATCCGCCCAACGCCCCTTCCCCGCCACCCGCCCCGACGTTGCCCGCCGAAGAGGTCAGCCGAGTGGCGCTACGTGCAACCCTGATCGTGTTACCGACGTTCCTGCTCGCGTTGATCGACCCGGCCGGTTACCTGCCGATCATCCTCAAAGCCGTCAGCCTGGGCCAACAAAGCTCCACGACCAACGCCCACACAGCCGGTCGCGAACTCGTTGGCTCAACCTTGCTCGCAGGCCTGCTGGCGATCCTGTTCTGGAGCGCCCTCAGCCTGTTTGTGCACCTGTGGATGTTCTTTCTGTGGATGCTGCTGTTCGGCCTGGTGCTGGCGCGCAAGCTCTACGCGCTGAGCCCGACCGGGTTCAGCCCGGGGTTCTGGCTCAACGCCCTGATCACGCTGATTATCCTGCTGGGCCAGTCGGTTCAGGACAGCATCGCAGGCAAGGACGTGTACACCGCGTTTGCGGTGCGCATGGGCTTGTTCCTTGCCGTCACGTTGTACGCCTGCCTGATGGTTTATCTGCTCGAGCAGCGGCCGCGAAAGGCTCAGGGGTTAACCTGATACCCCTTGCCCTGCAGGCAACTGGTGTACGCCGTCGAGGTCGTTGCGGCACTGGTTTTCTCTTGTGCCCGGCGTTCCTGACGCTGACGCGAGCCGCCCACCACGGCACCGGCCACGGCGGTCTCTTTCGCGCGGTCCTGCCGATAGTCCTGTTTCGTGTCGTCATCGATGCGCTCATAAAACTCGTCATGCTGACGCCCGCGCACTTCTGCCCCGGCCGATCCCGCGGCGGCCCCCGCGGCAGCACCACGCAATCGCCCTCCGGAAGCAGGCTGTGCGGTCGACGCGGCCTGACTGGACGCGATGCTGTTGCATTCATTGATGTCCAGCTGGGTCTGTTGCGAACTCTGCCCTTTCATCGGAACGACCGTTGCAGCCCAACCCTGGGTGCACGCAACCGTCAATGCGATGCTCAGGCCGATGGATGACACCTTGCTCATAATGACCTCCAACGCAGCCCGTCACTCTGCACTAACCCCGGGTAGCTGATCCCGGGCTTGATTCAGCAACAAAGAGTGTAGATCACGCGGCACCCACTCTCTGCACGGTATTGCCTGATCCTGACGGCGAACAGGATTCTTTTCGATCGTTTTGGCGTGATGGCCTAACCTCATAGGTTGAGCGACCCACCACAGAGTCGAGCACCCCCATGCGTAATGCATTGAAGTCAATGATGTTCGTCGTGCTCACGCTGCTTGCAACCAGTGACGGAGCGCTGTCGGCCGCCGACATACTGCCGGCTGCCGGTATTACATCGGGTACTTCGTCGTTAGTCATTTCTCAGAGTGATCTGCAAAACCTGCAAATCCGCCTTGACCGAATCAAGCAACAGATTTCGCTGGCCAATAACCTCACCCAGATGGTCGGCCTGCAAGATGCTGTTCAGTCGTTTATCAACGACGTGGATAGCCTGCAGTCATCCCTGCTGCCCGAACAGAAGCAACTGCAAGCCCAACTTGATGTGTTGGGCCCGGTATCACTCGACGATGTAGAGTCAGAGAAATCGGATATCGCGACGCAAAGAGCCTATCTCTCCGAGCAAAAGACCAAAGTCGATTCCAGCCTGAAAACCCTGACAGCACTCAGAAACAATGCTGCCGGTCTCCTTATTCAAATCGCCGGTATTCGCCGCAACCTGCTGGAATCCGAAGTCACGCTGCGCAGCGGCAGTATCCTGGGGCCGGGGTTCTGGGCGCCATTGTTCAGTCCGCTGAAGGAGGACCGCCAGCGGCTGAGCGAATTCATCCAGCAGGCTTCCAGCGCCATCAAGGCCGCCTGGCAACCCGGCGAACGCCTGTTCACCATCGCATTGATCGTGCTGGCCCTGGGTGTTTGGTCCTGGGGCCGAAGAATCGCGGAGCGCGGGCTGACCTGGGTGTGTATTCATCGAATGCCGGAAGGACGTTTGCGTCGAAGCTCGCTCGCACTGGCCTCTGTCGTGGCGACGCTGCTGACCACTGCTTTTGCGATGCAACTGCTGTTTTATGCGCTCACCCGGCAATTGCCGTTGTCGCCTTTGATTCAGAACTTTGCCGATGAATTCGAAAAAATCATCTATGTGTGCATCCTGATTACCGGTCTGAGCCGGGCGCTGCTGTCGACCCGACATCCTTCCTGGCGACTGCCGGCCATCTCCGATCCCGTGGCACTGGCAATCCAGCCCTTCCCCAGAATACTGGCCGTCACACTGCTGATTCTGGTCAGCCTGGCACAAATCACCAACGTCACCGGCATGAGCCCGCCGGCCATTCTGTTTGGCCGCGGTTTGATCGCGCTGGTGGTCACGCTGATTATCGGCACGTTGTTCCGGCGAGCCAGCAGAGTCCGCAGAGCCGTTGCGGCTACCGGGGAAGCGCCCGAATCGAGTACCACCCTTGCCGGCCTGATTTATTCGTTGGCCGGTTTTGCGACGGTGGTATCGCTGATTGCGCTGCTGATCGGCTACATCTCCCTGGCACGGTTCATTACGTACCAACTGGTCTGGGGTTTTATCATCCTGTCGGGCTTCTACTTGCTGACGCAATTGTTCAGAGACAGCTGTGAGTACCTGTTTTCACCCAAGAGTCCAAGCGGCAAGGCGCTCAAACAATTGCTCGGAATCGGCGATGTACGCCTTGAGCAAGCGTCGATCATTCTGTCCGGTGTCGGTCGCGCCGGTTTAATGCTGCTGGCGGTCATTTCACTGTTTGTCGGTGGCGTCGGCACGACGCTGGGGCAACTGTTTACCCAGACGTTCGCCATCCTCGGCGGCGATGGCCTGCGCAAACTCAATATCATCCCGGGCCATTTGCTGAATGCGCTACTGGCCCTGTTCATCGGCATCTACCTGATTCGCGCACTGCGCCGATGGCTGGATAACGAGTTCCTGCCCAAGACCGACATGGACCCCGGCATGTGTGCCTCGCTCAGCACACTGTTCTCCAATATCGGTTACGCCCTGGTGATACTGCTGACCTTGTCATCCCTGGGCATCGAGTGGACCAACCTGGCGTGGATTGTCAGCGCCCTGTCGGTGGGGATCGGCTTCGGCTTGCAGGAAATCGTCAAGAACTTCGTCTCCGGGCTGATTCTGCTGACCGAGCGCCCGGTCAAGGTCGGCGACCTGATCAGCATCAGTGGCGTCGAAGGCGACATCCGCCGCATCAACGTCAGGGCCACCGAAATACAACTCAGTGACCGCTCGATCGTCATCGTGCCCAACTCACAACTGATCTCGCAGAACCTGCGCAACGTCACCCTCGGCGGCAGCGCACAAGGGGTGGCGACTCTGGAGCTGATGTTCCCGCTGGACATCGATCCGGAGCAAGTTCAAAACCTGCTGTACGACACGTACCGCGAGAACGAAACCATCCTCGACAAACCGGCTACCTTCGTCCGGTTCAGCAAACTGACCCCCGAAGGCATCACGCTGACGGTCACGGGCTACGTCAGCAGCCCGAGAATCGTCGGCACGACTAAAAGCGATTTGTTGTTTGAAATTCTCAAGCGATTGGGTGCGGCCGGGATTGAACTGGCGAAACCTGCATCGACGGTTTGAACAAAAAACCGGTCGTTCAGCCAGTCACTGCGCCCTCTCGGCGAGGCTGAACTTGCGAATCAGGTCCTGCTCGGGCGAATGCGCTTGAGCGTTTCACTCGGCAGTTCCTTGAACAGCGCCCGGTAACTGCTGGAAAACCGCCCCAGATGCCAGAACGACCAATTCATCGCCACTTCGGCAACGGTGGTGTCATTCGGTGTTCGCGCGAGCAATTCGCGGTGGGCGCTGTTGAGGCGGCGCAGGCGCAGCCAATGGGTGGGCGTCATCCCGGTGAAGGCCTTGAACGCATGCTGCAACTGCCGCAGGGAAACCCCGGCCACCTGGGAGAGCTCCAGCAGGTTGAGGGTTTCTTCCGGTGAGTCGGCGGCCCATTCGCCGATGCGTTTCATCACTGCGCGTTCTTCGGTGCGGCGCTGCAGGCCGCCGTGATCGAGGCACACACAGGCGTTGTCGAGGATGTACAGGCAGTCTTCGAGCAGTTGCTGGGTCAGCGCTTCTTTGCTCGGCGGGTCGAGCGTTTCGGCGAGGCGGGTCAAGGTGCCGCTCAACCAGCGGCTGAACAAGGCGTTCTGCCCCGAGTTCAGCGGCGACATGAACAAGCCTTCCAGCCGCGCAACATTCAAACCGTGACGCTGCACGAACTCCGGACCAAACACCACGGCGACTTCCTGGTAGTTCTCCGGGGTGATCCAGATGTTGCGGCTTTCGCCATTCAACACATACAGCGCGTTGTCGCTGCGATCGAAACAGAACGCCAGCGAACCCTCGGGCGCGCTGAAATTCTGTTCGACCCGGGTGTTCATCTGCTCTTCGTAAATCTCCACGCCTTGCAGGTCCAGGTAGCGCACACGCCCGGCGAAATGCCCCGGCGACATTTGCTGGTAATGCTGAACCCAACCCGGCGTGGCGCGGATTTGCGCAGCGACATCGTCGGTGTTGAACGCTTGGACCTGAATTGGACTGGACGCTGACATGAATGACCTTACGCACTCGTTTGGTGCGTTTTGGTGCTGCTGAAAGTGGATAGATGGAACCGCAAGGCTCGCCCAAGATAGTCGTCAACGCGTCTCAGGGGAAGTGTGCGGTGGATGAAACCGTCCTCCCCGGCGTTAAAAAAAACCAATAACGAGGTCTTTATGAATGCCCCTTTCGATCAGCTCCTCACGTGGCTGAAAGATCACAAGATTACCGAAGTCGAGTGTGTGGTCAGTGACTTGACCGGCATTGCACGCGGCAAAATCGCACCCACCAACAAGTTCCTGCATGAGCGAGGCATGCGCCTGCCGGAAAGTGTGCTTTTGCAAACGGTAACCGGGGACTTTGTCGACGACGACATCTACTACGACCTGCTCGACCCGGCCGACATCGACATGGTCTGCAAGCCCGTCGCCGACGCGGTGTATGTGATTCCATGGGCGATCGAGCCGACCGCCATCGTGATCCACGACACCTTCGACAAGTTCGGCAACCCGATCGAACTGTCGCCGCGCAATGTGCTGAAGAAAGTGCTGCAGCTGTACACCGACAAAGGCTGGCGGCCGATTGTCGCGCCGGAAATGGAGTTCTACCTGACCCAGCGCTGTGAAGACCCGGACCTGCCGCTCAAGGCGCCGCTGGGCCGTTCGGGCCGTGCGGAAAGCGGTCGTCAGTCGTTTTCCATCGACGCCGCGAACGAATTCGATCCGCTGTTCGAAGACGTCTACGACTGGTGCGAACTGCAAGGCCTGGACCTCGACACACTGATCCACGAAGACGGCCCGGCGCAGATGGAAATCAACTTCCGTCATGGCGATGCGCTGGACCTGGCCGACCAGATCACTGTGTTCAAACGCACCATGCGTGAGGCGGCGCTCAAGCACAACGTCGCGGCAACCTTCATGGCCAAGCCGATTGGCGACGAGCCCGGCAGCGCCATGCACATCCACCAGAGCGTAGTCGACATTGCCACCGGTCAGCCGATCTTCGCCAATGCCGACGGCACGATGAGCGAGCTGTTCCTGCACCACATCGGCGGTCTGCAAAAGTACATCCCCAAAGTGCTGCCGATGTTCGCGCCCAACGTCAACTCGTTCCGCCGCTTCCTGCCGGACACCTCGGCCCCGGTCAACGTTGAATGGGGCGAAGAAAACCGCACCGTCGGCCTGCGAGTGCCGACCTCGACGCCAGATTCGATGCGCGTGGAGAACCGCTTGCCGGGGGCTGACGCCAACCCGTACCTGGCGATCGCGGCCAGTTTGTTGTGCGGTTATCTGGGCATGGTTGAACGCATCGAACCGAGTGCGGCGGTGCAAGGTCGAGCCTACGAGCGCCGCAACCTGCGCCTGCCGATCACCATCGAGGATGCGCTGACGCAGATGGAAGAGAGCGAAACCATCGGACGGTATCTGGGCGACAAATTCGTGCGCGGTTACGTGGCAGTCAAGCGTGCTGAACACGAGAACTTCAAGCGGGTGATCAGTTCCTGGGAGCGTGAGTTCTTGATGCTTAGCGTCTGAAAACCACGCGAGATCACGCGCCCCCCTGTAGGAGCGAGGCTTGCCCGCGAAGGCGGCCTGACTGTCAACGACGATGTTGAACGGACCGGCCTCTTCGCGGGCAAGCCTCGCTCCTACACAGTCTAATAACTAAAGAGGTGTCGAATGCGTCTATTGAAATCCATGGTGCCGGCCGCGCTTGCCGTGCTGTTCAGTGCCGTTGCCCAGGCTCAACCCACCGTCAGCGTCTACAACTGGACCGATTACATCGGCGAAACCACCCTCGCCGACTTCCAGGCCAAATCCGGGATCAAGGTGATCTACGACGTCTTCGATTCCAACGAAACCCTGGAGGGCAAGTTGCTCGCCGGGCGTACCGGGTATGACGTGGTCGTGCCGTCCAACCACTTCCTCGCCCGTCAGGTGAAGGCCGGCGCGTTCCTCAAGCTGGACCGTGCGCAGTTGCCCAACTTCAAGAACCTCGACCCGAAATTGTTGGCGCTGCTGGAGAAAAACGATCCGGGTAACGAGCATTCCGTGCCGTACCTGTGGGGCACCAACGGCATCGGCTACAACGTCGACAAGGTCAAGCAAGTGCTCGGCATCGACCGCATCGATTCCTGGGAAGTGCTGTTCGAACCGGAAAACATCAAGAAACTCAGCCAGTGCGGCGTATCGATGATGGACTCGGCCGATGAAGTGTTCCCGGCGATTCTCAATTACATGGGCATGGACCCGCGCAGCGAGAACCCTGAGGACTACAAAAAAGCCGAAGCCAAACTGTTGAGCATCCGGCCTTACATCACCTATTTCCACTCCTCCAAATACGTGTCGGACCTTGCCAACGGCGACATCTGCGTGGCCTTCGGCTATTCCGGTGACGTGTTCCAGGCCGCCAACCGGGCCAAGGAAGCCAAAAACGGCGTGAACATCGCCTACGCCATTCCGAAGGAAGGCAGTAACTTGTGGTTTGACCTGTTGGCGATTCCTGCCGATGCCAGCAACCCGAAAGAAGCCCATGCCTTCATCAACTACCTTCTGGACCCGCAAGTGATTGCCAAGGTCAGCGCCTCGGTCGGCTACGCCAACCCCAACCCCGCCGCCAAGGAATACATGGACGCAGAGCTGGTGAACAACCCTGAGGTTTACCCACCTCAGGCAGTCCTCGACAAACTCTACATTTCGACCACCCCGCCCCAGGCGATCATGCGACTGATGACCCGTTCCTGGAGCAAAGTGAAGTCCAACAAATGAATAACGAACACGCACATTCCTACTACGCGGCCACCGCCAAAGGCCTGACGCCCTACCCCACGCTGGCCTCGGACCTTGTGGCCGATGTCTGCGTGATCGGCGGCGGTTTTACCGGGGTCAACACCGCGATCGAGCTGGCTCAGCGCGGGCTCTCGGTGATTGTGCTGGAGGGCCGGCGGATTGGCTGGGGCGCCAGCGGGCGCAATGGCGGGCAGTTGATCCGCGGCATCGGCCATGACGTCAGCGGTTTCACCCGGTACGTCGGTGAGGACGGGGTGCGCTATCTGGAGCGTGCGGGGATCGACTCGGTGGAACTGGTGGGCAATCGCATCCGTGAACACGGGATTGAGTGCGACCTGCGCTGGGGGTTCTGCGAGCTGGCCAACACCAAGGCGCAATTCTCGGCGTTCAAGACGGAGCGCGACAGTCTGGCCGAATCAGGTTACGCCCACGAAACCCGTCTGGTCGGGCCGGAGCAGATCCGTGAGCAAGTGGTGGACTCAAGCGTCTATGCCGGTGGTCTGGTCGACATGGGTTCGGGCCATTTGCATCCGCTCAATCTGGTGCTGGGCGAAGCAAGGCTGGCGCAATCCCTTGGGGTGCAGATCTTCGAGCAGAGCCCGGTTCTGGAGTTGATCCATGGCAGCACGGTGCAGGTTCGCTGTGCCGGTGGCACGGTACGCGCGGGAAGTCTGGTGCTGGCCTGCAACGCGCACCTTGAAGAACTCGAACCGAAGCTCAGCGGCAAGGTGCTCCCGGCCGGCAGCTACATCATTGCCACCGAGCCGTTGGCACCTGAGGTTGCCGCGCAGTTGATCCCGCAGAACCTCGCGTTATGCGACCAGAAAGTCGGCCTGGATTACTACCGGCTCTCGGCGGACCGGCGCTTGCTGTTTGGCGGCGCCTGCCATTATTCCGGGCGCGATCCGGCTGACATCACGGCGTACATGCGCCCGCAGATGCTCAAAGTCTTCCCGCAATTGCGCGATGTGCGCATCGACTATCAATGGGGCGGCCGGATCGGCATCTCCGCCAATCGCTTCCCGCAAGTTGGCCGCTTGAGTCAGCACCCGAATGTGTTTTATGCCCAGGGTTACTCGGGGCATGGGCTGAACGTCACGCATTGGTGCGCGAAGCTATTGGGTGAAGCGATCCATGCCGGGCACAGTCGAGGGTTCGACGTGTTCAGCGCCGTGCCGCACATGACTTTTCCCGGCGGGCCGATGCTGCGCTCGCCGTTGCTGGCGCTCGGGATGTTCTGGTATCGACTGCGCGAACTGGTTGGCTGACAGGCCGCTATCGCGAGCAGGCTCACTCCCACAGGGGATTTTCGGCGGACACAGCATTTGTGACGACGACGATCCCTGTGGGAGTGAGCCTGCTCGCGATAAACGATAACGCGGTCAATCAGTTGTTTAGGCCTTTCGATTTGCTCAATCGCAAGGCACTTCTATATTGAGGAGGTGCTCTGACTTTCCTGCGTCCTGGCGAGTGCGGCCAATGGCTACGACTGACCAACTGATCATCTGCGAGCACTGCGACTGCGTGTATGAAAAAGTCACGCTCGCCAAACATCAAAAAACCCTGTGTACACGCTGCGGCGGTGTGCTCCAGCGCTATAACGGCCTGACGGTGGAACAACGCCTGGCGTTGACCTGGACGGCGTTGATGCTGTGGATTTTCGCCAATTTCTACCCGGTCATGAGCATCAGCCTCAAAGGCCTGAAAAACAGCGCAACCCTCTGGGACTCGGTGCTGGCCCTGAGCCTGGGGCCGATCACCTTCATTGCCATGGTGGCGGCGATCGCGATGATCATCGCGCCGATTTTCCAGCTGTTGCTGCTGATCTGGGTGCTGAGCTATGCCCTCGCCTCCCGGCGCTCGCCCGGTTTCAGCTTCTGCATGCGCTGGCTGGAAACCCTGCGGCCCTGGAGCATGCTCGAAGTCTGTCTGCTGGGAGCCATGGTCGCGGTGATCAAGCTCGCCGGGTTGCTGGATGTGCTGCCCGGCATCGGTCTGTTTGCCCTGGCCGTGCTCAGTCTGATGATGATCCGCATCGCCGGGCGCGATATCCGTGAGCTGTGGGACATTCTATGACAACGCCTCCGGTCGCCAGCGAACTCAACCTCTGCCTGTGCCACAGCTGCGGACTGGCCTGCGACATGACAGGTGAACCGCACCAATGCGAGCGCTGCGGCGCGCCGTTGCATCGGCGCAAAACCAACTCGCTGACCCGCACCTGGGCCTACCTGCTGACCTCATTGGTGTTTTACGTCCCGGCCAATCTGCTGCCGGTGATGAATACGAAGATGGTCGGCAACGGTGCTGACAGCACAATCATGGGCGGCGTGCTGGATTTCTGGCAGCACGGTGCCTGGGACATCGCCCTGATCATTTTTATCGCCAGCATCGCGGTGCCGGGCGTCAAGTTCGTCGCGTTAATGCTGCTGCTGATTACGGTGCATCGCAACAGCCTATGGGCGCGCAAGGAACGATCGACGTTATACCGCTTCGTCGAGCTCATCGGTTATTGGTCCATGCTCGACGTGATCGTGGTGGCCCTGGTGGCCTCACTGGTGAAGTTTCAAGCCCTGGCCGATATCGAACCGCGTCCGGGCATTCTGTTTTTCGGACTGGTGGTGGTGTTCACCATGCTGTCAGCGATGAGTTTCGACCCGCGTCTGATCTGGGATAACGAGCAGGATAAAAACTCACACACCGAGGAGGACATGGATGAAGTCGCAAGCCACTGACGGGCCGCAAGCCCCTGGCCAGGCCCCAATCAAGACTCGTCGTTTCAGCGTTTCGCTGGTCTGGATCGTGCCAATCGTCGCGGTACTGGTGGGCATTTCCCTGGTGGTCCACAGCATGATGCAGGAAGGCCCGACCATCACGGTCACGTTCAAGACCGGCAGCGGCCTGACTGCCAACAAGACCGAGGTCAAATACCGCAATGTGGTGATCGGGCAGGTCTCGGACGTGGAACTGAGCAGCGACCAGAAGAGTGTCAACGCCACGATCAAACTGGCCAAACAGGCGGAAAGCTTCACCCGTGAAGACTCACAGTTCTGGGTGGTGCGTCCGCGTATCGGTGCCGGCGGCGTGTCGGGCATCGATACCCTGTTCTCCGGTGACTACATCGGCGCGGATATCGGCCAGTCCAACACCCGTTCGAAACACTTCAAAGGCCAGGAAAACCCGCCAGCGATTACCTATGGCGAACCGGGCAAACGCTTTACCTTGCACACCCAGGACCTCGGATCGCTGGACATCGGCTCGCCGGTCTATTACCGGAAAATTCCGGTCGGCCAGGTGGTGGCCTATGCGCTGGACCCTGACGGCAACGGTGTGAACATCGACTTGTTCATTCACGCGCCCAACGATGCCTATGTCACCGAAAACACCCGGTTCTGGAACGCCAGCGGTATTGATGTCAGCGTCGGCGCCAATGGCTTCGCGGTGAAGACCGAGTCGTTGTCATCGCTGCTGGTGGGCGGCATCGCCTTCCGCGCGCCGGAGTACAGCCCCAACGATAAACCGGCGGCAGAAGAGTATGCCTATGAACTGTTCCCCGACCAGCAAACCGCCCTCGCCCCGCCCAGTGGCAAGGGCCAATACTTGAGCCTGCGTTTCGACCAGGCCCTGCGTGGCCTCAAAGTCGATGCACCGGTGGAATTCCTCGGCGTGGAGTTCGGCAAAGTGGTGTCGATCAATCTGGATTTCGATGCGAAAAAGCGCAGCTTCCCGGTCAACGTTGGCATCGTGATCTACCCGCAGCGCCTGGGTTCGGCCCATACCAAAATGCTCAAGGCGCTCAATCATGATCCCAATGATGAAGCCGCAGCCGTGCGCTTGATGGGTTCCTTTATCGAGAACGGTCTGCGCGCCCAGGCACGCAGCGGCAATCTGCTGACCGGCCAGCTGTACATCTCACTGGATTTCTACCCCAAGGCCGAGAAAGTCGCGTTCGATCCAAGCGCCCGTCCGGTCAGTATTCCGACCATTCCCGGCAGCCTCGAACAGTTGCAGGAAAAACTCGAAGGCATGGTCAACAAGATCAACCAACTGCCGATCGAGCGAATTGCCGGCAATCTGGACAGTAACCTCGTCGAACTGCGCAAAGGCCTCGCCCAATTCAACGCCAAGACGCTGCCGGGCGTGCAAACCACCCTGGCCGACGTCAGCAAGACCCTGCAATCGGCCAGTTCGACGCTCGCCGAAGATTCGCCGCAGCGGGAACAGCTGACCCAGACCCTGGACGAACTCGGACGCATGTCGCGCTCCTTGCGTGAGCTCTCGGATTACCTGGGACGCCATCCGGAATCGCTGATTCGCGGCCGCCCCAACAACGCCGCACCGATGGATCTGCAGGCGCCACCGCGCAACTGACCACAGGAGCAACACCATGGCTTTTTCGCTGAAGATCACCTTGGTCACCGCGCTGTTACTGCTCACCGCTTGCCGCAGTGACCCGATTCAGTTTCACACCCTGATTCCGGCGCAATTGGGTAATCAATCCAGAGGCGGTACCTCGGAGATCGAGATTGAAAGCATCAGCGTACCGCCTCAGGTTGATCGTCCGCAGATCGTGATCCGCCAGGGCAACAGCGGCCTGGCGATACTCGAAACCGAATGGTGGGCCGCGAGCCTGGTGGATGAATTGCGCAGCGCCATGGTTGACCAACTGCTCAACAGCCATTCACAACGCAAAATGTCACTGCGCCTGGATGTGCAGCGCTTCGACTCGATTCCAGGGCAATACGCGCTGATCGATGTCAAATGGCGACTGCGCAGCCTCGGCGACAGTGATAACACGCTGATTACTTGCCGCAGCACGTTGCAGTCACCTTCCGGCCCCAGCATTGATGAGTTGGTGGTGGCGCATCAGAACAACGTCAAGCGTCTGGCCGCTGCGATCAATCAGGCGGCCGGCGGAACTTCGAAAGGCTGCCCATCGAGCCAGTGACCACACCGTTTGATTCAGACCCATCGGGCAAGGGGCCGAGGTGCTGCTAATCTGAATGTAAATGACATGTATTAACGGTTTCTTTGACGTTTTTTTCTCATTTTGAGCTCTACATTCCCTGCGATTCAAACATGCAAATGGTTCGCATTGATTGATCCGCGAATGGACGTGCATGCCTTCCAAAAGAACAGGAGCTGCCGACAGAATGTTCACCTCTACCCCTTCCTTCCTCAAAGCGGCCTTGCTGGCCACTGCCCTGCTCGGCGCCACACAGGTGTTTGCAACGGATGACGGCATTGTGGTCTACAACGCGCAGCACGAAAGCCTGACCAAAGCCTGGGTCGAGGGCTTCACCAAGGAAACCGGCATCAAGGTCACCGTGCGCAATGGTGACGATACCGAGATGGGCAATCAGATCGTGCAGGAAGGCGCCGCGTCCCCGGCCGATGTGTTCCTGACCGAGAACTCCCCGGCGATGGTGCTGGTGGACAACGCCGGCCTGTTTGCGCCGGTTGCCCCGACGACGCTGGAGCAAGTCGAGGCGGCTTATCGTCCTGCCCATGGCAAATGGGTCGGGATTGCCGCGCGCTCAACCGTGTTTGTCTATAACCCTGCGAAACTGCCCGAGGCCGACTTGCCGAAATCACTGATGGACCTCGCGGGTCCGGCGTGGAAAGGTCGTTGGGGCGCTTCTCCGGCCGGTGCCGACTTCCAGGCAATCGTCGCTGCAGTGCTGGAACTCAAGGGTGAAGCCGCAACGCTGGAATGGCTCAAAGGGATGAAAAACAACGTTACGGCCTATCGCGGCAACAGCGCCGTGCTCAAGGCGGTGAATGCCGGGCAGATCGACAGCGGCGTGATCTATCACTATTACAGCTTCGGCGATCAAGCCAAGACTGGCGAAAACAGCAACAACACGGCCCTGCACTACTTCAAGCACAAGGACCCGGGGGCCTTTGTCAGCGTCTCGGGGGGCGGCGTATTGGCGTCCAGCAAGCACAAGGAACAAGCCCAGGCGTTGCTCAAATGGATCACCGGCAAGGACGGCCAGGACATCCTCAAGACTGGCAAGTCGTTTGAATACGCCGTGGGCAAAAACGCCCCATCCAATCCGAAACTGGTGCCTTTGTCGCAACTCGACGCCCCGGTGGTCGATGCGTCGAAACTCGACAGCAAAAAAGCCGTGGACCTGATGACTCAGGCGGGGCTGCTCTAATTGATCCCTGAATCCCTGCCAACCGGTATCCCCGCGGCGATACCCGTCAACCTGCGACGACGCGCCCGTGGCGTCTTCGCCGGTCGCGGTGGCGCCTGGGTAATCGGTTTGTCGGTGCTGGTGTCGTTGCTGGCACTGATGCCGATTGCCTTCGTCATCGGCGTGTCGATACAAACCGGCTGGGCAACGCTGGTGCCGCTGGTGTTCCGGCCTCGGGTCGGCGAGTTACTGATCAACACCGTGTTGCTGGTGGTGATCACGATTCCGTTGTGCATCAGCCTGGGCCTTGCCCTGGCCTGGTTGACGGAGCGCACCAACCTGCCCGGGCGACGTGGCTGGTCGTTGCTGGCGATCGCGCCGCTGGCGGTGCCGGCCTTCGTGCACAGCTATGCCTGGGTCAGCCTGGTACCACCGATTCACGGCCTGTTTGCCGGGGTTCTGGTCTCGGTGATCGCCTACTTCCCGTTCCTGTATTTGCCGATCGCAGCGACGTTGCGCCGGCTCGACCCGGCGATCGAAGACGTGGCCGAATCCCTGGGGCTCAAGCCCTGGGCGATCTTCTTTCGTGTGGTGTTGCCGCAACTGCGCCTGGCCATCTGTGGCGGTGCGTTGCTCGTGGGCCTGCACCTGCTGGCCGAATATGGCCTGTACGCGATGATCCGCTTCGACACCTTCACCACGGCGATCTTCGATCAGTTCAAATCCACCTTCAACGGCCCCGCTGCCCACATGCTGGCCAGCGTGCTCGCCCTGTGTTGCCTGCTGATGCTGACCGCCGAATCGGCCGCTCGCGGTACGGCGCGTTACGCCCGGGTCGGTTCCGGCAGCGCGCGTGAACAACGGGTGGTGCGCCTGGACGCTCAAGCCACCGTGCTGGGGTTGATGCTGCAAATCACCACCTGCGCCCTGGCCTTGGGTGTGCCGCTGATCACCTTGGGCAAATGGCTGATCGCGGGCGGCCCGCAAGTCTGGGACTTGGCAGAGCTTGTGCCGGCGCTGGAACAAACCCTGCTGCTGGGGATTTGCGGCGCAGTCCTGACCACCTGCGCCGCGATCCCGATTGCCTGGCTGTCGATTCGCTCGCCGGGTCGGCTGCAGCGGTTGCTCGAAAGCTGCAACTACATCACCAGCTCGTTGCCCGGCATCGTCGTGGCCCTGGCCTTGGTCACCATTACCATTCATTTCGCCCGACCGATCTACCAGACCACGATCACCGTCCTGTTGGCGTATCTGCTGATGTTTTTGCCCCGCGCCCTGGTGAGTTTGCGTGCGGGCATCGCGCAGGCACCGGTCGAACTGGAAAACATGGCGCGCAGCCTCGGCCGCTCGCCTGCGCGGGCACTGTGGCTGATCACCCTGCGCCTGGCCGCGCCCGGGGCCGCCGCCGGTGCCGCGCTGGTGTTTCTGGCGATCACCAATGAGCTGACCGCGACCCTGCTGCTCGCCCCCAACGGCACGCGCACCCTGGCCACCGGTTTCTGGGCCATGACCAGCGAAATCGACTACGCCGCCGCCGCGCCCTACGCCCTGCTGATGATTGTGCTGTCGCTTCCGTTGACCGCAATTCTTTATTACCAATCCAAACGAACGGCTGGACGATGAACGCTCTGGAACTGCACGCGATCTGCAAATATTACGGTTCTCAGCGAGCGCTGGAGAACGTCAGCCTGTCGGTGCCAAAAGGCAGCCGGACAGTCATCGTTGGCCCCTCGGGTTCCGGCAAAACCACGTTGCTGCGGATGATCGCCGGTTTCGAATTCCCGGACACGGGCAGTATTTCGCTCGACGGCCAGACACTCGTCGACGACACCCATGAAGTCCCGGCGCATCAGCGCTTGATCGGCTATGTTCCCCAGGACGGCGCGCTGTTCCCGCACATGACGGTGGCCGCCAATATCGGTTTCGGGCTGTCGACCACAGGCGACGCGAAGCACCAGCGAATCGCTGAGTTGATGGACAGCGTGGCCCTCGACGCGAGCATGGCCCAACGTTGGCCCCATGAGCTTTCCGGCGGTCAGCAACAGCGAGTGGCGCTGGCGCGTGCGCTGGCGCAGCAACCACGGCTGATGTTGCTGGATGAGCCGTTTTCGGCCCTCGATACCGGTCTGCGGGGCGCCATGCGCAAAATGGTCGCGCGATTGCTGTCCGACGCCGGCGTCACCACCATCCTGGTCACCCATGACCAGAGCGAAGCCTTGTCGTTCGCCGATCAGTTGGCGGTAATGCGTGACGGCCGGCTGGTGCAGTCGGGCCATCCGCTGGACCTTTACCGCTATCCCGACGACGAACAGACCGCGCTGTTTCTTGGAGATGCCGTGGTCATGCCCGCCAGGATCGAGGCCGGTTGGGCCCATTGCGATTTGGGCCGTATTCCGGTCAACAACCACCGTAACAACAATGCCGCGCAGATCATGCTGCGCCCCGAGCAGCTGCAACTGGTCAGCATCCAGCCCAGCCTGACAGATGCCGTCGGTTGCCGCGCCGTGGTGACCGAGCGGGATTTCAGCGGCAACACCTGCACCTTGACCGTGGAGTTGCAGCCTGCCGTCGCCGGCGACCCGCACGGTCGATCACTGATGGTGCGCAGCTCTGGCCTGTACGCTCCGCCCGCTGGCAGTGAGGTTCACGTATCAACCATCGGCCATGCCCATGTGCTGAGTGAACCCTGAATCCACTCCATCACAGATCAAAGCGATCCACCGCCCGACGCCGCTCGTTGTCGTCGCGCACATCGTAGTTGGCCGTCGTCTGGATATTGCTGTGATGAGCGAGTTTTTGCGCGATCGACAGGTCATGCTCTTCGATCACCCGGGTGATGAACGAGCGCCGGAAATCATGCGGCATGATCTTCACCCCGACCTGCGCACCGCGCTGCCGGGCGATGTAATAGATCGCGTGCTTGGTGATGCGCTCTCGGGTGATGTGGCTGCCGCGACGGATGCGGTTGAACAGGAACGGGTCGTCAACCTCGCCTTCCTTGAGGTGCGAACGGCGCAGTTCCAGCCAGGCCTGCAGTTTTTCAAAGGCCCAGGCCGGGGCGTATTTGATCAACTGCTTGTTGCCCTTGGCGGTGACCCGCAAGCTGCGCTCGCTGAAATCAACCTGTGACAGGTCCAGGTTCACCGACTCGGATTTGCGCATTCCCGAACCGTACAAAATCCCGATGATGGCGGCGTCTCTCAAGCCTTGAGGACGCGGGTCGGAGGCACACACCGCCATCATCTCCTGAATCAGCGAGCGCCTGAGGTTGCGCCCCTGGGACAGACGCGTGCCGGCAATCCCTTTCACCGAGCGCATTTTCAGCAAGTGTTCCTGACTGATCAGGCTCATGCGCCACGCTTCGTTCATCACCCCGCGTACCGCATTGACGTACAGCGACGAGGTATTCGGTGCGTAGCCGTCTTCACGCAGCGCTGCGACCAGCGCAATCACATTGTCGGGTTGGAGCTGATGCCAGGGAATCTCCTCGACGTTCATGTCTTCGAAACCCAAACGGTCGGCCGCATCCTGCAAAACGTAGCGCATGGTCAACTGACTGGAGGGCGCCAGTCGGGCCAGGTAGACAGTCATCGGGTTGGTCTTCGAAGCAACAGAGTGGGTATTAACTAAGTCAATCAAACGAAACGGCCTTGAGTGGAAACAATTCAGTAAAAACAACTAAGGATTGAAACATTGTTCATATAAAGGGGAACACTTCCGCAGGACTTCTCTTCTAAAAACCGCGATAAACGGCAGAAGTCTGAACAGTGGCTGTATGACTTTCAGATAAACGATTCGAAGACCGGTTTTTCATGTTCCTTTCACAAAATCGGGCATAACCTTCAATCAACCCGACGAGCCCTTGTGGGTCGTCACGCTGCCGGTCGCGGCCCGGAAAGTCAATTGATGGCTTCCTGCTCCGGTAGTCAACCCCTTGAAAACACGCTTCTTTCGGCGATTTTGCTGAAGGAAGCCGTTCGCCCGGAGATTCTTATGAATGAGGCGTTTCTCCCCTTCTCCCGCCCGACTATCGGCGATGAGGAAATCGCAGCCGTAGAGCAAGTATTGCGCTCCGGCTGGATCACTACCGGGCCGAAAACCCAGCAACTGGAAGAGCAATTCGCCCACTATGTCGGCTGCCGTCATGCCGTTGCACTTTCTTCGGCCACTGGTGGTATGCATATCACGTTACTGGCCTTGGGCATTGGTCCGGGCGATGAAGTCATCACGCCATCCCAGACTTGGGTGTCCACGGCCAACATGATTTGCCTGTTGGGTGCCAAACCGGTCTTCGTCGACGTTGACCGCGACACGCTCATGTGTGACCTGGCCAGCATCGAGGCGGCGATCACGCCGCGCACCCGGGCAATCATTCCGGTGCATTACGCCGGTGCCGCCTTCGACCTTGATCCACTTTACGCATTGGCCGACAAACACGGCATCCCCGTCATCGAAGACGCCGCCCATGCGGCAGGCACCTTCTATAAAGGTCGACATGTCGGCGCGAAAGGCACGGCGATCTTCTCGTTCCACGCGATCAAGAACATGACCTGCGCCGAGGGCGCGATGTTCGTCAGCGACGACACCGCGCTGGCCAACCGGGTACGCATGCTCAAGTTTCATGGGCTGGGCGTTGATGCCTACGACCGGCTGACCCACGGTCGCAGACCTCAGGCACAAGTGATGGAGCCGGGTTTCAAATACAACCTGGCCGACATCAATGCCGCCATCGCCCTGGTGCAGCTGGAGCGTCTGGGTGCGATCAACGCCAAGCGCACCGAGCTGGCGCGCACCTACCTGCAACGCCTCGAAGGTTTACCAGTGCAACCGCTGGCCATCCCGACGTATCCGCAGCGGCACGCGTGGCACCTGTTCGTCCTGCGCATCGACGCCGAGCGCTGCGGACTGGATCGCGATGCCTTCATGAGGGCCTTGCAGGAACAGAACATCGGCACCGGCATTCACTTCATCGCCACGCACCTGCACACCTGGTACCGCCAGCGTTTCCCTGACCTTCACCTGCCCAACACCGAATGGAACTCGGAGCGCCTGTGCTCGATTCCGTTGTTCCCCGACATGACCACCGATGACGTCAATCGTGTCGTCGACGCCATCGAAAACACACTGGAAAAAAGCCTGTGAAACCGTATCCGATCCGTTGCGTGTCGATCGTCATCCCGGTCTACAACGAACAGGACAGCCTGCCCGAGCTGCTCAGGCGGACCGAAGCGGCCTGCCGTTTGTTGCGCCATGACTATGAAATCGTGCTGGTCGATGACGGCAGCCGCGACAACTCCGCGCAAATCCTCGAGGAGGCCGCCAATCGAGAGTGCAGCCCGGTGGTGGCGGTCATTCTCAACCGCAACTACGGCCAGCACGCGGCAATCATGGCCGGTTTCGAGCAGTGCAAAGGCGATGTGGTGATCACCCTCGACGCCGACCTGCAAAACCCGCCGGAAGAAATCCCTCGCCTGGTGGCGCAGGCCGAGCTGGGCTATGACGTGGTTGCCACGGTACGCAACAACCGCCAGGACTCCGCGCTGCGCCGCTGGCCGTCGAAGCTGATCAACCTGGCCGTGCAGCGCTCGACCGGTGTGGCCATGAGCGATTACGGCTGCATGCTGCGCGCCTACCGCCGCAGCATTGTCGACGCGATGCTCGCCTGCCGCGAACGCAGCACCTTCATTCCGATCCTGGCCAACAGCTTTGCCCGGCACACCACGGAGATCCTGGTGACCCACGCCGAACGTGAACACGGCGAATCCAAATACAGCCCCATGCGCCTGGTCAACCTGATGTTCGACCTGATCACCTGCATGACCACCACGCCGCTGCGGTTGCTGAGCATCGTCGGCTTCGCCATGGCCGGACTCGGCTTGCTGTTCGCCACGGCTTTGATCGTCCTGCGCCTGGTGTTCGGCGCCGAATGGGCCGGCGACGGCACATTCGTGTTGTTCGCCGTGCTGTTTGTGTTCACCGGCGGGCAGTTCATCGGCATGGGCCTGTTGGGCGAATACCTGGGCCGCATGTACAGCGACGTCCGCGCCCGCCCCCGATTCTTCGTCGAGAAAGTCCTGCGTAGCCAACCCGCCACGCCAGCACCCGTTGTCACCGTCGACGGCCTCACTAACACTTCTTCCGATCAGGTTCTCTCATGAGCGCAAAAGCTGTTGTCTTCGCCTATCACGATATCGGCTGTGCCGGCATCGAAACCCTGCTCGACTCAGGCTTCGAGATCGCCGCTGTGTTTACCCACGCCGATGATCCGAAGGAAAACGCCTTTTACGCCTCCGTGGCGCAACTGTGCGCGCGCAAGGGCATCCCGGTTCATGCCCCGGAAGATGCCAACCATCCGTTGTGGATCGAGCGCATCAGCAAGCTGGAACCCGATTACCTGTTCTCGTTCTACTACCGCCAGCTGCTGAGCGAACCGCTGTTGGCCACGGCACGCAAAGGCGCGTTCAACTTGCACGGTTCATTGCTGCCGCGCTATCGGGGTCGGGCACCGGCCAACTGGGTGCTGGTCAACGGTGAAAGTGAAACCGGCGTGACCCTGCACCGTATGGTCAAGCGCGCCGACGCCGGCGCAATCATCGCCCAGCAACGGGTGGCCATTGAGCGCAGCGACACGGCGCTGAGCCTGCATGGCAAATTGCGTGTGGCCGCCATCGACCTGCTGCGCGATGCCTTGCCGGCGTTGCGTCAAGGCACCGTCAGCGAAACCCCGCAGGACGAATCCAAAGCCACGGTATTCGGACGTCGCACCCCGGCCGACGGCAAGCTTGTGTGGAAGCGCCCCGCCGAAGAACTGTTCAACCTGGTTCGCGCCGTCACCCAGCCGTATCCAGGTGCGTTCTGTGCCGTTGGCGAACACAAACTGATCGTCTGGAGCGCAGAAGTTGCCAAGGGCAACGCAGGCCTGGCACCGGGCCGGGTCATCAGCGTCGATCCGCTGCGCATTGCCTGTGGCGAAGACTCTTTGGTCATCACCTCCGGCCAGCGTAACGACAACGGCTTGTACCTGAGCGGTCCGCAACTGGCCAGCGAACTGGGGCTGGTCGACGGTTCCGTGTTGCGTGGCGCCGAGTCCGGCCGCGCGCCACGCCGCACTCGGGTGCTGATCCTGGGCGTCAACGGCTTCATCGGCAATCACCTGTCCGAGCGGCTTTTGCGCGACGACCGATACGAGGTATACGGCCTCGATATCGGCTCCGATGCCATTGACCGCTTGCGCAGCCATCCGCGTTTTCACTTCGTCGAAGGCGACATCAGCATTCACTCCGAGTGGATCGAATACCACATCAAGAAGTGCGACGTGATCCTGCCGCTGGTGGCGATAGCCACGCCAATCGAATACACCCGCAACCCGCTGCGGGTGTTCGAACTGGACTTTGAAGAAAACCTGAAACTGGTGCGCTACTGCGTCAAATACAACAAGCGCGTGATCTTCCCGTCGACCTCCGAAGTGTATGGCATGTGCCAGGACCAGAACTTCGACGAAGACAGCTCCAACCTCGTCGTCGGCCCGATCAACAAGCAACGCTGGATCTACTCGATCTCCAAGCAGTTGCTCGACCGGGTGATCTGGGCCTACGGCCAGAAAGGCCTGAACTTCACCCTGTTCCGTCCTTTCAACTGGATGGGCCCGCGCCTCGACCGGCTGGACTCGGCGCGGATCGGCAGCTCCCGGGCCATCACCCAGCTGATCCTGAACCTGGTGGAAGGCACGCCGATTCGCCTGTTCGACGGCGGCGAGCAGAAACGCTGCTTTACTGACATTGCCGACGGCGTCGAAGCGCTGGCCCGGATCATCGACAACGAGAACGATGCCTGCAATGGCCAGATCATCAACATCGGCAACCCGGACAACGAGGCCAGTATTCGTCAGTTGGGCGAAGAACTGTTGCGTCAATTCGAAGCGCACCCGTTGCGCGACAACTTCCCGCCGTTCGCCGGTTTCCGCGACGTGGAAAGCAAGGCGTTCTACGGCACCGGCTACCAGGACGTGTCCCACCGCAAACCGAGCATCGCCAACGCCAAGCGCCTGCTGGACTGGACGCCGACGGTGGAGATGAGCGAGACCATCGGCAACACCCTGGATTTCTTCCTGCGCGAGGCCATGCTCGAAATAGCCGAGCACTCCAAAGAAGAATCATGCTGATGCGGGCAGGCCTTCGGATCGATGTCGACACTTACCGGGGCACCCGTGAGGGGGTGCCGCGACTGCTGGAAATCCTCGATGAAGCGCAGGTCAAGGCGACGTTTTTCTTCAGCGTCGGGCCGGACAATATGGGGCGCCATCTGTGGCGCCTGATCCGCCCGCAATTCCTCTGGAAAATGCTCCGTTCCAACGCGGCCGGCCTGTACGGCTGGGACATTCTGCTGGCCGGCACGGCCTGGCCGGGCAAACCGATCGGCCGCGACCTCGGGCACTTGATGCGTCAGGCCCGGGATGCGGGCCATGAAGTCGGTCTGCACGCCTGGGATCACCATGGCTGGCAGGCCAATGCCGGGCGGTGGAGCGAGGCGCAGCTGATCGAACAGATCCGCCTGGGCGTCGACACCCTCAGCGACATCCTCGGGCAAGCCGTTGAGTGCTCGGCGTCGGCCGGTTGGCGTGCGGACGAACGCGTGATCGAGGCCAAGCAGGCCTTCGGCTTTCGTTACAACAGCGATTGCCGCGGCCAGAGCCTGTTCCAACCAAGGTTGGCCGGCGGTGGCTTGGGGGCGCCGCAGATTCCGGTGGACCTGCCGACCTTCGATGAAGTGGTGGGCCCTGCCGTCGCAGCCAAAGACTTCAACGGGTTCATCCTCGACCAATTCTCCGCTGAAAAACTCAACGTCTACACGATCCACGCCGAAGTAGAAGGGATTCTGATGGCCAACGATTTCCGTCAACTGCTGGCCGATGCGCGCCAGCGTGGTATCGGCTTTAAACCCTTGGGCGACCTGCTTCCCGCAGCCCCGGGCGCCTTGCCAACGGGCCGGGTCGTGCGCGGCCATCTCGAAGGCCGGGAAGGCTGGCTGGGAGTGCAAGGCGCATGAGCAAACGCTGGGGACTGCCGCTGCTATTGGGTTTTTTTCTGTTGGCGTATCTGTTGCCGTTGGGCAGCCACGGCTTATGGATTCCCGATGAAACCCGCTATGCGCAGATCAGCCAAGGCATGCTCCTGAGCGGCGACTGGGTATCGCCGCATTTCATGGGCCTGCGCTATTTCGAAAAGCCGGCAGCCGGGTACTGGGTGATTGCGGCCAGCCAGGCCTTGTTTGGCCAGAACCTGTTTGGAGTGCGCTTTGCCTCGGCGCTGAGCATGGGCCTGAGTGTGTTGTTGTGTTTTCTGATTGCCCGTCGTTTGTGGAACGAACCGCGCAAAAGCTTTGCCTGTGCGTTGCTGTACATGAGTTTCACCGTGGTCGCGGGCCAGGCCGGCTACGCCAATCTCGACCCGCAATTCACCTTCTGGGTCAATCTGAGCCTGGTCGCGTTATGGTTCGCGCTCGACAGCGACCGCCGGGGTCCGCGCCTGACCGGTTGGGCGGTGCTGGGGCTGGCCTGCGGCATGGGATTCATGACCAAGGGCTTTCTCGCCTGGTTACTGCCGGTGCTGATCGCCCTGCCCTTCATGATCTGGCAAAAACGCTGGCGTGAGCTGCTGGTCTACGGCCCCGTGGCGATCATCGTGGCTGTTGCGGTCAGTCTGCCGTGGGCGCTGGCGATTCACTCGCAGGAACCCGATTACTGGCGATTTTTCTTCTGGCACGAACACATCCGTCGCTTTGCCGGTGACGACGCCCAGCATGACGCGCCGTGGTGGTTCTATTTGCCGTTGCTGGTGGCGTTCAGTTTGCCGTGGGTGGCGTTGCTGCCGTCGGCGTTGCGGCAAGCATGGACAACCCGTGGCCAGGTCCGCATCGGTTTTCTGCTGCTGTGGCTGGTAATGCCGCTGCTGTTTTTCAGCCTGAGCAACGGCAAATTGCCGAGCTACATCTTGCCCTGCCTGCTGCCATTGGCCTTGCTGTTGGGGCATACCCTGGCCGACCGACTCAAGCTGGAGCAAGGCCGGGTCCTGGGCCTCAACGGTTTGCTGAACTTGCTGCTGGGGCTGACCGCCCTGCTCGCACTGGTTTACCTGCAACTGAAAAAGCCGCTGTATAACCATGAACTGCACAACCTGGTGCTGGTGTTCATCGGCCTGATCGGCTGGATCATGGCCAACCTGCTGCAAGCTTTCAGACCCCTGCAATGCTGGGCCGCACCGGCCTTCGGCAGCCTGCTGCTGATCGGTCTGCTGCCCGCCGGGCTGCCCGACTCGGTGGTGGCCAACAAGATGCCCGACCAGTTCATCCGCCATCACGCCGATGAACTGGCGCAGACCGGGAAACTGTTGAGCAACGATCTCGGCGCCGCGGCTGCCCTGGCCTGGCGTCTGAAGCGCCCGGACGTGGCGTTGTACAACACGATAGGCGAACTGAAATATGGCCTTGCTTATCCTGACTCGGTGCAGCAGCGCGTCGATCCCGATCAGGTTCAGCAGTGGATGCGCAACGCCCGTCAGAGCGGCTCGGTCGGCGTGGTGATGCGGGTCAAGGGTGAGGACGAGCTGCAAGAAATTGAACGGCTGCCCAAGGATGGCAAACGCTATGAACAAGGCAATCTGGTGATTCTGATCTTTCCTCAGGGTGCGTCATGAGCCTGCTCCTGCTGTTGGCCGCGTGCCTGCTGACCTGCCTGGGCCAGATCGCCCAGAAGTACGCCGTCGACAGTTGGCGGGCGAAGCCGTCAGCCTGGGGCGAGAAACTGCGCTCCCCTTGGTTGTGGCTGGCACTCGCTGCGCTGGGGTTGGGTTTGCTGGTCTGGCTGCTGGTGTTGCAGCGCCTTGAAGTCGGCATTGCCTACCCGATGCTCAGCCTGAATTTCGTGCTGATTACCCTGATCGCCCGGTTTGTCTTCCACGAGCCCATCGACCGCCGGCACTGGCTGGGCGTGGCGCTGGTGATCGGCGGTGTGATTCTGCTGGGGCAACAAGCATGAACCTGCGTCGCGGAATCACCTTTGCAATGGGCAGCGTGCTGCTCGGCAGCGCGGCGCAGTTGGGCATGCGCTGGAGCATGACGCGCCTGCCGTCCCCCGAACATCTACTGACTTCCAGCATCGATCCAGCGGCGGTCGCCGTGGTGCTGGGGGCGATTCTGGCCTACGGAGTTTCAATGCTGTCCTGGCTCGCCGCCCTGCGGGATGTGCCGCTGGGCCGGGCCTATTCGCTGCTGAGCATCAGCTACGCGCTGGTGTATCTGCTGGCCGCCAGCCTGCCGGTGTTCAACGAAGCGTTCAGCGTTACAAAAACCCTCGGCGTGGCCCTGGTCATGCTCGGAGTCATCACCATCAACTCACGTCCGGCTCGCGCGCCCGAACGCAGGAGTGCCTCATGAAAATCAGTGTATTTGGTAGCGGTTACGTTGGCCTGGTGCAAGCCGCCGTCCTCGCGGAAGTCGGCCACGACGTGGTCTGCATGGACATTGACGAGAAGAAAGTCGAATTGCTGCAACAAGGCCACGTGAGCATTTTCGAACCGGGGCTGGCCAGCCTGGTGCGCGAAAGCCTGGAAGCCAAACGCCTGCAATTCACCACCGATGAAAAACTCGCGGTGCAGCATGGTCAGGTGCTGTTTATCGCGGTCGGTACACCGTCCCGGGACGATGGCTCGGCGGACCTGCGTTACGTGTTGTCGGTGGGCGAAGCGGTTGCACGGCATCGTGAGCAGCCGGTGATTCTGGTGGAGAAATCCACGGTACCGGTGGGCACGGGCGACACCTTGCGAGCGCATATCGACAAGTGCCTGATCAAGGTCGGCCGCTTGCTGCAGTTCGATATCGTCTCCAACCCCGAATTTCTGAAGGAAGGTTCGGCCGTGGCGGACTGCCGGCGCCCGGACCGGATCGTCATCGGCTGCGACAGCGATGACGTGCGCGACGTGATGCGCGACCTTTACGCGCCGTTCAATCGCAACCACGACCGCATCATGTTCATGGACCTGCGCAGCGCAGAGCTGACCAAGTACGCCGCCAACTGCATGCTGGCCACCAAGATCAGCTTCATCAACCAGATCGCCGAACTGGCCGAGCATCTGGGTGCGGACATCGAATCGGTGCGCCTGGGCATCGGCGCCGACTCGCGCATCGGTTACCACTTCATCTACCCCGGCTGCGGGTATGGCGGCTCGTGTTTCCCCAAAGACATGCGCGCGCTGATTCACAGCGCCGAAGAGGCGCACTGCTCCAGCGACCTGTTGCAGGCAGTGGAAGCGATCAATCAGCGGCAGAAGCACAAGCTGTTCGAGCGCATCAACGCGTTCTACAAGGGTGACTTGCGCGGCAAGACCTTCGCCGTGTGGGGCCTCGCCTTCAAACCCAACACCGATGACATGCGTGATGCGCCGAGCCGGGTGCTGCTGGAATCGCTGTGGGCCGCCGGCGCCAGCGTGCGCGCATTCGACCCGGAAGCCATGCAGGAAACCCAGCACCTGTATCCCGAGGAGTCGAAGTTGATGCTGATGGGCACACCGGAATCGGTATTGGCCGGTGCCGACGCGCTGATCATTTGCACCGAATGGCAGCAGTTCAAGGCCCCGGATTTCAACCTGATCCAGCAACGGTTGAAGGCGCCGGTGATCTTCGACGGACGCAATTTGTACGACGCCGAACGCCTGGCACGTAGCGGTTTTCTGTACTTCCCGATAGGCCGTGGGGAATCACGCAAATTGCCGATTCCGTTCCAGCAGTGGCCCGCGAATCAGGTCGTCGCTTGATCGCCGTATCGGCGCCCATACGCCGGCAGTCCTTGTGGCTGGGGCTGATGGCGCTGGGGCTGTTCAGCGCCGGGGTTTATCAGCAGGCCGCCATCGGTTTCGATTCGCGTTTTGTGCTGTTTGCCCAGGAAATGCTGCGCCATGGGCCGACGGTTTTTCCGACCACCTATGGCCAGCCCTACGCCGATTACTCGGCGCTTTCGACCCTGTTCATCTGGGTCCTGTCGTTGCCCTTCGGACAGGTCAACAGCCTCAGTGCCTGGTTACCAAGCGCAATTGCCGGGGCGGTAATCGTTACGCTGATGTACCGCTTGCTGGCGCCCTACTCCCCACGTTGGGCGCTGCTGAGCATCGCGTTGATGTTGATGACCAACACCTTCGTCACCGAAGTCCGAGCGGTGTCCCAGGACCTGATGCTCGCGGCGATCGCCTTTGCAGTGTTCTATCTGGGTTATGCAGCGGACCACTTTTCGGCACCCCGGCGCTGGCTGCTGATTTTCGCCCTGTTGCTTCTGGGCTTTGCGGTTCGTGGCCCGATCGGGCTGGTGGTCCCGACTGGCATGCTGTGCAGTTATTGGCTGCTTAATCGCCAATGGCAGCGGCTGTTCGGCTTCGGCCTGACGGCGGCGGTGCTGCTGGCCGCAAGCGTCGGCACGTTGTTATGGCTGGCCGAAAGCCGTGGCGGTCCCCTGTTCATGCAGGATGTCGTGCGCATGCAGTTTCTGGGGCGAATGGACGGCAGTGAAGGCGTGAGCGGTTCGCTGTATTACTTCACCGGATCGCTGGGCAACTATGCGCTGGCGTATCCGTTGGCGCTGCTGGTGTTGGCGGCAGTCTGGCTGCCCCATCAGCGCCAGGCAGGTCCGGCGCTGCGCCTGTTGCAGTACTGCACGGCGGCGGCGTTGATCGTGATGGTCGGACTGTCGATTCCCCAAGCAAAAAAGGCCCGCTACCTGCTGCCGATGTTGCCCATGGCCGCGATCATTGCCGCGTACCCGTTCCAGGTGGCGGGGGGGCGGGTTTTCGTTTGGTTGCGCGGTTTGATGCAAGGAGTGTGGTTGTTGACGCCCTGCGTATTGATCGGCGTGTTGCTGTACGCCCATCGACGGTTTCCCGAGCAACTGACCTCGATCACTTCGATGCTGATCATCCTCGCCGCGCTGCAAGTGATCGCACTGGCCACGCTTTTCAGGCCCCGATGGCGGGCACAGACCTTGGCGTTTTGCGCGGTTCTGGCGTTGTGGTCGGTGTACATTCTGGTGTTCGAACCGGTCGAACGCCGGCTCTACGACACCCAGACGTTCAGCCGCGCGGCCTTTGCGCTCGTGCAAAACGATCCGGCGCCGCTGGTATTGCATGGCATGGGTAAAGACGCGAAGGCGATCAAGTTCATGGTCAATATCGACGAGGACTTACAGCCGCTGTTCACCGAATCGATTCAGGAGCTGGAACAGCTTCAACTGCCGGCGTGGTTGATGATGGACGCGCGTGACTATCGGGCCTTGCAAGGCACGCCGTTCGCAGCCGTGCCGCCGGTGTTAAGCGGCCGATTCGACAAAGATGATTACGTCTTGCTGCACCTCAACCCGCCTTCGCAGATGCCGAGCCCGTGAGGCTGCTGCTAAAGTGCACGGATCAATGTCATTGCCCGCCGTGCCCACTCCACCGACGCCGCTCTCCCCGCCATCGAGCGTTCGGCGGCTGGCCACCGCCAAGTTTAAAAGAAGAATATTTTTCGCAAGAATTTACTTGTTGATCATTTCTTGCGCTGGCTTCCACACCATGATTGTTTTTTCCGTGATTACTGACTTTACAGATATTGATTCTATTATTCGCAGAATAAGGGGCGGGACTTGTTATATCGGTTTATCAATTTATCTTTTGATCGCCTTCCCAAAAAAACTTGAGAAGGTACTGTAAAAAACAAATCAGATTGATCAAAACAGATGACGATGCGCAGCCTGAAATAATCCCTGTCTTGCGTATCAGATGTGTCTGACTTTCAAACCGGTGCCTTCAGATCCACACCCAATGCCTGCGCAAACGCCTTGACCAGCGGGCTGCGCACGGTGTTGTGGCGCAGGATCAGATTGAACGGCGTGACGATGCTGATCAGGTCCGGGCGCACCGCGCGAAATTGCCCCTGAGCCGCCATCGATGCGGCGTAATGCTGCGGCAAAAAGCCCAGGAAACGCCCGGTCTTGATCAGCAATGCCACGGCTTCCACCTGAGTCGCCGACGCGGAAAAACTGTCGTAGTGGACGAAATTGAGTTTGTCGCGATGAATCGCGTAGCGGTGGTTGATGAACTCGTAATCCTTGAGCACGTGGCTGCCGATTTCGGCGTCCGGCATCGAGAACAGCGGATGACCGAGCGCGCAGTAAACCTCCGAGCGCTCTTCATACAGCGCGTAGTAATCAAACTCTTCACGCTTCTGATAAACAGGAACGATGCCCGCCACTAACCGCCCCTCTACGACGCCTCTTTCGACTTCATCCAGTTGCGATGACTGAAGTTGGAACCTTACTTTAGGTGACTCTTCATTGATTCTTCTAAGCGCGGCCACTAACGGTGAATTATCGTCGGAGATTGTATTATCAATAACACCCACCCCAAGGTCACCGACAAGTTCATTCTGTGCCGAACTAAGCCGATCACGAAAGTTGTCAACCGAGGCAAACAAGTCGATGGATGCCTGGTACACCAGACTGCCTTCTTCGGTCAGATGAAAGCCTTCCCGGCCTCGGGTGCACAGGCGCATGCCAATGCGGATTTCAAGGTCGGAAATCTGTTTGCTGATGGCTGCCAGCCCCACATTCAGCTCGTTCTGGGCGGCACTGAAGCCTCCGGCCTCGACCACGGCCTTGAACACTTTGAGCAGTTTGAAATCCAGGCCACTGAGGGCCAGCGGCGCCCGATGCGACGTTTTCGGTGGCGGGTTTCCGGAATTGGAAAGTGGGGTTTCCATAATGCTTATTTACCTCTGGCGCCCTATTCAACACTCTGTGTCCAACAACAAAAATAGTGCTGGTAAATAATAATGAACACAGAAAACCAGGCTTGGCAACCGCTAATAATCCCCGTACTTCAGTGCCAACTCACTGATTTCGAACTATTAAAAGCTGACACTTCGATCAGCTCTCGCAACGATATAACTGCCCCTATTGAAACTGCTTTGGCCTGACCACGCCCGGTTGATTTTTTAACGATCCCGGCACGGGTTCCAGGTCCGGCATACCGATCTGTAGGAGCGAGGCTTGCCCGCGAAGCTCTTCGGCATCACACCAAACTAATGACTAACTTCCGGCTACGACGAGGAAAACAACAATGTCTCAAACCACCGACCGTCTCTGGGGTGCGCGCTTCAAAAGCGGCCCATCCGAAGCCCTGGCGGCGTTGTCCCGTTGCCCCGAGCGCTACTTTCGCCTTACCCCGTATGACCTCGCCGGTTCCAAGGCGCATGCCCGTGAACTGCAACGCGCCGGGCTGTTGAGCGAGCAGGAAACCCTGACCATGCTCGACGCTCTGACGCGCATCGGTGATGACTTCCGTGCCGGCAGCATCGCGCCGACCCTGGACGACGAAGACGTCCACACCTTTATCGAACGCCTGCTGACCGAACGCCTCGGCGCCCTCGGTGGCAAACTGCGCGCCGGGCGGTCCCGTAACGACCAGACCGCCAACGACCTGCGTCTGTTCCTGCGGGATCACGTGCGCACCCTGGCCGTCGAAGTACTGGCCTTGCAGCAAGCGCTTGTGGATCAGGCCGAGCAACACATCGAGAGCATCTGTCCAGGCTTCACTCACTTGCAGCAAGCGCAACCGATCGTCTTCGCTCACCACTTGCTGGCTCACGCTCAATCGATGCTGCGTGACGTGCAACGCATGGTGGACTGGGACAATCGCACCTCGCTGTCGCCACTCGGCGCGGCAGCCATGGCCGGTTCCGCCATCGCGCGCCTGCCGCAGCAGTCGGCCAAGGAAATGGGCTACAGCGGCGTCTGCGAAAACTCCATTGACGCCGTGGCCAGCCGCGATCACGTCGCCGAGTTTCTGTTTATCGCCAGCATGCTCGGGATCAACATTTCCCGCCTCGCCGAAGAGTTTTGCCTGTGGTCGTCGCGGCAATTTCGCTGGGTCGCGCTGGACGATGCCTACGCCACCGGCAGTTCGATCATGCCGCAGAAGAAGAACCCGGACATTGCCGAACTGGCCCGGGGCAAGGCTGGCCGCTTGATCGGCAACCTCACCGGGTTGTTATCGACGTTGAAATCCCTGCCGCTGTCGTACAACCGCGACTTGAGCGAAGACAAGAACGGCGTGCTCGACAGCGTCGACACGCTGCTGCTGGTGTTGCCGGCCATGGCCGGGATGGTCGCAACCATGAAGGTCAACGTCGAAGAACTGCGTCGCCAGGCACCGCTCGGTTTCACCCTGGCCACCGAAGTCGCCGACTGGCTGGCCATGCGCGGCGTACCGTTCAAGGAAGCGCATGAAATCACCGGCGCGCTGGTCCAGGCCTGTGAGAAACACGACATTGAATTGTGGGAAGCATCGCCGGCGCTGCTGGCCGAGATTGATCCACGCCTGACCGCGGAAGTGCGCGAGAGTCTGACCCTCGAAGCTGCCATCGCCGCCCGCAGTGGCTGGGGTGGCACGGCGCCGCAACAGGTGCGCGAGCAGATCGGCCGTCTGAAAACCGCCCTCGCGGCGCAGCAGCGGTGGACCGAGAACTATCAGGGTTTCCGCCTCTGAAGCAGCACGCAAAAATCCGTAGGAGCGAAGCTTGCTCGCGAAGAGGTCATGTCAGTCGACCTCAATGTTGAATGTCACACCGCTTTCGCGAGCAAGCTTCGCTCCTACAGGGGATTTTGGTTGATCTGAAAGAACAGTGTACGGAGAAACAACATGAGCCAGACTCAGGCAGAACGACTCCAGCGGGAGCGAAAACTGGCGGAAAACCAGTTCGACATTACCCAATACCACCACGTGCCCCGGCGTTATTACGGGCGGATTTTTTTCGCCACCGTCATCGTCATTGCGATTCTCGGGCTGGTACGCGCCTTCGCCGAAGGCAAGATCGAATGGTCGTACATCGGCCAGTTCCTTACCTCGCAAGCGATCATGTGGGGTTTGCTCAACACCATCGTCATGGCGGTGCTGGCGATGGCCCTGGGCATCGTCTTCGGGGTGATCACGGCGATCATGCGCATGTCGGCCAATCCGATCCTGCGTTATGTCGCGGTGACCTACACCTGGCTGTTTCGCGGTACGCCGCTGATCCTGCAACTGCTGTTGTGGTTCAACCTGGCGCTGATCTTTCCCACCATCGGCATTCCCGGCGTGTTCGAGATGGACACCGTGACTCTGATGACCCCGTTCGTGGCCGCCCTGCTCGGCTTGAGCATCAACCAGGGCGCCTACACCGCCGAAGTGGTGCGCGCCGGCCTGCTGTCGGTGGACACCGGGCAGTACGAAGCCGCCAAGTCGATCGGCATGCCACGCCTGCAAGCCCTGCGCCGGATCATCCTGCCGCAAGCCATGCGGGTGATCATTCCGCCGGTGGGCAACGAGTTCATCGGTATGGTGAAAATGACCTCCCTGGCGAGCGTCATCCAGTACTCGGAGCTGCTCTACAACGCCCAGAACATCTACTACGCCAACGCCCGCGTGATGGAGCTGCTGATCGTCGCCGGTATCTGGTACCTGGCCACCGTCACCGTGCTGTCCTTCGGTCAAAGCCGTCTGGAGCGTCGTTTCGCTCGCGGCGCCGGCAAGCGTTCTTGAGGAGCCCCACATGAGAAGCATCGTCAAGGCCGTGAGCCTGAACAAATATTACGACCAGTTCCACGCGCTCAAGGACGTCAACATCGAAGTCGAGCAAGGCGAAGTGCTGTGCATCATTGGCCCGTCCGGCTCCGGCAAAAGTACCTTGCTGCGTTGCGTCAACCAGCTGGAAAAGATCGACAAGGGCGGCCTGTGGGTCGACGGCGAACTGGTGGGTTACCGGGTCGTCGGCAACAAACTGCACGAGCTCAATGAGTCGCAGATCGCCCGTCAACGCCTGTCCACCGGCATGGTGTTCCAGCGTTTCAACCTGTTCCCGCACATGACTGTGCTGCAAAACATCATCGAAGGGCCGTGCCAGGTGCTCAAGCGTTCGCCCAAAGAGGCGCACGAAGAAGCCGTGGAATTGCTCGCTCGCGTCGGCCTGGCCGACAAGCGTAACAGCTACCCGATCGAACTCTCGGGTGGTCAGCAGCAACGCGTCGCCATTGCCCGTGCCCTGGCCATGCGTCCCAAGCTGATGCTGTTCGATGAACCCACTTCGGCACTCGACCCGGAACTGGTCGGTGAGGTGCTGTCGGTGATGCGTGACCTGGCGCAAACCGGCATGACCATGATCGTCGTCACCCATGAACTGGGCTTTGCCCGTGAGGTTGCCAACCGCATGGTGTTCATGGACGGCGGGCAGATCGTGGAGGCTGGAAGCCCCGAAGAAATACTAATAAGTCCGCAAAACCCGCGCACCCAAAGCTTCATTTCTGCCGTTCGAACCTAAGCGCCGTTTGGCGCTCACAACACTCATAAGAGAACGACCATGAAGAAAATAGTTATCCCAACAGTACTCGCAGGCGTTATGGCTTGCGGCTTCACCTTCGCCGCTGAGCTTCCGGCCGGCATCAAGGAAAAAGGCGAGGTCGTTGTGGCGATCATGCCGAACTACCCGCCGATGGATTTCAAGGACCCGGCCACCAACACCCTCACCGGTCTCGACGTTGACCTGGGCAATGCCCTGGCCGAACGTCTGGGCGTGAAGATCAAGTGGCAGGAAACCGGCTTCGAGCAAATGATCAATGCCCTGACCACCGACCGCGTGGACATGGTGATGTCGGGCATGACCGACACCGCTGAACGCCAGGCCAGCGTGACCTTTGTCGACTACTTCACCAGTGGCCCGCAGTTCTACACCTTGCAGAAGAACAAGGACTTCAACGAGATCACCGACCTGTGCGGCAAGAAAGTCGGCACCAGCCGTCGTACCACCTTCCCGGCGGAAATTGCTGAATACAGCAAGGCCCACTGCGAAGGCGCCGGCAAACCGGCCATCGTGGTGGTCGGCACCGAAGGCTCGGCCGATGCCCGCGCGCAATTGCGTCAGAGCCGTATCGATGCGGCCATGCAGGGTAGCGAAACCCTGCCGTATCTCAAAACCCAGGAAAAGGACATGTACAAGACCGTGGGCCTGCCAATCTCCCAGCAGTTCACCGGCCTTGGCGTGAGCAAGAAAAAGCCTGAGTTGAGTGAAGCGGTGAAGGTCGCGTTGCAGAGCATGGTCGATGACGGCAGCTATCAGGCGATCCTCAAGAAATGGGACCTGGAACTGGGCGCGATCAAGACCGTGACCATCAACGCCGGCAAGTAATGCTTGCCCTGTAGGCGCGAGGCTTGCCCGCGAAGGCGGTGTTTCAGTCAGCAGAGATGTTGAATGTACCGGCCTCTTCGCGAGCAAGCTTCGCTCCTACAGGAACTGCGTTTTACTTATAGATAAAATGGAGCGCCACGATGTCCTCCTCCCCCCAACCCACCTGGCCCGACCCGAACAAAGCCTGCCTCGCCCTGGCCTTCGACCTCGATGGCCCGACGGGCGATGCGATGCTCAACGGTTCGATCTGGCGCAAGCCCGAGTACTTCGGTTTTGGCGGTTATGGTCCTTACCGGGCCTTGCCGCGGATTCTGGATTTGCTCGACGAATACCGGATCCCGACGACCTTTTTCGTCCCCGCCTGGGTCGTGGAAAACTGGCCGAAACAGTGCCAGGCGATTGTCGAGCGCGGGCATGAGGTGGCGTACCACGGCTACAAACACGAATCCTTTTACGCCCTGGCGCTGGAACAGCAAAAGGACGTGATGAACAAATCCCGCGAGGTGTTCTGGAAACACCTGAACATCCGCGCCGAAGGTTTCCGCACCCCCTCCGGAGACTGGCGAGCCGAGACCCCGGCGATGCTGGTGGAAGCCGGCGTGACTTACTCCAGCAGCATGCGCGGCGATGACCGCCCGTACCTGGTGAAAGTGCCGGGCCATGAAACCCCGCTGGTGGAAATCCCCGGCCGCTGGGAAATGGACGACTACGCCTCCCTCGCCTATACCCGTGCGCCGGACTTCCCCTCGGGGCTGGACCGCACCGCCAGCTACGCACTGACCCTCGACAACTGGTGCCGCGAGTACGACGGCGCGATGAATGAAGGGCTGTGCCTGACCACCCTGTTCCACCCCAAGATCACCGGCAAGCCGGGGCGCATCCTGCTGCTGGAAAAACTCTTCGAACACATGCGTCAGCGCGACGACGTGTGGTTTGCCACCTGCCGCGATGTCGCCCAGTGGTGGCTCAAGGAGCATCACCATGGCTGATTCCACCGTCTGGCCCAAAGGCTACCGCTGCGCCGTGGTCCTGACCGTCGACTACAACGACATCCACGGCATCCTGACCCAGGCGCCTGAAGTCGCCGGCCGCGACAAGACGCTGTCGGTCTGGCGTTACGGCACCCAGCGCGGCGTCGAGCGGTTGCTCGGTTTGTTCGCCGAACTCGGGGTAAAAAGCAGCTGGTGCATCCCGGGCATCGTTGCCGAGGAAAACCCGCAACACCTTCGGGCAATTCAGGCCGGCGGGCATGAGATCGCCTGCGCCGGCTATCGCCACCAGAACTACGACCTGCTCGATCTGGCCGGACAAAGCGCCGAGATTGCCAAGGGTTGCGAAGCGCTCGCGGCACTGACCGGCCAGCGTCCGAGCGGGTTTCGCATCCCGGCCGGTAACGGTGCGCCGGGCTTCATCGAGGCGCTGAGGAACCAAGGCATTCGCTGGTCTTCGTCGTGGCGCGGCGATGATTTGCCGTTCGCTCACCCCACCGCCCCCGAAGTGATCGAGCTGCCGTTGCACTACGAACTGGAAGACGAGCCCTATTTCGCCTTCAATCTCAGCCCGGCGGTGCCGCCGGCACAATCGCGAATCGCCTCTTACAGCCACACCCTGGGCAACCTGCAAATGGACTTCGCCGGGTTTCGCCGATTTGGCCTGTGTTACGTGCTGCGCCTGCACCCGGAAATCATTGCCACGCCGGGGCGAATTGGCGTGTTGCGTGAATTGCTTGAGGGCATGCAGCAGCACGATGACGTGTGGATCGCCACGGCCGGCGAGGTCGCGCAATGGTGGGCCGATTCGGCAGTCCCCGTGACCGAGGATCATCCGGCATCGGTGTATGAGCGGCATTACCGGGATTACCTCGTATGACTGAACGCATGCAGCGACTCGCGCAGTTTTGCGTCGACACGCGCTTTGAAGATTTGCCACCGGCCCTGGTGGCGCAAGCCAAACGGCACATCCTCGACACCTTCGGCGTGACATTGGCCGGGGCTGACAGCGAAGTGGCGAAACAGGCGCGTCAGGTATTCGCAAGTGAAGCCGGTGACACCCTGGTCTGGGGCACTGATCTGCGCATGGGCGCCGCTCAGGCCGCGATCCTCAATGGCATCGCCGCCCACGCCCTGGAACTGGACGACACCGGGGGCTGCGACCACTCCGGCGCGGTGGTGCTGCCGGCGGTGATGGCTGCGGTGTCGATGCAGACCGAACCGGTCAACGGCCGCGAGTTGATTACCGCCGTGGTGATTGGCTACGACGTCAGCCGTCGCGTGCTCGAAGCCTGCGGCGGCTATTCGGCGCACAACGGCGCGGGCTGGCATTCGACCGCCACCTGCGGGGTGTTCGGCGCCGCAGCGGCGAGCGCGCGGATCCTTGGACTGGACGCCGCGCAAACCGTGTCGGCACTGGGCATCGCTGGCAGTTTCAGCGGTGGGCTGTGGGCCTTCATTCACGACGGCTCGCAGAGTAAAAAGCTGCACAGCGGTCGAGCGGCCGAAGGTGGATTGCTGGCGGCGCGGTTTGCTCAACAAGGCATCAGCGGACCGAAAAAGTTGTTCGAGGATGTCTGGGGCGGTTTTCTCAGAACCCTGGCCGGCGTGGCCTCAGACCCGACCGCGCTCGATGCGGATCTGGGCGTCGTGTGGAAGCTCGCCCGCTGCTCGATCAAGCCCTACGCCGCGTGCCGGGGGACTCATTCGGCAATCGATGCGTTGGGGTTGTTAATGGATCAACTGCAGGTCGGCGCCGATCAGATTGAAGACATCAAAGTCTCGTTGTGCGGTTTTCTTCAGGACATGTGCGGTGGGCAGGATGTCAGCACGCTCGCGGCGGCACAGATGAGTTTGCCCTATGCCCTCGCCGCCCGGCTGGTTCATGGTCATTGCCGGCTGGAAGCCTATGACGAGGCGCAACGGGGCGACCCTCGGATTGCTCACTGGATGGCGCGCATTCGCCTTGAAGTGGATTCGCAACTGTCAGAGGATGGCGAGCCCGTCATCTGCGTGCGGACGGTGGACGGTCGGCAGGCAAGTCTTTGTGTCGACCCGCCATTGGGCGCGCCGGGGAATCCGTTGAGTGATGCGGCGCTGGAGGAGAAGTTTTTCAGTCTGGCCGGGCGGGTGATGGCCCAGGAGCAGGCTGGGGAATTGCTTGAGCAATTGTGGCGGTTGGACACGTTGGAATCGGTCCGTTGGCTGGATCGGTGGCTGGCTTGAACGTTTTATTGCCAGAACCGGCCTCTTCGCGAGCAGGCTCGCTCCCACAGTTGATCTGTAGTGATCTCAAATTTTATGTTCACTGAAGATCCAGTGTGGGAGCGAGCCTGCTCGCGAATGGCCGCGCCTCGGTACCACGTCGAACACTACAAAACCTAAATAAGGACATTTGCCCCACCGTGGCCACTTACTCGCTCGTAATCCGCCGGTTGATGATCGTTTCGCTGACCATCGTCGTCAGCCGCGCCATCACCAGCCCGCTGCTCACCTTGTTCCTGAGCAACAAGCTCGGCCTCAACCAGCAGGACGTCGGTTTGCTGCTGGGCATCGCGGTGTTCATCGCCACCCTGCTCGCGCTCTATGGCGGCTACATCATCGACCGCCTCGAAAAACGTCGGCTGCTGATTCTGGCGATGCTCTCCAGCGCCATCGGCTTCGTCCTGCTGACCTTCGCCGAAAACCTCTACCTGACCACCGCCACCCTGGTCATCACCGAAACCGCCTCGGCGCTGTTCCTGATCGGCTCGAAGGCGATCCTCAGCGAAAACCTGCCGATTGGCCAACGCGCCAAGGCGTTTTCCCTGCGCTACACCCTGACCAACATCGGCTACGCCACCGGCCCGATGCTCGGCGTGGTGATTGCCGGGGTGTACCCGATTGCGCCGTTCCTGATAGCCGGCGGCATCGCGTTCTTCAGCATTTTCCTGATGATCGGCATCCCCAGGGACTCGTCGCAGACACCCCCGATCGGCCAACCCCAAAGTTTTCTCAAGACGCTGATTACTCTGAAGAACGACCGCACACTGATCATGTTCACCTGCGGTTGCCTGCTCAGCACCGTGGTCCACGGTCGATTCACCCTGTACCTGTCGCAATACCTGCTGGTGACCCAAGACTCCAAACGGGCGCTGGAAACCATGGCCGCCCTGCTCGCCTGCAACGCCATCAGCGTGATCCTGCTGCAATACCAGATCGGCCGATTCCTCAAGCGCGAACAGCTGCGTTACTGGATCGCCGGCGGCACCAGCCTGTTTATCGTCGGGTTGATCGGCTTCAGTCTGGCCGACAGCCTGGTGAGCTGGTGCGTGGCGATGTTCATCTTCACCCTCGGCGAAATGATCATTTACCCCGCCGAATTTCTCTTCGTCGACACACTGGCCCCGGAAGAACTGCGCGGCAGTTACTACGGCGCACAAAACCTCGCGGCCCTCGGCGGAGCCCTGAGCCCGGTGATTTGTGGTTTCCTGCTGATGCACACACCGGCACCCACCATGTTTTATGCCCTGAGCGCGCTGACGGCCATGGGCGGGTTCCTGTGTTTCATGAGCGGTCGCCGAGTCGCATTACAGCAAAAATAATGCACTCAAACTTCATTAATATGAATTTGTCAGCATCGGGAATGAACGGCACACTGTGCCCCGTTCCTCCCCCAATAGTTGGAACACCTTCAAGGGCTTTCTGGGTTTCCCAGTTAAGCCTTTTTTTTTCCAGGATTTTTACCAACGGATCGTTTGCCTCATGCTCGCTCGCTGGTTACCTGCCGCCATCAACACCCGTCCTTCCGAATGGAGCCGCGCTGCCATTGGCATGTCCCTGGGCACGCTGTTCAGCGTCTGGCTGTGCGCCCAAGTGTTCGGCATGGAAGTGGCGCAACATTTGATCGGGCCGTTGGGCGCATCGGCGGTGTTGCTGTTCGCGGTGTCCTCCGGCGCCCTTGCCCAGCCATGGTCGATTCTGGGCGGATACTTGAGTGCCGGCGTCGTTGCGCTGCTGGTCGCACATGTTCTCGGCCGAACCCTTGGAAGCGCCTGCCTGGCGGCGGGCATGGCGCTGATCCTGATGTGCTGGTTGCGTTGCCTGCACCCACCGGCCGGAGCGCTGGCGTTGCTGTTGGTGCTGGCCGATCCGGCAACCATCGCACTGGACTGGAAAGCCCTCGGCGCGGTCATGCTCGCCGCATCGACCATGCTGCTCTGCGCGCTGGCCTATAACAACCTGACGCGCATTCGCTACCCCAAGCGCGCCGCCGAACCGGTGCCCATGGTGCCGGCGGATCATCCGCCGATCGACAGCCAGGCCATCACCGCCCAGGACTTGAAACTGGCATTGGCGGACATGGAGGCGTTCTTCGATGTCACCCCGGAAGACCTGGAACAACTGATTCATATCAGTGAGTTACACGCCAAACGTCGCAGTATTAGTGAAGTGCTGCGTCATAGTTCCTGACGGCACACCTCCCTGCTCGCGAAGACGCCCTGCCCGTCAACCTCAATGTTGAATCACACAACGCCTTCGCGAGCAGGCTCGCTCTCACAGGCCCATGCAAATATGCAGAAAGCACCTGCACATATCCCGGTTGTACATCATAAATTTGCACTGTTACGATCCAGCATCGCTCGCGCGCGAGCTTCTCTATAAAGAACAATAAAAGCAGGGAGTTAGTGATGACTGCTCAGGTTTCATCGAAAGAGACTTCGTTCATGGATGCCACGCCAAACGAAGTGCTGGCCGAGGTCCGCAACCACATCGGTCACCTGACCCTCAATCGCCCCGCCGGTCTCAACGCCATTACCCTGAACATGGTCCGCCACCTGCAGCGCCAGCTCGACGCCTGGGCGCAGGATCCGCAGGTTCACGCGGTGGTCTTGCGCGGTGCCGGCGAGAAAGCCTTCTGTGCCGGCGGCGATATTCGCTCGCTGTATGACAGTTTCAAAAGCGGCGACACGTTGCACGAAGACTTCTTCGTCGAGGAATACGCCCTCGACCTCGCCATTCATCACTACTGCAAACCGGTGCTGGCCCTGATGGACGGTTTTGTCCTCGGCGGCGGTATGGGCCTGGTGCAAGGCGCTGACTTGCGGGTGGTTACCGAGAAAAGCCGTCTGGCGATGCCGGAAGTGGCCATCGGTTACTTCCCGGACGTCGGTGGCAGTCATTTCTTGCCACGGATTCCCGGTGAGCTGGGGATTTATCTGGGCGTCAGCGGCGTGCAAATCCGCGCAGCCGATGCGCTCTATTGCGGCTTGGCAGACTGGTTTCTGGAAAGCGAAAAACTCGGCGTCCTCGACGAGCAACTCGACCAGCTCGAATGGCGCGACACGCCGCTCAAGGACCTGCAAGGGCTGCTGGCGAAACTCGCGGTGCAACAACTGCCCGATGCGCCATTGGAAGCGCTGCGCCCGGCCATCGATCACTTCTTCGCCCTGCCCGATGTGCCGAGTATTGTTGAGCAACTGCGTGAAGTGACGGTCGCCGACAGCCATGAATGGGCCATGACCACCGCCGACCTGCTGGAGAGCCGTTCGCCGCTGGCGATGGGCGTGACCTTGGAGATGCTGCGCCGTGGTCGGCACTTGAGCCTCGAAGACTGTTTCGCCCTTGAGCTGCACCTGGACCGTCAGTGGTTCGCGCGCGGCGACCTGATCGAAGGCGTGCGCGCCTTGCTGATCGATAAAGACAAGCAACCACGCTGGAATCCGCCAACCTTGCAGGCGCTGGACGCCGAGCACGTCGCGAGTTTCTTCAGCGGTTTTGACCAGAGCGGGAACTGAGCCATGCACGATATCGAATTGAGCGAAGAGCAAGTCATGATCCGCGACATGGCCCGGGACTTTGCCCGCGGCGAAATCGCGCCCCATGCGCAAGCCTGGGAAAAGGCCGGCTGGATCGATGACGGTCTGGTGGCGAAGATGGGTGAACTGGGCCTGCTGGGCATGGTGGTGCCGGAAGAATGGGGCGGCACCTATGTCGACTACGTCGCCTACGCCCTGGCGGTAGAAGAGATTTCGGCCGGCGACGGCGCCACGGGCGCATTGATGAGCATCCACAATTCCGTGGGCTGCGGCCCGGTGCTCAACTACGGCACCGAAGAACAGAAACAAACCTGGTTGCCGGATCTGGCCAGCGGCCAGGCGATCGGCTGCTTCTGCCTGACCGAGCCGCAAGCAGGCTCCGAAGCGCACAACCTGCGCACCCGCGCTGAACTGCGCGACGGCCAATGGGTGATCAACGGCGCCAAGCAATTCGTCAGCAATGGCAAGCGGGCAAAACTGGCGATTGTGTTTGCCGTGACCGATCCGGACCTGGGCAAGCGCGGCATCTCGGCGTTCCTGGTGCCGACCGATACCGCCGGTTTCATCGTCGACCGCACCGAACACAAAATGGGCATTCGGGCCTCCGACACCTGCGCGGTGACTTTGAGCAACTGCACGATTCCCGAAGCCAATCTGCTGGGTGATCGCGGTAAAGGGCTGGCCATCGCCCTGTCCAACCTCGAAGGCGGCCGCATCGGCATCGCTGCCCAGGCGCTGGGCATTGCCCGGGCAGCGTTCGAAGCCGCACTGGCGTATTCGCGGGATCGGGTGCAGTTCGACAAACCGATCATCGAGCACCAGAGCATCGCGAATATGCTCGCTGACATGCACACACGGCTAAACGCGGCGCGCTTGCTGATCCTGCATGCGGCTCGGCTGCGCAGTGCCGGCAAACCGTGCCTGTCCGAGGCTTCGCAGGCCAAGCTGTTTGCGTCGGAAATGGCCGAGAAAGTCTGCTCGTCGGCGATTCAGATTCATGGCGGGTACGGGTATCTGGAAGATTACCCGGTGGAGCGCTATTACCGGGATGCGCGGATTACGCAGATTTATGAAGGGTCGAGCGAGATACAGCGGATGGTGATTGCCCGGGAGTTGAAAAACTATCTGGTGTGAAGCTTGAAAGCTTCGCGGGCAAGCCTCGCTCCTACAGGTTATCGGTGTTCGCATGAACGACCCGTAACCCAGTAGGAGCGAGGCTTGCCCGCGAAGGCGTCGGTGAGGTCGCTACATCACTTACCCTGGAACTGCGCCTCACGCTTGGCAATGAACGCCGCCATCCCTTCCTTCTGATCCTGCGTCGCAAACGCCGCATGGAACACCCGGCGCTCAAAGCGCACGCCTTCCGACAGGCTCACTTCAAACGCGCGGTTGACGCTTTCCTTGATCATCATCGCGATCGGCAACGACTTCTTGGCGATCAACGCGGCGACTTTCAGCGCTTCTTCCAGCAGTTCATCCGCCGGCACGATCCGCGCGACGATCCCGCAGCGCTCGGCTTCTACCGCATCAATCAAACGTCCGCTCAGGCACATTTCCATGGCCTTGGCCTTGCCCACGGCGTGGGTCAGGCGCTGGGTGCCGCCCATACCCGGCAGCACGCCGAGGTTGATTTCCGGCTGGCCGAATTTCGCATTGTCGCCGGCAAGGATGAAATCGCACATCAGCGCCAGTTCACAGCCACCGCCCAGGGCGAAACCGTTGACCGCTGCAATGATCGGCTTGCGGCGGTTGGCCACGCGATCGCTGTCGCTAAACAGGTCATCCAGATAGATCTGCGGGTAGGTCAGCTCGGCCATTTCCTTGATGTCGGCGCCGGCGGCGAAGGCTTTTTTCGAGCCGGTCAGCACGATGCAGCCGATGTTCGAATCAGCTTCCAGGCCATCGAGGGCGTGGTTCAGTTCGCTGACGATCTGCGCATTCAACGCGTTCAGCGCCTGCGGACGGTTGAGGGTGATCAGGCCTACACGACCGTGGGTTTCCAGCAAAATCGTTTCGTAACTCACAATGGACTCCTTCTTAAAGATTGCGCGAAATAACCATGCGCTGAATATCGCTGGTGCCTTCGTAGATCTGGCAAACCCGCACGTCGCGGTAGATCCGCTCCAGCGGGAAGTCGTTCAGGTAACCGTAACCGCCGAGGGTTTGCAACGCCGAGGAGCAGACCTTCTCGGCCATTTCCGAGGCGAACAGCTTGGCCATGGACGCTTCGACCAGGGCCGGTTGACCGCTGTCCCTCAATGCAGCGGCGTAATGCACCATTTGCCGGGCGACGGCGATTTGCGTCGCCATGTCTGCCAAGCGGAAGGCTACGGCTTGATGTTCGATGATCGGCTTGCCGAAACTCTCACGCTCACGGGCGTAGTCGCGGGCCGCTTCAAACGCGGCGCGGGCCATGCCCACCGATTGCGAGGCGATACCGACACGGCCACCTTCAAGGTTGGCCAGGGCGATCCGGTAACCTTCGCCCTCCTCACCTAACCGGTTGGCCACCGGCACTTTGACGTCTTCGAAGAGAATCTGGCAGGTGTCGGAGGCGTGCTGACCGAGTTTGTCTTCGACCCGGGCGACTTTGTAGCCCGGCGAATCGGTCGGCACGATCAGCGCCGTGATGCCGCGCTTGCCGGCACTCGGGTCGGTCACGGCAAACACGATCACCACCCCGGCATTCTGCCCGGACGTGATGAACTGCTTGCAGCCGTTGAGCACGTAGTGATCGCCTTCCAGGCGCGCACGGGTTTTCAGGCCGCTGGCGTCGGAACCGGCCTGCGGTTCGGTCAGGGCAAAGGCGCCGAGCATCGCGCCGCTGGCCAGTGGCTTGAGGAAGCGTTCTTTCTGATCGTCGTTGCCGTACTTGAGGATAGGTACGCAACCCACGGAGTTGTGCACGCTCATGATCGTCGAGCAGGCGCCGTCACCGGCGGCGATTTCTTCCAATGCCATGGCGTAGGCCAGGTAACCGGTGTCGCAACCGCCCCACTCCTCCGGCACCAGCATGCCGAAGAAGCCCAGTTCGGCCATCTCACCGATGGCTTCCTTGGGGAAGCGGTGTTCGCGGTCCCACTCGGCGGCAAACGGTTTCAGCCGTTCCTGGGCGAATTGTCGGGCCATGTCGCGGATCTGTTGTTGGTCGTCATCGGGAATCATGGTGAATCCTTAAAAATTGAGCCTGACGCAGAACCTGTAGGAGCGAGCCTGCTCGCGAAGAGCCGTGTCAGTCGACATTAATGTTGAATGACACACCGCATTCGCGAGCAGGCTCGCTCCGACAGTGGGAATTGCGTCAACCTTAGTAAAGGCATTCCACAGCCATGGCCGTGGCTTCACCGCCGCCGATGCAGATCGCTGCAACGCCGCGTTTCAGGCCTTTCTGGCGCAGGGCCGAGAGCAAGGTCACGAGAATCCGCGCGCCAGACGCACCAATCGGGTGGCCCAGGGCGCAGGCGCCGCCGTGCACGTTGATCTTCTCGTGGGGGATTTCCAGTTTGGTCATGGTCACCAGACTGACCACCGCGAATGCTTCGTTGACTTCGAACAGCTCGACGTCGTCCACGGACCAGCCGGTTTTCTTCAGCAGCTTCTTGATCGCGCCCACCGGTGCCACCGGGAACAGGCCCGGGGTATCGGCAAATGCAGCATGGCCGTGAATCACTGCCAGCGGTTTCAGACCTTGTTTCTGTGCTTCGGAACGGCGCATCAGGACCAGCGCCGCCGCACCGTCGGAAATCGAACTGGAGTTGGCCGCGGTCACCGTGCCGCCTTCGCGGAATGCCGGTTTCAGCGAAGTGATCTTGTCCAGCTTGGCTTTCGGTGGCTGTTCGTCGTTGCTGATCAGCACCTGCTCTTTTCCGACAGTCACGGTAATCGGCACGATCTCGTCCTTGAAGCTGCCGTCCTTAATCGCCTGCTGCGCGCGGGTGGTCGAGGCAATGGCGAACGCGTCCTGGGCTTCGCGGCTGAAACCGTTGGTTTCGGCGCAATCCTCGGCGAAGGTGCCCATCAGGCGGCCCTTGTCGTAGGCGTCTTCCAGACCGTCGAGGAACATGGAATCGAGCACGCGGCCATGGCCCATGCGGTAACCGCTGCGGGCGCGGTCCAGCAGGTACGGCGCGTTGGACATGCTTTCCATGCCGCCCGCGACGACCACCTCGGCGCTGCCGGCAACGAGCATGTCGTGGGCCAGAATCGCTGCTTCCATGCCCGAGCCGCACATCTTGTTCAGGGTGGTGCAGCGGGTCGATTTATCCAGCCCCGCGCCCAATGCAGCTTGCCGCGCCGGTGCCTGACCGAGCCCGGCGGGCAGTACGCAGCCAAACAGCACTTCTTCTACGGATTCAGGTTTGATACCCGCGCGTTCGACGGCAGCGCGGATCGCGGCAGCCCCCAGTTGCGGCGCGGTCAGGCTTTTCAGGTCGCCCTGGAAACCGCCCATCGGGGTGCGGACGGCGCTGACGATAACGATGGGATCGTTGGCAATAGTCATGACAAATCCTCCTTATTTAGCGGCCATGCGCAAGGCACCGTCGAGACGGATCACCTCGCCATTGAGCATGCTGTTTTCAATGATATGCCTGACCAGCGCAGCATACTCGCCCGGTTTGCCCAGACGCGGCGGAAATGGCACACCAGCCGCCAGGGACGCGCGGACTTCCGGGGTCATGCCGGCCATCATCGGGGTTTCAAAAATGCCGGGGGCGATGGTCATCACGCGGATGCCGAAGCGCGCCAGTTCACGGGCGGCGGGCAAGGTCAGGCTGACGATCGCGCCTTTGGACGCTGCATAAGCGGCCTGGCCAATCTGGCCATCGTAAGCCGCGGCTGAGGCGGTGTTGATGATCACGCCGCGTTCGCCGTCGGCATCCGCTTCGGTTTCGGCGATGGCCGCCGAAGCCAGGCGCAGCATATTGAAGCTGCCGATCAGGTTGACGTTGATCACCTGGCTGAAACTGGCCAGCGCGTGCGGGCCAGTCTTGCCGAGGATCTTCTCGCCACGCACGATGCCGGCGCAATTGACCAGACCGTTGAGACCGCCGAAGGCTTTCACCGTCGCCTGCACAGCGGCTTCGGCAGCGGCTTCGTCGCTGATGTCGGCCACTACGCTTTGCGCGCCGAGACGTTGCGCCTGGGCCGCGACCGCCTCGGCGTTCATGTCCACCAGCATCACTTTGGCGCCAGCCGCGACCAGCATTTCAGCGGTGGCCGCACCGAGGCCCGAGGCACCGCCGGTGACGAGAAAAACCTTGTTTTCGATCTGCATCATTGTGTCCTTGATTCAAGCTAAACGTTCTTCGCCGCAGCCTCTTGAGCCTTGGCGATTTCCTGGTTGCGCAAGATAAAGCGCTGCAATTTGCCGCTTGGGGTTTTCGGCAACTCGCTGACAAATTCGATTTCACGCGGGTACGAATGCGCGGCCAGACGCTTGCGCACGTGTTGACGCAGTTCTTCGGCCAGCTCCGGCGTCGGGCGGTATTGCTCGCAAATCACGACGAAGGCTTTGACCAGTTCGGTGCGCTCCGGATCGGGTTTTCCGACGACGGCCGCTTCGATCACTGACGGGTGTTCGATCAATGCACTTTCCACATCGAACGGGCCGACGCGGTAGCCGGAAGTGGTGATCACGTCATCGCTGCGCCCGACGAAGCTGATGCTGCCGTCCGGGTTCCACTCGACGGTGTCGCCACTCAGGTAGTAGTTGCCAACGAAGGCCTTGGTTGGCGCGCCTTCGTAACCGGCGAACCAGCACATCGGCGACTGGGTACGGTCGATGGCGAGGATGCCGGGCTGGCCGACGCCGAGCTCCTTGTATTCGTCGTCGAGCACCACGATGCGGTGGCCCGGCGAGGCAAACCCGGCGGCGCCCAAGTGGATCGGGTGCTCCAGGCCATGGTGATTGCACAGGACCATGCCCAGTTCGGTCTGGCCGTAATGGTCATGAATGACCACCCCGAGGTTGTCGGCGAACCAACGGATCACTTCCGGGTTCAGCGGCTCACCGGCGCTGCTGACGATACGCAGTTTGCCCTTGATCGACTTGGCGAACTCGTCGCCACCGGCAATCAGCAAGCGATAGGCCGTCGGTGACCCGGTGAGGTTGGTGATCCCGTATTTATTGATCACCCGGCAGGTGCTTTCGAGGGTGAACGGGCCATCGTAAAAGGTGATCGGATGCCCCATCGCCATGGGACCGGTGACGCCGAAATAGATGCCGTAGGCCCAGCCCGGATCGGCGACGTTCCAGAACGCGTCTTCGGGGCGCAGGTCCACGGCGTCGCGGGTGTAGCTCTGGAAAGCGACAATGGCTTTGAGCGGCACCGACAGGGCTTTCGACGGGCCGGTGGTGCCCGAGGTGAACATCAGCAGGAACGGGTCTTCGCCGGTCAGCAATACCGGTTCGCACTCGGGGGAATAATTGGCCAGTTCGGCCCAGAAGCTGTAATCGCCACGGACGATGCCTTGGCCTTTCGCACCGCCGACGGTAACGATGGTCGGGCAGTCGGCGACTTCAATGAGTTTGGGGCGATTGACCGCATCGGTCACCACCACTTTGGCGCCGGAGCAGCTGAGTCGGTGTTCGATGGCTTTCGGGCCGAAGGCGGTAAACAGCGGCTGATAGACCGCGCCGATGCGCCAGGTGGCGAAGACGGTGATCAGCAATTCGATATTACGTGGCAGCAGGCCGGCGACCTTGTCGCCTTTTTTCACGCCCTGGGCCAGAAGGAAGTTGGCAAAGCGCGCGGCTTTGTCCTGCAAGTCCTTGAAGGTGTACGTGGCGCTGGCGCCGTCGCGGCCTTCCCAGAACAGCGCAATACGCCCCGGCAAGGCATGCCGGTCGCAACACTCGACGCAGGCGTTTAGGGCAGTCAGATCGCCGGCCAGGGCGGCGTCGACGGTGTGCTGATAATTGAACTGTGACGTGGCAGACAAGTAATCGCGCATTGCCAGAATCCCTGTGTATTTTTATTAGGTTGGGGGAACCGTAAAAACCACAGAAATACTCACCCCACGCGGGGCTCGGGGCAATGGTCAAAGCTATCAAGTTGTCTGACTGGTTTGGCCAAGGTAGCCAATGCGTGGGAATGATCGGTATCTAGCTCGCTTCGTTGAGGATCAAACTCCGATAATGCCCAGGATTGGACCCCGACCACTTGCGAAACGCCTTGTAGAACGAACTCGCATCCGCAAACCCCAGCCGCGTGGCGATCTCGGCAAAGCTGATACTCGGCTCAGCCAGCCAGACAATGGCCAATTCCTTGCGCACGCTGTCCTTGAGCCCTTGATAGGTCTGCCCTTCCTCCGCCAGGCGCCGGCGCAAGGTCGAGGCCGACATGCACAGTTGCTGCGCCAGAGGCTCGGTCTCCGGCCACTGATCGGCGGGCAACTGGCGTAAATCATGCTTGATCCGGCTCGCCAGGCTCTCCGGGTCGCGGTACTTGACCAGAATATTCGCTGGCGCATGGGCCAGGAAGCGCTTGAGTTCTTCCGGGCTGCGCTTGATCGGCAAGTCCAGGCAATCCGCCGAGAAAATCATCCGGGTGCGGGGCCGGTCGAATCGCAGGTTCTCGGAAAACATCACCTGATAGTCATCGCAGAAATCCGGCGCCGGGCAACGTAATTCAATGGCCAGAATCGGTATCCGCCGCCCCGCCAGCCAACAGGCAACGCCGTGCACGATCATCCAGTAGGTGAAATAGGTAAAGGCCCGGCGCGGGTCCAGCTCATCTTCCAGCAACACGATCTCCGCCAGGCTTTGCTGACGAACCAGCTGCGCCGGCATGCGTTCGAGCATCAACGACAGGAAACTCAGGCCTGAGGTCAGGCCGGCTGCCAGGCTCGGCTGGATCATCGAGCTGCGGCAGAGAAACTCAAGGCTGCCGGATTTGAGTTTGCGCGGGTCCATGCCAAAAAATTCATCGTCCCCGCGCCTGGCCAGCAAGCGCCAAAGCCGTGCATACGCCGTCGCCGGAACGCGGGCATCGCTGGTTTGCAGCAGCTGCGGATCGATGCCGACCTTGTTCAATACCTCGTCGGTGGCGGCTCCGGGGGCGCAGCTTTGCAACAGGGCTTCACGCACCAGTTGGATGGCGATGGTGTCTTTTTCCGACATTGAGCGAGGTGGGCCTTGATCTTGTTTGAGTGCCGGCATCTTAGCGCACAGCGACCCAATCCTGTAGGAGCGAGCGGTGCGGCGATCCGACTTGCCCGCGAAGCAGGCGACTCGGTCTTGCCCTGATACCGAGTAATCGTTCTTCGCGGGCAAGCCTCGCTCCTACAAGGGGGTGGTGTGATCTTTAGAGTTGTTCAGGTTAGGTTCAGGTAAATGCCAATGAATGCCATTTGGGAATGAGTGTCATTATGTTACAACTTAGCACCCTATCTAATTCCACGACGGTGCTGAATGCTTGTTCCTTTTCTGATCATGCTGCGCGAAGGCATTGAAGCCGCGTTGATCGTTGGCATCATCGCCAGCTACCTCAAGCAGACCGGCCGTGGCCAGTGGATGCCCGCCGTTTGGATCGGCGTTTTCCTTGCCGTTGCGCTGGCCTTGTTGGTGGGCGGTGGTCTGGAGCTGGTGAGCGCCGAATTCCCGCAGAAACAACAGGAGTTGTTTGAAGGTGTGGTCGGCCTGGTGGCTGTCGGCATTCTCAGCTCCATGGTCTTCTGGATGCGCAAAGTGGCGCGTTCGATCAAGCACTCGCTGCACGTCTCCCTCGACCACGCGCTGACCGGCTCCAAACACCAGGTCACGGCACTGATCGCCATGGTGTTTTTCGCCGTGGCCCGGGAAGGCCTGGAGACGGTGTTCTTCCTGCTCGCGGTGTT